>CALYZQ010000133.1 GCA_945609985.1 uncultured Lachnospiraceae bacterium | reverse complement strand
TTGTTAAAGAAAAAATGCCGTATTTGTGCGGCTTGTGGCGTTTCGCAAACGCCTAATGCATTATTATGAAAAGGGAGGTGAGCAGTCATGACACTGGTAAAACACGAGTTAAAGCAAGGCTTTAAGGCGCTTGCCATCTGGACGGCCGCCATCGGATTTTTTATTGTGATATGTGTTTTTATGTATCCGGAGATGAAGGGCGAGATGGAGGGCGTCAGCGATATGTTCGCTTCTATGGGAGCGTTTACGGCTGCCTTTGGTATGGACAAATTGAATTTTGGCACGATGATAGGTTTTTATGCCATTGAGTGCGGAAATATTCTGGGAATCGGTGGAGCCTTTTTCGCGGCAATTATCGGAGTGAGTGTCCTTGCAAAGGAGGAGAAGGAGCGTACGGCAGAATTTTTACTGACACATCCCGTAAGCAGGAACAGTATCATTACACAAAAACTTTTGTCGGTAATGCTTCAAATTGTGTTTATGAATGTGGTGATTTATCTGCTGGCAGTCTCCTCCATAGCCATGATTGGTGAGGAGGTGCTTTGGAAGGAAGTAAGTCTTTTGCATCTTGCGAACTTCTTAGTGCAGGCAGAGCTTGCAGGTATTTGTTTTGGCGTGTCTGCATTTCTTAAAAGAAATGGTCTTGGCATTGGTATCGGAATTGCTGCTATGATGTACTTTTTAAATATTGTGGCTAATCTCACGGAGAGTGCAGAGATGTTAAAATATCTGACACCTTTCGGATATGCGGATAGTGCAGATATTGTAACTAATGTGAGCTTGGATGGTAAGATGATTGCATGTGGTATGGTACTTTTGTTTATAGGTGTACTTACAGCATATCAAATATATAATAAAAAAGACATACAGTAGATATATAGATAATACAATTTTGCCAAAAGAGTATATTTGCGTGCAAAATGTTAACAAAAACTTCACAATTCAGATAAATTCATGTCACAAATATATGTTATATTATAAATAACAAAAGAAGTTACACTCTTTTAGCAAAAATGTTTTTCTTTTTCATACTCAATTTATGTGCCGGTAAGTCATCCTCACTTACCGGCCCCTCCTTTTTTAGGGCTAATTTATTCAAATTATCAAGAATGCATTTGTGAATAATGATATGCTGTTATTAAGTTAAGTGTCATTGGGATTGGAGGAAAAGGTATGAGAGACAGAAGTATAGCGGTTGTAGTAAGAAACGGATTGATTCTTGTAGAACAGATATTTTTTGATAACAGGTATTTTTATACGATGCCCGGCGGAGGGATTGAACAGGGTGAAACCCCTGAGATGGCTGTGCTTCGTGAATTGAAGGAAGAATGTGGGCTGGACGGGGAGATTATCAGACCATTAAGTATGATATACTGTAAGAATGGTCGCAAGGAGTATTCTTTTCTGGTGAATGTAGATGAGAAGCAGCAGGCCATTACCGGTTATGACCCGGAAGCTCCGATGGATGCACAGTGCATAAAGGATGTATGTTGGTTGCCGCTTCATGAAATAAGCGAAAAGGACAGAGCCTTTCTCTGGACGTATGGTCTTTTAGAGGTGGATAATTTTGCGGACATTGTTATCGGTTGGGGGGATGATATCAGTTATCCCAAAGCTTTTTACGATAAAACCTAAATTTATTTTGTGTTTTGACCGAATATATGATAAAATAATAGTAGAAGAGGAAGTTTAGGCACGGATGCCGTCAATGATAGACAAGGAGGTAGTAAAATGGCGATTAATATTCAACCTAAGAATGATATATCTTATCTGTTTTCCAGCTTGGGAAACAGTGCTTCCAATGTTGCAAGCAGTAATTTCCTGGGAGAATATGCAAGCATTAAGAATGGCAGTTATGCTAAGCTGATGAAAGCATACTATTCTAAGGATAGCAATGCTTCCGTTAAAGCGCTGGCGAAGAATACGCAGTCTGTTTCTGACGAGGAGGCGAAAGCGTACGCAAAGGTTCAGAGTACCAGTGATGCGTTAAAGGAAGCTGCGGATGCACTGTTTGTAAAGGGCAGTAAATCCGTATTTGAGAAAAAGGATGTTACCACAACTGATGCAAACGGTGTGGAGAGTACTGTAAAGGCATATGATACAGAGGCAATTTATAAAGCGGTGAACAACTTTGTGACAAGCTATAACAATGTGATTAAGGCTGTGGATGAGGTTGATGATAAATCCGTAATTAACAGAGCATCAAGTATGGTGGGCAATTCCATTGCAAATCTGAAAATGCTCAATCAGCTGGGTATTACCATTAACGAAGACAGTACCATGTCCGTGGATAAGGATACCTTTGTGAAATCCGATATGAGCAAGGCACAGGTTTTGTTCCAGGGTAACGGTTCCTATGGCTATCAGGTATCGGCACAGGCATCCATGATGAACTTTGCAGCTGAAAAGGCAGCCACCAAAACAGCTACCTATACAGATAATGCTACATTCAATTATTACAATACAGGAAATCTGTTTAACAGTTATTTTTAGAAATCTGTTTTATTTTGTTGACAAAGCATGTTACATTTGATAGAATGAACAACGGTGATTGCGAAAGCAGTCACCGGAAATGCTGCT
>CALYZQ010000132.1 GCA_945609985.1 uncultured Lachnospiraceae bacterium | reverse complement strand
CTTCCGAAAATGGTGCACTAAATGGTGTACCTGAGGTCTTTGAAAAGCCCGCAAATCCTTGATTTTACTGGGTTTTTACTACTTCTCCTGACGCATCGTCGGGAACAATAACACATCCCTTATCGCAGGAGAATTGGTCAGCAGCATCACTAGTCTGTCGATACCGTAGCCGATACCGCCTGTGGGGGGCATACCGATTTCCAGAGCGTTCATAAAGTCTTCGTCTGTGGTGTTGGCTTCCTCGTCGCCTGCTGCCAGAGCTGCTTCCTGTGCCTTGAAACGTTCTCTCTGGTCGATGGGGTCATTAAGCTCGGAGTATGCGTTACACATCTCGCGACCATAGATAAACAGTTCAAAACGCTCTACATATTCGGGCTTGTCCGGCTTTCTCTTGGTAAGAGGAGAAATCTCTACCGGATGATCCATAATGAATACGGGCTGAATCAGATGCTCCTCAACAAACTCCTCGAAGAAGAGATTCAGGATATCGCCCTTTGCGTGGCGTGCCTCATAGTGTACGCCCTTCTCATCTGCAATCTTCTTTGCCGCTTCGGTGTCGGGAATCTCATCGAAATCCACACCTGCATACTTCTTTACTGCTTCTATCATGGTAAGACGCTCGAAAGGCTTACCCAAATCAATCATTTCCTCCGCGTAGGGAATCAGTGTGGTACCGCATACCTCCTGTGCCACATAGCGGAACATGTTCTCGGTCAAATCCATCATACCGTTGTAATCGGTATATGCCTGATAAAGCTCCATCAGGGTAAACTCGGGGTTATGTCTGGTATCCAGTCCCTCATTACGGAATACTCTGCCAATCTCGTATACTCTCTCAAGGCCGCCTACAATCAGTCTCTTTAAGTAAAGCTCTAAGGAAATACGAAGCTTTACATCCTCGTCAAGCGCATTGTAGTGAGTCTCAAAGGGTCTTGCCGCAGCACCACCTGCATTGGATACAAGCATGGGGGTCTCGACCTCCATAAAGCCCTGTCCGTCCAGATAACGGCGGATTGCACTGATAATCTTGGAACGCTTTACAAAGGTCTCCTTTACGTCTGCATTCATAATCAAATCGGTGTAACGCTGACGATAACGGATATCTGTATTGGTCAGTCCATGGAACTTCTCAGGCAGAATCTGCAAGCTCTTGGATAATAAGAGCACATTCTTTGCATGTACGGAAATTTCGCCTGTCTTGGTCTTGAATACAATACCCTCGATACCTACAATGTCGCCCACATCATATTTCTTGAAATCTGCATAGGACTCCTCACCGATATCGTCTCTTGCAACATAGCACTGGATATTGCCGGGCAAATCCTGCACGTTGCAGAAGGATGCCTTACCCATAACACGTTTGGACATGATACGTCCGGCAATACGCACGGTATCACCTTCCATTTCCTCAAAATGCTCCTTAATGTCGGTGCTGTGATGGGTTACATCATATTTCATCACCTGAAAAGGGTCCTTGCCTGCTTCCTGCAATGCTGCAAGCTTGTCCCTTCTCACCTTTAAGAGCTGATTAATATCCTGTTCCTGTACCTTTGCATTCTGTGCCTCTGCCACGTCAATCACTCCTTATCCTGCGCAATGCGCTGTCATTAATTGCTTCTCTGAATCTCTAATACCTTGTAGGTAAATGTGCCGGCCTGGGTCTCTACTGCAACCTCATCGCCTACCTTTGCACCAATCAAAGCCTTGCCTACAGGGCTCTCATTAGAAATCTTTCCCTTTAAGCTGTTTGCTTCGGTAGAACCTACAATCTTATACTCTAACTCTTCGTTAAATTCCACATCCAGAATTTTGACCTTGCAGCCGATGTTGATTTTGTCTAAATCAACCTCATCCTCAACTACAACTTCAGCATTCTTAAGAATCTTCTCAAGCTCCTCGATTCTTGCCTCAATGTCACGCTGCTCGTCCTTTGCTGCATCATACTCAGCATTCTCAGATAAGTCACCCTGCTCTCTTGCCTCTTTAATCTTCTGGGCAACCTCCTTACGTCTTACAACCTTAAGCTCATGTAACTCGTCCTCGTATTTTCTGAGGCCTTCGTAGGTTAAAATGTTTTTCTTCTCCATAGTCCCGCACCTTTCTCTCATATATTAATTTACGTATACAACATCCCATTTTATCCTAATTAACTTAGGTATTATACCTATTTTTACTGATAGTGTCAAGAACAATACTTTCCTTTTTCGCTTCTTTCCACTTATTTTTTAGGGAAATATAGGAAATCTGTGGGTTTGAAACCTCTATCCGTCTTTTTTTCTTCTCCGATGAAGACATATCAAGCCATATGCTTTCCGCTTGTATCCCCGACACATTTAACTTATCTTCTCCCGAAAAATCCAACACATTAATGCAGCTGCGGCTCACAATAGGTATTTTCCGATAATCCGCCCCATTTTGAATAACCTGCATATCTATGGCCAATCCGTATTCATACAGGAAATCCTCTTCAAACTGCTTTACATCCTCCGTATATAAATGCCCGGGCAGAATCCAGGTAAGAGATTTCATTCTGATGCCCCTGCTCCACAGATAATCCTGTAGCAGTCTTGAATTTCCAAGCACCAGGAAATCCGGCTTCGTGGCATAAGGCAGCAAAAGCTCTGCCCACCTCTCCTGCATATATCCGTCAAATTCCGGGAAGTCACATACTTTCTGCCACAAAAGGGGAAAAGATTTTCTGCAAAGTGCTTCTTCAAACACTACCCGGCTTTCTTCCGGATAATCTGTAAGTGGTAAAACCAGACCCGAAAGCTCCTTAACTTTTTCAAGGATAACCTGCCTTTCACTCTCTCTTTGCATTTCCAGCTGCCTTTGAAGCTCAAGCCTTCTCTTTTTCTCCCTACGCCTGCGCCAAAATGACCCGCCCTGACCTTTTTCCGGATTTTCCGCAGGCTGTTCTTCCTGCGACTTTGAAAACACCTCCAGACAGCCGGGCAGTTTTAATTGTTCCAGCCATGTGTGCTCTA
>CALYZQ010000131.1 GCA_945609985.1 uncultured Lachnospiraceae bacterium | reverse complement strand
TTATATATCAAAATCCTTGAGAATAGGGTGTCAACTTTTATGATACAACATCATATTATCCTCCATCAACTTCAAATTCACCGCTTAGTTAATTTCTTTTATATCAACTGCTCACGTTCTTGTTTGTTATACAAAAAACGACGCACTTCCATAATCTTTTTAGTTCCGACATCATCTATTACCACATAGTAAATAACAAAATTCTTCACATAAATACGATAATATTTATAACGTCTCTCTTTAATCGAATGATACGGTTCAAATGCTTCTGCAAAAGGTAATCTTTCCATTATCGCCTTCTCCACAGCATCTAATAAATCATTCGCAGCCTTTGAATTATGCAATGTTTCCGCTATATACAACACTTTTTGTTCTAAATCTTTATAAAAGAGAGGCAAGTATCTTAATTCATAACGGATATCAGCCATTTACCCTCCTTCGAAGCTGTGAAAATACTTCTTCATGTGTATATCTTTTTTCATTCTCTAATGCATATCTGTCAGCTTCATCAAATGCTGCTTCAACACTATCTGTAAGCCTTGCGTATGCTTCCATACTCAAAACTACCATTGTACCATATCCGTTTTTTGTCAGATATACAGGTTCTCCTCCTCCAACTGCTTTCTCAATCTCAGGAAATTTATTTCGCAAATCAGAAACCGGTCTTATCTGTATCATAGTTGCCTCCTTTATCAAAACTTTATCATAATTTTATCTTTATAATCTAATTATACCCTCCATTTTATTTTTTATCAACTAAAAAATTGGCACCGCTTCAATTAATATGCTGATAACCTTACTCACAGTCCGCCCTTTGTCCTTCTCCCTCTAACAAAACATTAATTGATTTCACTTCGCTCAGTAAACTGATAGTATCCAAGCATACACATACAACAAAAATGCCAATCGTCATAAGTATTAATACAACACCCGGTAAGTTGCTGTACCATCCCCACATCCAACCGCCAAGCAAAACAAGTATTATGACATACGTCAATTTCAAACCGGTTTCCAATATCGGATAGCGATATTCCACAAAGTCCATAAAATAGAGTCCTATATAGATAATGACATTAATCCCTAATACCTGAAAAACCGTATCAATACAGATAAGTGTTGTATCATAGCAGGTTGCGACAAGCGCCAATGCCACCAAAGAGATTCCGGTTGTCGCCAAAATATTTAGTATAATCTTCTTCATCCTTTATTTCTTCTTAGCAATTCGCTCTTAATATCTTTCAAATATTTCCTGGTAACACATATGCTTTCGCCATTGGAAAGCCGCGCTTCCAATTTGCTGTTCACCAATGTTTTCAAGCCCATCAGCTTCTCAATATTTAGGAGCACCGATTTACTCACTCTGACAAAGCCTGCCTGAGACAACATCTCCTCTAATTCATACAGCTTATAATTGCTTCTAAAAACCTCTTTCTCACAATATACGAAAACCTTTTTGTCTACACTTTCCAAATAAAAAATATCATTTATGAGAACAGCAATTTCTTCATCGACGCCGGTAGCAGATACCACATGCAAAAGATTCACAATTGTATTATTGACAAAATGGTCACCCATAGCCATATAAAGGCTGCCTGTCATTTTGGTAAGCATCGCAAATTTAAAACCGACCAATGCCGAGGTCCCTACCAGCATGGCAATGTTTGCAATCATACCGCCCATACTCATACTTTCATCCAAATAGCTTCGGATAGGACCTATCATATGCCAGAAGCCAAAGAAGCACGAGGAAACAAGCGCCGATACAACAAAGATGTATTTTTGCTCCAAAAGCTTCCCGAAAAGTCCGCGGAATACACCTTCCTCCATTACAACATTTACTATATTTCCTACAATACAAATCAGGAAAAACAAAGCTTCCGTCCAATACAAAAACACCACATCCGAACGCAAGCCCTTTTAACAGATTGCTCAAAACGTTTTCTCTCACAAAACCGATTTTGGTTATCGTAAGCCTCATCCAGGCAGTTACTGCAAACAAAACACCAATCCCCATTAGTTTATGTACAATTGCTTCACCAACCAGAGTTTGGTCAGTGCGTAAAACAAAATACCCTAAAATGCGAAAAGCATAGCATAACAGGTAGGTTTCCCAAACAACACCCCACACCTTTTGTCTCTTTATAACGCTCATAATTGTTCTCCTTTATTTATCAATTTTCCCCAAAATAGCATAAATGGGAGCGGTCTTTCAACCACTCCCATACCAAGATGCAAATTATAGATACTATGTTGCATGTTTCCTTAATTCTCTTTTATGCTAATTCTTCTAACTGCTTTAACCAGATGGTGGCGCAGGCGTCAGAGGGCATGCGCAAATCTCCTCTGGGGGATACTGCCACACTACCCACTTTGGGGCCGTCCGGCAGACAGGAACGTTTAAACTGCTGGCTGAAAAATCTTCTGTAGAAGGTCTTTAACCATTTGAGGATAGTTGCATCATCATAAAGCCCACGGAAGGCTTCCTTTGCCACGCGGTACACCTTCTTAGGTTCATAGCCGCAGCGCAGCATATAGTACAGGAAGAAGTCGTGAAGCTCGTAAGGGCCTACCAAATCCTCGGTTTTCTGGGCAATCTGACCCTCCACGGGAGGCAACAGCTCGGGGCTTACAGGCGTATCCAACACGTCTAGAAGCACCTCTGAAAGCTCCTTATTCTCACAGGTTTCCGCATAATAAGCTACCAGGTGACGCACCAACGTCTTGGGAACTCCCGCGTTGACACCGTACATGGACATGTGATCTCCGTTGTAGGTCGCCCATCCGAGAGCAAGCTCCGACATATCT
This sequence comes from uncultured Lachnospiraceae bacterium, assembly GCA_945609985.1. Lineage (GTDB taxonomy): Bacteria > Bacillota > Clostridia > Lachnospirales > Lachnospiraceae > Acetatifactor. Next base: position 664 of record CALYZQ010000131.1, on the reverse strand, counting down.
CCGGTTCCGATAACCAGGGCATTTGTCTGATTGGCAATATCCATCAGCACCTGAGTACGCTCTCTCGCCTGTGCATTTTCATAGGTCACATCATGGTTGTCCATATTCTGACCGATATCCTTAAAATGCACCGTTACCGCTTCCTTAATGTCAACCTCCTTCAGAGTGGCACCAAGGGTTCTTGTCAGCTTGCAGGCATTGTCATAGGTTCTGTCCGTCGTGCCGAAGCAGGGCATGGTCACCGCAATGATACCACTTCTGTCAAGGTTTAACATATCAAAGGTACGCACTGTCACAAGTAATGCCAGCGTAGAATCCAAGCCACCGGAAATGCCAAGCACCGCTGTCTTACATCCGATGTGCTCATAGCGTTTTTTAAGTCCCATGGACTGAATGGATAAAATCTCCTCGCACCGTCTTCTTCTGGTCTCCTCGTCGGAGGGCACAAAAGGCATGGGGGCAAAGGTTCTTGAAAGAGTAGTCTCCTCAATGCTCAGCATGAAAGAAACTTCCACATAATTTGTATCTGTCACCTTTCCGAAGTTGCCCATTCTGCGACGCTCGGAAAGCATTTTTTTCACATCAATGTCTGCGTATATGGTTTCCCCCATAAAACGCTTGGACTGTGCAAGAACGGTACCGTTCTCCGCAATCAGATTGTGAC
>CALYZQ010000130.1 GCA_945609985.1 uncultured Lachnospiraceae bacterium | reverse complement strand
GTTAACGATACAGGTAAGCGACGGTAGCATTCGCACGAAGGTAACAGGTGTGGAGGAGAGAAGAGAGTATGAGTAAGGAAACAGAGTCTGAATTTACATTGGAAGAAAATTTTGCAAGACTTGAGGAGCTTGTTAACAGGCTGTCTGATGAAGATATTTCTTTGGAACAGGCTTTTACAGCATACAGTCAGGGGATGGAAGTATTAAAACAGTGTAATGAACAGATTGACAGGGTAGAGAAAAAGGTGTTAAAGCTTAGCGAAGGAAATGTGCTAACGCAGTTACAGTAAAGGTGGTTTGCCATGGAGATGAATGACAGAGTACGGGAAATAGAAGAAATTTTACAGTCATATCTGCCGAAGGAGGAAGGATATCAGTTTACGGTGCTCAAAGCAATGAACTATAGTGTCCTGGCGGGCGGAAAGCGGCTGCGTCCCATGCTTATGCAGGAAGTGTATCGTATTTTCGGCGGAACGGCACGGATAATCGAGCCGTTTATGGCAGCAATAGAGATGATTCATACCTATTCATTGGTACATGATGACTTGCCGGCCATGGATAATGATGAGTATCGCCGCGGCAGGGAAACAACATGGAAGGTGTACGGGGATGCTATGGGAATCCTTGCAGGTGACGGTCTGCTAAATTATGCTTTTGAAACTGCCATAAAAGCCTTTGATATGGTTAATACTAATACAGGTGAAATGTTAAAGGTGGCAAAGGCATTACAGATATTGGCAAAGAAAGCCGGCGTATACGGTATGATTGGCGGACAGACTGCGGATATAGAGGCTGAGAAGCAGAATACATTGACCACAGAGCAGCTCTTGTTTATTCATGAGCACAAGACAGCGGCTTTGATTCAGGCTTCCATGATGGTAGGAGCAGTCTTGGCAGGAGCAACCGAGGAAGAAGTGGCTGCTGTCGAAAAGTGTGCTTATAATATCGGTATTGCTTTTCAGATTCAGGACGATATTCTGGATGTTATCGGAGATAGTAGTGAGCTTGGCAAGCTGGTGGGCAGTGATGCCCAGAATCATAAACAGACATATGTGACATTGAACGGTCTGGAAAAATCATCGGAAGATGTAAAACGCCTCTCGGAGGAGGCTCTTAAGATGATTGGGGAATTTAAAGGGGAACATAGCTTTTTAGAGAAACTTGTGAGAGAACTCATTCATCGTCGCAAATAAGTATAGCCGAAGAGAAAGAGGATGAGCATATGTTTTTGGAACAGATTTCCAAAGAAAATGATATAAAGAACATTGCAGAAGAAGACAGATTGGCACTGGCAGAGGAAATCCGTCAGTTTCTTATAGAAAAAATCAGTGTTACGGGAGGTCACCTCGGTTCTAACTTAGGAACGGTGGAGCTTACTATGGCACTTCATTTGGCACTGAATCTTCCTGAAGATAAAATTATCTGGGATGTAGGACATCAATCTTATACACACAAGCTCCTTACGGGACGTAAAGAGGGCTTTGACTGTCTGCGCCAATTTCACGGCATGAGCGGCTTTCCCAAGAGAAAAGAGAGTGAATGTGATGCATTTGATACAGGACACAGTTCGACCTCTGTTTCAGCCGGACTTGGCCTTGTAAAGGCAAGAGACATACAAGGGGGCAATAATACAATCGTGGCGGTTATCGGCGATGGTTCCCTCACGGGAGGTATGGCGTATGAAGCCATGAACAATGCGGCGAAGCTGGTTACCAATTATATTATCATTTTAAATGACAATAACATGTCTATCTCTGAAAATGTAGGTGGCGTATCCAAATATCTTAATAATATCCGTACGGCTACAGGTTATCAGGACTTAAAAGAAGGCATTAGCAACGCACTTAGAAAAGCTCCGGGACTTGTGAACCGTATTAGAAGGGCGAAGAGCAGCTTTAAGCAGTTAGTGATTCCGGGAATGTTTTTTGAGGATATGGGACTTACCTATTTGGGACCGGTGGATGGTCATAATATAAACGATTTGATTCGTGTTATCAATGAAGCAAAGCGTGTGAAGGGTGCGGTTTTGATTCATGCCATCACCCAGAAGGGTAAAGGTTTTTCGCCGGCAGAGAGGCATCCTGCAAGATTTCACGGCGCGGAACCCTTTGATATTGAGACAGGACTTCCTGCAAATCCAAGAACCGTATCTAATTATACAGATGTTTTTTCCACAGTTATGTGTAAACTGGGGCAGAAGAATGATAAAGTCGTAGCCATTACTGCAGCAATGCCGGACGGTACCGGTTTGAAGCGTTTCCGCAATATGTACCCCGAAAGATTTTTTGATGTGGGAATTGCGGAGGAGCATGCGGTGACCTTTGCGGCAGGCTTGGCAGCCGGAGGATTAAAGCCGGTTGTAGCAGTATATTCTTCTTTTTTACAGAGAGCGTATGACCAGATTGTGCATGATGTGTGTATTCAGAATTTACCGGTTATTTTTGCGATAGACCGAGCAGGGCTTGTGGGAAGCGATGGCGAGACACATCAGGGAATCTTTGATTTCACGTATCTTTCCGGTATTCCCAACATGACAATCTGTGCTCCCAAGAATAAGTGGGAGCTTTCAGACATGATGAAATTTGCAGTCAGTCTGGATGCGCCCATTGCCATCCGTTATCCCAGAGGTGAGGCATATGCCGGTCTGGAGGAATATAGGGAAGCTATAGAGCTTGGCAAGGCAGAATGGATTTACAGAGAGTGTGAAATAGCTCTTTTCGCTGTGGGAAGCATGGTAAAAACAGCAGAAGAAGTACGGGAAAAGTTAAAGGACAAGGGATATATGGTAAGTCTTATCAATGCCCGTTTTGTAAAACCCATTGACAGGGAAGCTGTTTGTGATGCATGTAGCGACCATAAGTTGATTGTTACCATGGAAGAGAATGTTGCCTGTGGCGGATACGGCGAAAAGGTACTCTCCTGTATGAAGGAAAACGTTAAAGATAATGATTATCTAAACATCAGCATTCCGGATGCATATATAGAGCATGGAAATGTTTCACTATTAAAGAAGGAAATCGGGTTGGATGCAGATAGTATAGTAGAACGCATTTTAAGAAGGATGCAGCAATGAAAGAGCGTTTGGATGTGATATTGGTAAATCAGGGCTATGCTCCCTCAAGAGAGAAGGCAAAGGAAATCATAGTGGCCGGCAATGTCTATGTGAATGGGCAAAAGGAAGTTAAGGCCGGTACAGGCTTTGAACCTGCCGAAATTGTTCTTGAGGTCAGAGGAAGCAGCTTAAAATATGTGAGCCGTGGCGGATTAAAGCTGGAAAAGGCAATGGAGAAATGGCAGTTTAATTTGGACGGTTGTGTTTGCATGGATATCGGTGCCTCCACGGGAGGATTTACGGACTGTATGCTGCAGAATGGAGCGACGAAGGTTTATTCCGTGGATGTGGGGCACGGCCAACTTGCATTGAAGCTTTTAAATGACGAGCGTGTAGTGTGCATGGAGCAGACCAATTTCAGGTATGTAACACCGGAGGATATAGA
>CALYZQ010000129.1 GCA_945609985.1 uncultured Lachnospiraceae bacterium | reverse complement strand
CTCGCTGTGCCACCTATATTTGTTCTCATTTTCCAAACCTCAATAAAGGTTCTGCCAATTTACGCATGGCGCTACGGCGCACCTACTAAGAATCCTCTTTTCAGATTGCAGCTCGAAAAGTGTTATTCATACAGGCTCATGCTGCATGGCTCTCACCATCCCATACTCGCTGTGAGTGATTTCCTATACTACTTCTCTTTTCTCAAACGCTTTTCCTATTATTCCGTTATAAAAAGTGTATTATTCTACATCCTGCAACGCATCAAATCCTTCTTCACCGGTACGAACCTTTACCACATTTTCAACATCGTAAACAAAGATTTTACCATCACCGATATGTCCTGTGTAAAGCACCTTCTTAGCAGTTTCGATCACACTACGAACCGGAACCTTACTTACTACAATATCAATCTGTACCTTAGGAAGCAGATTAGCTTCTACCTGCACACCACGATAATATTCAGGCTTACCTTTCTGAATACCACAGCCTAAAACATGGGATACGGTCATACCTGTAATACCAAGTTCCATCATCGCGGTCTTTAATGCCTCAAATCGGGATTCCTTACAAATAATTTCAATCTTTGTAAACTTCGGCGTTCCCTCCTCAAAGCTCGGAACCTTCTTAACCGGGATTGCTTCTGCTACTGGAGTATTTCCGGATACAACAATCGGCTCACTTCCCTCTTCAATATACTCCGGCTGCATTGCAAATCCTGCATATGCAGAAGGCAAACCATGTTCTGTTATATCAAGACCGAGCATCTCTTCTTCACGGTCAACACGAAGACCCGCAATAGCCTTAATAACAAGGAATGTAATTGTAATGGTTACTGCGGTCCACGCAGCCACACTGATAAATCCTACAAACTGAAGTCCTAACAGTTCAAAACCACCACCATAAAATACACCGGTAAGAGTTTTTCCGGAAGCATTTGCAATGCTGTATCCCGGCGCCGTATCTGTAGCAAATAATCCTACTGCCAAGGTACCCCAGATACCGTTCATGCAATGTACTGCTACCGCACCAACAGGGTCATCAATATGAAGTACATGGTCAAGTAACCAAACACCGAAAACAACCAAAAGACCGGCAACTGCACCAATGACAATTGCGCCTAAAGCATCTGTTACATCACAGGGTGCTGTAATCGCAACCAATCCTGCAAGTGAAGCATTCAAACACATGGAAACATCAGGCTTACCATACTTAATCCATGTAAAAATCATACAAACTACCGTTGCAACAGCAGGTGCAATGGTTGTGGTAAGAAAAATCGAACCAAGCTGCTCCATTGATGTTGCTGCCGCACCATTAAATCCATACCAGCCAAGCCAAAGAATGAATACACCCAAAGAACCAAGTGCTATGCTGTGACCCGGAAAAGCATTTACTTTAACTACTTTACCCGACTTATCTTTCTTGAACTTACCAATACGTGGACCAAGAATCTTTGCTCCAATAAGTGCTGAAATACCACCTACCATATGGATAGCACAGGAACCCGCAAAATCATGAAATCCTATCTGTGCAAGCCAGCCGCCACCCCAGATCCAGTGTGCTTCAATTGGGTAAATCAAAGCTGAAATCACTGCTGAGTAAATACAATAAGAAAGGAATTTGGTACGCTCAGCCATTGCTCCTGAAACAATAGTAGCCGTAGTTGCACAGAACACAAGGTTAAATACAAAACTTGAAAAATCAAAGTCTGCATAAGATGTAAACAAATCAACCCCCGGTTTACCAATAAAACCAAACAGATCTTCGCCCATCAACAATCCGAAGCCTATTAAAATAAATACAACCGTACCAATACAAAAATCCATCAGGTTCTTCATAATAATGTTTCCGGTATTTTTCGCTCTGGTAAATCCGGCTTCCACCATTGCAAATCCTGCCTGCATCCAAAATACCAATGCGGCACCGATTAAAAACCACACACCAAATACTTCGGCAGAGGCAGCTTCCATTACTAATTCTCTCATTGTTTCATCCATATCAAGGACCTCCAATCACGTCTTTTTTATCTTACACTGAACAACAAATCTCCATAGGTCGGGAACGGCCAATATTTCTTTGCTGTTACAGTTTCTGCTTCATCACAAGCAAGTCTTAACTCGCCCATCTTAACAAGGACAACATCTCTGATCATGTTTGCTTCTGAAATGATGCCTTCTGCATTATGAAGTTCTACTAATGCATTCTCCAGTTCTTCCGTTTTAATTGCAATTCTGTCTGTGAACTTAGATAATTTCTTAACCAAACTACTCTCATAGTTACAGGTTAATGTATCATCCACTGCCTTTTTAGCTGCAATCGTCTTAGCAAGTTCCATAGTGTAGGCATCTACCGCCGGAGCAATTTCTGTCTTTGCCATGTCAACCATTGTATTTGCCTCAATTATGACAGTCTTGCAGTAATTCTCCAGCATAATATCACATCTGGATTTCAATTCTGCCTCCGAAAATACTCCATGGGATGTCAGCATCTTCACATTCTTTTCATCAAGCAAATGTGGCATACAATCTGGTGTGGTACGATAATTGAGTAGCCCTCTCTTTTCAGTAGCTTCCTCAATCCATGTATCATCGTAACCGTTTCCGTTGAAAATAATATGCTTATGGTCCTTAATGGTCTTACGAATCATCTCATGTAATGCATCTTCAAAATTTTCTGCTTTTTCCAATCTGTCAGCATAAATCTTCAAACTCTCAGCAACCGCGCTGTTGAGCATAATGTTTGCACATGCAATACTGTTGGAAGAACCCAGCATACGGAATTCAAATTTATTTCCTGTAAACGCAAACGGTGATGTACGGTTACGGTCTGTTGTATCCCTGTTAAACTTAGGCAAAACATCCACGCCGAGCTTCATTTGTGTCTTCTGTGTTCCTGCATAAGGTGTATTATTCTCAATTGCTTCTAAAACAGCATTCAGTTCATCCCCAAGGAAAATAGATACCACTGCCGGAGGTGCTTCATTTGCACCAAGTCTGTGGTCATTTCCTGCTGTTGCTACAGAAAGACGAAGCAGATCCTGATAATCATCTACAGCCTTGATTACTGCGCATAAGAACAATAAAAATTGTGCGTTTTCATAAGGGGTTTCGCCCGGAGAAAGCAGGTTCACTCCTGCATCTGTTGCCATTGACCAGTTGTTATGCTTACCACTTCCGTTTACACCCGCAAACGGTTTTTCATGAAGCAAACATACCAGTCCGTGCTTTGCTGCAACCTTCTGCATTATCTCCATGGTCAACTGATTATGATCTGTAGCAATATTGGTTGTAGAATAAATCGGAGCCAGTTCATGCTGTGCAGGAGCAACCTCATTATGCTCTGTCTTAGCCAAAATACCTAACTTCCAAAGTTCCTCATTTAATTCCTCCATATATGCTGCAACTCTCGGCTTAATTACACCAAAGTAATGATCATCCATCTCCTGTCCTTTGGGTGGCTTTGCTCCAAAAAGGGTACGTCCGGTAAAGCGGAGGTCAGGGCGCTTATCATACATTTCTTTGTCAATCAAGAAGTATTCCTGTTCAGGACCCACGGAGGTACGCACACACTTTACATCGTCATTTCCAAACAGATGAAGGATACGAAGTGCCTGCTTATTCAATGCCTCCATGGAAC
>CALYZQ010000128.1 GCA_945609985.1 uncultured Lachnospiraceae bacterium | reverse complement strand
CTCTTTTATTTACCCCTTAATATCCGTCACTTCATAACCGGCTTCTGTTATGGCAGCCTTAAGAAGTGCCTCAGGAACCTCTTTCACTAAACTCACTGTTGCCGTTTTATTCTCCAGGCTCATGACAACCTGCTTCACACCCGGTATCTGCTCCAATACCTTCTGTACCCTTCCCGTACAGTGACCGCACATCATTCCCTCAATTGTAATAACCCTTTCCATATTCTCCTCCTTTACATCATTTGCTACGCCCAATTCCGGCACTTCACCTTGCGCCTTACGAGCCTCGTTCTTTTCTCTACCTGCCTCTTTAAATATACCCCTAAATCTTCGCAAACGCAAGGCATTTCCCACCACAAAAATACTGCTGAAGCTCATTGCCGCTGCACCAAACATAGGAGACAGCTTTAGTCCGAATGCAGGATACAAAAGCCCTGCTGCCAGAGGAATTCCTATACTGTTATAGAAAAACGCCCAAAACAAATTCTGCTTGATGTTACGGATCACACTACGGCTTAACTTCATGGCAGTTACCGCATCCCGCAAATCACTTTTCATCAGGACAATATCAGCACTTTCCATTGCCACATCCGTACCTGCTCCGATAGCCATACCCACATCTGCCGCAGCCAGAGCCGGTGCATCATTGATACCGTCACCAATCATGGCTACCTTCCTGCCCTGCTTTTGCAATTTACGGATATGATGTTCCTTATCCTGGGGAAGTACCTGGGCAAATACCTCTTCAATGCCAAGTCTCTCCGTTACAGCCAAGGCAGTCTTCTCATTGTCACCTGTAAGCATCACCACCCGGATTCCCTGCTTTTTGAAAGCCTTAACTGCCTTGTAGGAGGATGGCTTTATTTCATCTGCCAAAGCCATAATACCTACTGCCCTCCGCGCTTCTCCTACTGCCATGGCAATCCATAACGGTGTCTCACCCTGATTGGCAACTTGTTCTTCCAGCTTACGTTGTGCATCTAAAATGGTCATCCCATTTTCTTCCAGATATGCCCGATTTCCTACAAATACCTGCGAGCCCGCAAATCTTCCCTCCGTAAGAATTCCCTGCACACCACGACCGAACACAGCCTGAAAGTCTGATACTCCGGGGAGTTTGACATCAAAGCTCTCCGCTTCCTTTATCACTGCTTCCGCAAGAGGATGCTCACTCTTTTTTTCAAGCGCTGCCGCCACGGACAGAAGCTCCTTTGTATCAATTTCATATCCATAAACACCCATAACCTTAAGCTTTCCTTCTGTTAGGGTGCCCGTTTTATCAAGTACAACCGTGTCTATATTTCCCGCAATCTGCAATGCTTCTCCCGACTTAATCAATATGCCGTTCTTTGCACCTACACCGGTTCCCACCATAATAGCCACCGGCGTTGCCAATCCCAATGCACATGGACATGAAATCACCAACACTGCAATTGCCGTGGATATGGTAAACTCTACATTCTGCCCTGCAAGCATCCATCCGATAAAGGTAAGCAGTGCAATCCCCATGACAGTCGGCACAAACACCCCTGCCACCTTATCAGCCAGCTTTGCTATGGGAGCTTTACCAGCATTTGCCTCCTCCACCAGACGGATAATCTGAGACAGCGTGGTATCTTCCCCCACCCTGTCGGCACGGCATTTCAAAAATCCGGCTTTATTCAGAGTTGCGGAAATCACTTTGTCGCCCGGACATTTTTCCACCGGTATACTTTCCCCCGTAATCGCAGACTCATCTATACCGGAAAAGCCCTCCAAAATTGTACCATCCACCGGCACAAGGCTTCCGGGCTTTACCAAAAACACGTCTCCCCTTTGTACCTCATGGGTGGGAATCTCCTTTTCCATACCGTTTTCATCCACCACAACCGCCAGCTTGGGAGACAAATCCATCAATTTCCTAATTGCTTCCGTAGTCTTTCCTTTGGAGCGTTCTTCCAGATACTTTCCAACCGTTATCAGTGTCAATATCATACCTGCAGATTCAAAATATAAATCGTGGGAATACCGCTCCACAAGAGCCATATCCCCATGCCCCATTCCGTAGCTGATTCGGTACATGGCAAAAACTCCATATCCCAATGCTGCGGATGCTCCCAGTGCAATCAAGCTATCCATATTGGGCGCCAAATGTGACAAGGTCTTAAATCCTACCGCGAAAAACTTACGGTTCAGATATAATATGGGCAACAATAAAAACAACTGAGTCATGGCAAAGGTCATGGCATTTTCAGGTGTGCTATGCATCTGCAGACACATTGCCACATACATAAGCGGCAATAAAAAGAGAATCGACAGCAAAAGCCGCCACTTCATGCTCTTTTCCTCTTCCTTCTGTCGCCTTTCGAGATCATCCTTTTCTTTTTCCGAATTTCCTAAACCGGCTCCGTCCATAGCTGTTGCGCCATATCCTGCCTTTTCCACCGCCGCTATAATATCCGCAGCCGTAAGCTGATGCTCATCATAGACTACTTCCATGGTTTCCGTAAGCAGATTTACGCTCGCCTTTTCCATTCCGCCTAATGCTTCCACAGCCTTTTGTACATGGGAAGAGCAGGCAGAGCAGGTCATCCCCGATATATGATATCTTTCTTTCATTTAATCTCACTCCTATACATTACAATACAATATAAGAATACCTTTTCACACATCAATTGTCAAATCATCCCCGGCACTTTCCGTTACCATTTCTCTCCAAATAATATTTGACATACCGTACACGAAATGCTATAATTTTCTTAGTATTCTAAATGAAAGTCATTGATCTCACATATTTTTGTAAGTCATTGTTCTTTTAATGATGGTTTACAAAAATATGTGATTTTTTTGTCCTAGTTCTAGAATCACCAAAAATAAAGGAGGTACCAACATGAATAACGGTACAGTTAAATGGTTTAATGCTCAGAAGGGTTACGGCTTCATCACCAACGAAGCTAGCGGCGAGGAAGTATTCGTACACTTTTCTGCAATCAACGCTGAAGGCTTCAAGTCTTTAGAGGAAGGTCAGAAGGTTACTTTCGATACCGAGTGTGACCCTCAGAACAGCAGCAAGATTCGTGCTACCAACGTTACTGTTGTAGCTTAATCGCTCTTGTGATGATAAGGCTCATGGACAAATGGCTTTTGCCTTTGTTCATGAGTTTTTCATTCATTACCATTTCACAATGCAGGAGAAAAGACAGATATGAGTTTAGTTACACTTTTCCTGATTGCCGTGGGATTGTCCATGGATGCCTTCGCAGTCTCCGTCTGCAAGGGACTTGCCCTCAAGAAGGTTTCCTTCAAAAATACCCTTTTGGTGGGTTTGTGGTTCGGAGGCTTTCAGGCGCTGATGCCTCTTCTTGGTTTTTTACTTGGCAGACAATTTGAAAAATACATTGTTTCCATCGACCATTGGATTGCTTTTATATTACTGGGCTTAATCGGCTTTACCATGATAAAAGAAGCCCTTTCCAAGGAAGAAACCTGTGAAGATTGCAACGCTTCCCTGGATATCAAAACCATGTTTCTTCTGGCTGTTGCCACAAGTATCGATGCCCTTGCCACAGGAATTACTTTTGCATTTTTAAGTGTGGACATTGTTCCCGCCATCTGCTTTATCGGCAGTATCACCTTTGCTCTCTCTGCAGTGGGCGTTAAAATCGGCAGCATCTTTGGTACCCGCTATAAAGCAAAGGCCGAATTTGCCGGAGGTATCATATTAATCCTCATGGGACTTAAAATATTATTAGAGCACTTAGGAATATTGGGCTAATCCTTAAGTGCT
>CALYZQ010000127.1 GCA_945609985.1 uncultured Lachnospiraceae bacterium | reverse complement strand
ATATTATTTCCGATGAGCCCTACAGGGAGATTATATTTGAAGGAGTGGATGCACCCTGTGTATCTTCCTTCTATGATAACACTATTATGTGCTATTCCTTCTCTAAATCTTTATCTTTGCCCGGAGAGCGTATCGGTTATGTGGCTATCAATCCCGCGTGCAAGGATGCGGAGACCATGGTGTATATGTGCGGACAGATTTCCCGCGGAATCGGTCACAACTGCCCTCCCTCCATCATTCAGCTGGCAGTGGCAGAGGTGCTTGACATGACTGCGGAGCTTAGCGTTTATGAGACCAATATGAATTTGATTTATAATGAGCTGGTAGACTTAGGATTTACCGTTGTGAAGCCCGGTGGAACCTTCTACATATTCCCCAAGGCGCTTGAGAAGGATGCAAAGGTATTCTGTGAGAAGGCATTAAAGTACGATCTTGTGCTGGTGCCCGGCGACAGCTTTGGAGCTCCCGGCTACTTCCGTATGGCATATTGTATCGATACGGAGAAGGTGGAGCGTTCTTTGGTGGCACTGCGCAAGTTTGTGACTGAGGAATATGGAAAGTAAATGTAAAGAGGTGGAATATGTATCAGGCAGGTTTGGTTCTTGAAGGTGGCGGTATGAAGGGAATTTATACTGCGGGGGTGTTGGAATTTTTCCTGGAGAAGGGAATTGAGTTTAGCAGTGTGTACGGAGTGTCCGCAGGTGCGTGTCATATGTGCAGCTATTTGTCCAAGCAAAAGGGACGCGCAAGGGACATCAGTGTGGATTACCTGAAGGACAAAAATTATTGCAGCGTGAGAAGTCTTATTACAACGGGTGATATCTTTAATGTAAAGATGTGTTATCAGGATATTCCGGATACGCTGTATCCTTTTGACTATGAAACCTTTGAAAAATATGAAGGTAAAGCGTACAGCGTGGTGACCAATATTGAGACCGGAGAACCGGAGTATCTTCAGATGCGTGATATGCGCAAGGATATTGTGATGGTGCGGGCTTCCGCGTCTCTGCCTTTAGTGTCCCGCAATGTTTCAATCGGTGACAAGCTGTATCTGGACGGTGGTATCAGTGATGCCATTCCTTTACAGAAATCAATTGCGGACGGCAACCTGAAAAACATTGTGGTAATGACCAAGGAAGAGGATTATATCCGTAAGCCCACCGGCGGAATGCAGCTTGCACTCATAAAGTCTAAGTATCGGAAATATCCTAAAGTATATGAATTAATGGCAAGCCGTCATGAGCGCTACAATGCCTGCGTGGAGGATATTTATCGCATGCAGGAGGAAGGCAAAGCATATGTAATCCGTCCCAAACAGGCAAGTGATGTAGGCAGAATCGAGAAGGATAAGGAAAAAATGCTGGCTCTTTATGAGGAGGGCTATGCAGATGCCAAGGCGCGTTATGAGGAGATTTTGGCTTACCTGAACAGTTAAAATACGAGGAGAAATGAAATGTTTGAGATTATTAAAGCAATTATATACGGATTAGTGGAGGGAATTACCGAATGGCTTCCCGTGAGCAGTACCGGACATCTGATTCTGGTGGAGGAGTGGTTACCTTTCAAGGGAACCAGCGAAGGCTTCTTTGACATGTTTGATGTGGTCATTCAGCTGGGTGCCATATTGGCGGTAGTGGTACTGTTCTGGAAGCAGATATGGCCCTTTGCGTTGTCTAAGAAGGAAAGAGGAGGAAAGGCAGGTATCGCTTCCTTTATTAAGCCAGATATTATGACCCTGTGGTTCAAGATTTTGGTATCCTGTGTACCGGCAGCAGTCATCGGTATTTTGTTTGATGATGTATTTGATGCACTGTTTTATAACCCTGTATGCGTGGCTATAGCGCTGATTGTGTTTGGTGTGGCATTTATTATAGTTGAGAATTGGAATAAGGGACGCAGTGCAAAAGTGACAACCTTGTCAGAAATCACCTATCAGACCGCGTTGCTAATCGGTGCGTTCCAGCTGATTGCAGCAGTATTTCCCGGAACCTCCCGTTCCGGCGCAACCATTGTAGGTGCATTGTTAATCGGTGTGGGAAGAACAGTTGCGGCAGAATATACCTTCTTCTTGGCAATACCGGTTATGTTTGGTGCAAGCCTTCTAAAGGTAGTAAAGTTCGGCTTTGACTTTACTGCTCTGGAGCTTTCTTTGTTATTAATCGGTACAGTAGTTGCTTTTGTGGTTTCTATATTTATTTTGAAGTTCTTATTGAACTACATTAAGAAGCATGATTTTAAGGTGTTTGGCTGGTATAGAATTGTGCTTGGTATTATTGTGTTATTGTATTTTGGTTTTATGGGATAGAGGTTTTTATGTCCAAAAGAAAAGAGTTATTGATTTTAACTTTATATTTGTTGGGCTTTGTGGTGTTGGCAGTGACGCTGGTTATTTTCCAACCTTTGGCAGATACGCCTCCGATCTATTCCAATCCGCCGGATGAGCATGTAAGGTATCTGGTGCCGCAGTATATTTGTGAACATGGGGTGATTCCTACCGGTTTGGAGGAAGAGATCCGTATTAAGAGCTATGGCTTCTCTTATGGACTGTACAATACGTTTCCGTATATCATTCAGGGATTTCTGATGCGTTTTGTGAACTTGTTTACGGATTCGGCACTTGTGCTTTTGTATGCGGCCAGAATGGTAAATGTATTTTTCGGAACCTGCATGGCATATGTGGTGTATTTAATCGGTAAGAAAGTTTTTACGGACAATCGCTTTAGGTGGCTGTTTTGTTTCCTGACCATGTATATGCCTCAGAGTCTGTTTTTGCACACTTATGTAAATACAGATTCCTGTTGTATGCTTGCAACGGCCATGATGGTGTACGCGTTGATTAGCGCATATAAGGAAGGCTTCACCATTCGAAACTGCATTTGGATGAGTGCCGGAATTATTCTTTGTGCCCTTTCTTATTACAATGCGTATGGCTATATTTTGAGCTGTATTTTGTTGTTTGTTGCCTATTTTATCAAATCCGTTCAAGGGAAGTTGTCCTATGATTATAAGGAGATGCTGAAAAAGGGTATTTTTATCAGTGTGATTGTACTGATGGGAATCGGCTGGTGGTTTATCAGACAATATATTGTATTGGATGGAGATTTTCTGGGACTTGCTACCAGAGAGAAAATGGCGGAGCAATATGCCATTGAAATTGTAAATCCACTCACTAGTCAGACCTACGCGGAAAAGGGCTATAGTGTGTGGGAGATGATGAAGGAAAGAGACACGATTGACGGCGCGTTTCACAGCTTTGTGGCGGCGTTTGGCTCCATGTCGATGTATAGCACCAAGTGGCTTTATAGAGGATATCTGGCATTATTTATAGTAGGTGCCTTAGGAGTTTTGTATTGGATTTGCAACCGTAAATTCTTCTCAAAGGCACGAAGAAAGCTGTCAGGTAAGGAAATTTTCTTCCATCTGAATATGCTGTTTTGTATGATAATGCCGGTGATACTGATGATTTATTATGCGTACACAATGGATTATCAGCATCAGGGACGCTATATGCTTCCGGCGTTGGTGCCCTTAATGTATTATGTGACGAAAGGCTTGGAGAAACTGTCTTCCATACACATTCGTAAAAAGCCCTTGCCGAAGTGGTTGACTACCGGGGCATTGGCATTGTGTTTCCTTCTTATTATAGGAGGAACTGCTGAAATGATATATCATAGGTGTTTGCCTATATACTTAGAAGTCGGGATTGCACTGCCCTAGTGCAGTCCCGATTTTGCATGGAGGGTAAGGCGGCATCGTGACCGGGGAGGGGATACCATGACAGCCGCAGGCACGCTCCCGCTATGCTTCGCATCGTAGCGGTACTAAGCTCGCTTAATTGCATCTTACGATACAATTACCTCGCTAAGGACCGACGTGCTCAGAAT
>CALYZQ010000126.1 GCA_945609985.1 uncultured Lachnospiraceae bacterium | reverse complement strand
TTATCACAAAGTGGTGTTCTCTTTTCATTTATTCCGAATAAAATTTTACGCTAGCCTCTTTCAAGCAATGCGATTGTTTCTATCCCCGTTGTCCACGGGAACTGGTCAACGGCCACAGCTTTCTTTACTACATAGCTGCTTTCCAAAAATACTTCCAAATCCCTTACAAGACTTGTGGGCTTGCAGGAAATATAGACAATCCTGTCCACGCCGTAGGAAATAATCTTAGGCAGCGCTTTAGGATGAATACCATCTCTTGGGGGGTCCAAAATAATCATATCCGGCTTATCGGTAACATCATCCAGTACCTTAAGCACATCCCCTGCAATAAACTCACAGTTTGCCAGTCCGTTCTCAGCAGCACTCTTTTTCGCCGCCTCCACGGCTTCCTCTACAATTTCCACACCGATAACCTTGCCAGCTACAGGTGACATCAGCTGGGTAATGGTACCGGTTCCGCTGTACAAATCAAAAACCGTCTTGTCCCTGCTTCCCAAATCTCCCACATATTCCCTTGCAGTCTCGTAAAGCACCGCTGCGCTATGGGTATTGGTCTGAAAAAAGGAAAATGTAGAAACCTTGAACTTAAGTCCCAACAGTTCCTCATAAAAATAATCTTGACCGTATAAAATATCAGTTTTGTCGCTCTTTACAACATCAGCAAGCGAGTCATTAGTAATATGCAGAATTCCTGCAAATTTGCCTGACAACTTTCCCTCCTTTTCCAGAGCGAGTAATTCTTCCCAAAATCCCTTTATCAGCTTGTCAGTCATATTGTTATCATTCACACCGGAAAATTCTGCCGTCTCTTCTGCTACCCCACACCGGGGACTTTGAGAGGTGGTCACAAGCGCAACCAATATTTCACCTGTGCCGGATGCCTTTCTCACAAGCAGATGACGCAAGAATCCCTCGTGGGTCAGTCTGTGGAAAAAGCATACCTTCCTCTGTGCAAAATATTCACGTACTGTCTTTAATATCAAACGGTAGTCTGCATCCACTATTTTACAGTCCTCTACCGTCACCAAATCATAAAAACTTCCGCGTTTATGCATTCCAAGTGCCAGCGGCCCGTCCTTGTATTCGTCGCCAAAAGAAAACTCCATCTTATTACGGTATTCATAAATCTTGGGACTTCCCTTAATGCCTTCCCACTGCCAGGGTGTTTCCTGCCTGCATAACACACTGTCTAGAAGTTTCTTTACCTGGGATTCCTTAATATGTAACTGCTCCTCGTAAGGTAGGGAAAGGTATGTACAGCCTCCGCACAAACCAAAATGGGAACACGGATGACCGGTCTCAAGAGGCGACTTCTCTGTCACCTCCACCAGACGGCCTTCCGCCTTCCCTTTTCTGATCTTATTAATCGAAAGCGTTACCTTCTGCCCGGGCAGGCTGTTCTTCACAACAACGGTGTCCTCCCCGATTTTCACAATTCCTTTGTTGGGGAAATCCACCCGTTCTACTACAGCTTCAAAAACCTGTCCTTTTTTCATAGTGCTTAGGTACTCCTTAAATCGTTACGTCGCTCTCATCCTCAAAGAAATCATCTGCATCGTCTTCCTCGAGTTCGTCTTCAAAATCATCCTCAAAATCTTCCAGATAATCAGGCTTCAGATAGCGATATACTGCATAGCAAATTCCTGCAACTGCTACTACAGCACCGATAATAGCAAGTATCCACACAAGAGTGTTACTCTTCTTTTTCTCTTCCTTCTTACCCAAAAGTTCATTCAAATTTGCCTTGTCCAATAAGCTTTCAATTTTGCTCATAAAAAATACCTGCCTTTCTCTTGTTGCATAAAAACTGCTTTCATTTATTATATCACGTTTTCTCAAAAAATACTACACTCTTTTCAATTTTGCAAAGGATGCATACATAATTTTGGGGCCTGCCGAATCAAACTCCACTGTCACTTTGTAATCTCTCGGTTCCCTGACTACATCCAGCACCGTGCCTACACCATATTTTATATGACTCACACGGTCTCCCACGCCGTAATCAAGCTCCGAAACTGCCTGTACCGAAGCCCCCTTTTGGATACCTGCCAGATTATTCAAACTGCCGATGCCCTGTGCAATAAAGGGTTTGTCCGCCTTGGCAGTCACCTTGGGACGAAGGATTGCCTTTGGTCTGAAATCCACCACATCCTCAAAGGTCTGTGTCACGGGACGCTTCATGGCAGGAACCGTATTGTCCAAAAGCTCTGTGGGAATTTCTCTTACGAAACGGCTGATGGGATTAAACTGCGTCTCGCCTCTTATCATACGGCTTCTTGCGCAGGTTAAGGTAAGCTCCTCCTTCGCTCTTGTGATACCTACATAGGCAAGTCTGCGTTCTTCCTCAAGCTCCGCCCTGTCATCTGCCACAATGGTCATATAACTGGGAAACAATCCGTCCTCCATACCTGACAAGTACACATAAGGAAACTCAAGTCCCTTTGCACTGTGCAAGGTCATCAGAAGTACTCTGTTATCACCGTTTTCCACATTATCGATATCCGCAACCAGGGTAATTTCTTCCAAAAACTCCGTAAGGCTCACCTCATCATGAGTCTCCTCATACAGGGTCGCTTTTGAAATCAATTCGTCTACGTTTGCAAGCCTGTCCTCTGCAGCCTCCTCGTCCAAATCTCTTAAATATTCCGCATAACCGATTCGCTCAACAATGGCTTTTATCAAATCTGCAATACCATAGGAAGAAAGACCGCTTCTGAATACCTGTATCAGATTCACAAAACCACGGATTTTCTCTGCCGCCTTGCCAAGGGATGCAATATCATCCGTATAACACATGGCATCATACAGGGAAATATCCCTGATTTCTGCATAATCCGCAATTTTCTCTACCGTCACGCCACCGATACCTCGCTTGGGCACATTGATAATACGGCGCAATGCCACCTCATCCTGCCCGTTGTCAATGGTCTTTAAATATGCCAGAATATCCTTGATTTCCTGCCTTGCATAGAAGTTGATACCTCCCACCACGCGGTATGGTATTCCTTCCACCACCATGCGCTCCTCAAGCACACGAGCCTGTGCATTGGTTCTGTATAGAATAGCACAATCTTTATAGCCGGCTCCTTCCTTTCTTACCCTTTTTACTATATCATCCGCAATATATTCAGCCTCTTCATATGCATTTTCAAGCTGCCTGAAATGTACTCTGCTTCCGGCTTCCTTCTGTGTCCAAAGTGCCTTTTCCTTACGCCCAACATTATTTTGTATCACAGCATTTGCCGCGTCCAGAATGCTTTGAGTAGAACGATAATTCTGCTCCAGCTTTATCACCCTTGCCTCCGGGTAATGAAGCTCATAATCTAAGATATTACGGATATTGGCGCCACGGAATTTGTAGATGGACTGGTCATCATCACCTACCACGCACAAATTACGGTATCTGTCTGCAAGCAGCCTTATAAACTCAAACTGCGCGGTATTGGTATCCTGATACTCATCCACCATGATATATTTAAAACGCTCCTGATAGGAGGCAAGTACCTCCGGACAGGACTTAAAAAGCTCTACCGTCTTTACAATGATATCATCAAAATCTAACGCGTTATTCCTGCGAAGTGTCTCCTGATACTCCCTGTAAGCCCTTGCCTGTACCTGCTTATTGAAATCACCCATGGTCTTGATTTCAAACTCACGCACATCCACAAGCTCGTCCTTTGCTGAAGAAATAGCATTAAGTAGCGTTTTCTCTTTGTGAAGCTTAGTGTCGATATTCAGGCGCTTACAAACGCCCTTCATAACCGTCTTCTGGTCATCTGCATCATATATGGTAAAATGATTGTCATATCCTATCCTGTCAATATGGCGGCGCAGTATTCTCACACAGGTGGAATGGAAGGTGCTGACCCATATCTGATCCGCTCCGAAGCCTACCAGATTATCCACTCTCTCCCGCATCTCCTCAGCCGCTTTATTGGTAAAGGTAATTGCAAGGAT
>CALYZQ010000125.1 GCA_945609985.1 uncultured Lachnospiraceae bacterium | reverse complement strand
CAGTGCCCCTAATCCCCTTGGCAATATTACATTGACTGTTAAGCTTCCCAAGGAGACTCCCGCACTTGTTGTAAAGAACGGTAGCGGTAACGTACAGATAACCGGTCTTACATTCCGAACCTTACATACCGTAACCGGAAGCGGCGACACCAAATTAAACCGCGTAATCTGTGAACAGATGGAATGCCGTACCGGCAGTGGTAATATCTCCTTTGCTGACATCCTCTTTGCGGACGCTAAAATGCACACTGGAAGCGGTAATATCTCCGGCTCATCTTCGGACGGCAAGCCTGCCGGCACCTTGTCCGGTCAGACCGGTAGCGGCAATATCCGGATTCACTCTGCTTTCGGCAACTGCTATCTTCAGACAGGCAGTGGTAACATTTCCTATCATTCTCCTCACAGCCTGCGGGATGCTGCATTACAGACCGGTAGCGGTAATATTTCTGTAATGGTTAATCAAACGGAAGGTCTGGAAGCAGGTGTAAAAACCGGCAGCGGTAACGTCCGCATCTGCTGGAAGGAAGATGCTCCCTGTACGGTTAAGAGTGGTACCTTTACCTTCGGCAACGGAGAGACCAAAATTCGCACTAACACCGGCTCCGGTAATGTTGAGATTATAGCAAAATAAAAGTGCAGGAAGCGTGCCTGCGGCTGTCATGGTATCCCCGCCTCTCCCTGCACATGCAAAAACGGCGCATAACGCGCCGTTTTCTTTGTACAATCTCATATATTACCGGTGCTTCCAGGTTGTTCTTGAAAGCAAAATCAGTATCGGGAAAATTTCCAATCTTCCTGCAAGCATATCAACAATCAATACCAGCTTTGAAAGAATACTGAATCCTCCAAAGTTACACACCGGACCTACAGCTTCTAAACCGGGGCCAATATTGTTAAAACACGCCAACACTGCCGAGAAATTCGTCATGGTAGAAAAACCGTCCAGCGAAATCACAATAAAGCTTGAAAAAATGATAATTACATAAGCAGCCAGATACGCATTGGTATTCTGCAAAATCTTTTCATTAACCGGCTGACCGTTTACTCTGACAATCTGTACCTTCTGTGGATGAACAATCTGCTGCACACTTCGCCTAAGACTCTTAAACACCAGCAATAATCGTCCGATTTTAAATCCGCCGCCTGTACTTCCCGCACAAGCACCGACAATCATCAGCAGTATAATGATTGCCTTAGAAAAGCTGGGCCACAAATCAAAATCCGCCGTTGCAAAGCCCGTTGTGGTAACAATACTGGACACCTGAAAAGCCGCATGTCTGAAGGTTTCTTCAAAGGTATCATAAAAGCCACGCAGATTCCATACTATCAGCGCTATACTACCCGCAACGATACCCAGATACAGCTTAAGCTCTTCATCCCTGAATATACTTTTAAACTGCTTAATAATCAGCAGATAAAAGCAACTGAAATTCACACCAAACAACAGCATAAACACGGTACACACACTTTGAATATACGGGCTGTAACTCATAATACTGTCATTACGGATACCAAAACCTCCCGTACCTGCTGTACCAAATGCAGTACATACCGCATCAAACAAAGGCATATCACCAAGAAGCAGAAAAATCATATTGAGCACTGTCAATAAAATGTACATAATATACAGTAACCCTGCTGTCTTTTTCATGTGGGGTACCAATTTACCCACATTGGGGCCGGGGCTTTCCGCCCGCAAAAGATGCATGGTAAAGCCGCTGTTACTTTCACTTCCCGAAGAAAATGCCAACAAAAACACCAACACTCCCATACCGCCCAGCCAATGGCTGAAGCTCCTCCAATACAGCATGCCCTTGGAAAGTCCTTCCACATTTGACAATATGGATGCTCCCGTAGTTGTAAAGCCTGATACAATCTCAAACAAAGCATCCACAAAATGCGGAATCTCACCCGAGATATAAAAGGGAAGACAACCCAGAAGACTCATAAATATCCAACTGAAGGCAACGCAAACCAAACCTTCCTTTGCAAAAAAACGCTTCTGATATCCCTTACTGAAAACAGATAATAAAACACCGACAATTATGGTAATCGCTATCGTCCATACGAATCCCATTGCGGATGTCCATTCTGTTTCATACAGATTTATACAAAGGGCAGGCAGCATAAACACCGCCTCCAGAAGCAGAATCCTGCTCATAAATCTGCCCATCATCTTATAATTCATAGCAAACTCCCATCCTACGCCCTGAAAATATCATTCAGCTGATAGATAACCTCATCACCGTTTGTAACCACAATCACGGTATCACCCTTTTCAAACACAGAATCACCGTTTGGTATCTCGGTTCTGATACCTTTCGCTATGCTTGCCACCAATACATTCTTTTTCAGCTTCAGATTGCGCAGTGGTTCCCCACGATGCAGGGTGGATTCATCTACCAAAAATTCTATAGCTTCCGCCTGTCCGTCCGCAATGGAATGCACCGTAAGGGCTGCTCCGGTCTGACCTTTCATGGCACGTACATAACGCACAATGGCATTGGCGCAAAGCTCCTTGGGACTGATGGTACTTCCCAGGGAAAGAGAATCCAATATCTTATTATTATTCATGCGTCCCAGCTTTGTAATTACCTGCGGAACCTTGCAATTAGCACCGTACAGCGAAATAATCATGTTAAGCTCATCCAGGCCGGTAGCCGTAAATAAAGCATCACAGTCATGTATACCCTCTGCCTCCAGCAAATACTCATTGCTGGCATCGCCCTCAATAATACAGGTATTCGGTAATGCCATGGACAATTCCAGACATCTTTCCGGATCTTTATCAATCATCTGCACGGAAATACCGCTCTTTTCCAGCTGTTTTGCAAGATAAACACTGACACGTCCGCCTCCGCAGATAATCAGACGTTTTACCTTATGGGTTACCACACCCAAATTGCGCAATAAGATTGCCAAATCATTAGTAGTCGCAGTTACGAAAATCCTGTCACCTTCCTTAAGCACAAAGTTACCGGTAGGGGCTATTGCCGTACCTTCACGCAATACTGCACAAATCAGTACCTTACATTTTGCCACGGAATTCAAATCGCTCAATGCAAGGTTGCAAAGCTTACTGTCTTCCTCCACACGAAGCTCTGCAATTTCCACACGTCCTTTTGCAAAGGTCTCCCTTTTTAAGAATCCGGGGTATTTTAAAAGTCTCTCAATTTCAAGTGCCGCCTGCTTTTCAGGGTTTACCGCAAGAGATAATCCAAACATATCTCCAAGCTTATAAACCTGGTCTGCATATTCCGGAGTTCGGATTCTGGAAATAGTGTGAATCTTGGGGTTCATGCCATGGGCAGTCATACAGCAAAGCAAGTTAATTTCATCTGCACCCGTCATGGCAATCAATAAATCTGCTTCTGCTACTCCCGCCTGAAAGAGCACCTCCATGGAAGCACAGTTACCCTGTACAACCATTACATCATATTTCTCCTGATTCTCTTCCAGTACCCTGATATTCTTATCTATCAGTGTCAAATCATATCCTTCGGCAGAAAGATGTCTTGTCAATGTTGAACCCATCTTTCCGACTCCTGCAATAATTATCTTCACAGTCAACCTCCATGATAATCAATTCCCGTCATGTCCATTATATCACGCTCCTGCCTAAAAACAACTAAAATCACGGTTTAACTATACCTCTATCAGTTCCTTTCTCGCACTCAGATATCTGTATACCTTATCCGTCAGCATCTCTCTTTTATCGAATACCGCATTGGTATGATGGATTGCCGCTTTCATCTCTCCTAAAACTTTATGCTGCACCGGATGAATTACAGCCTCATGAATACCGGTAAAGCCCACATAATAGTCTCCTCCGAGAAGCTGGGCAATCCGCTCCTTTACTCCGGGATAAAACAGCGCCACCGCACCATTCATACCTCTGGAATTGGTCAGCCGGTATCCGTGCATCCCTTCATATTCGTTCCCCCTGTGAATCTGTATCATTTTCCCGGTCTCCCCTTTCATAAATACGCCATCACCCTTATCATAGCAACAGCGTATATCTCTACCGTGATAAAGTCTGGGAGGCATCAGTGCATAAGTGTTTAACAATGCGTTGGTCAAAACAAGATTTTCGGGA
>CALYZQ010000124.1 GCA_945609985.1 uncultured Lachnospiraceae bacterium | reverse complement strand
GTGGACAATATCACCTGGCGGATGGCAGATGCAATTGAAGATGACTGGGGAAGCGATTATGATGTGATAGTGATTGCCGGCAACTTCCTCATGAATATTGTATCCAAAGAGAGTCCGGAGGATGCACAGAAGGTATTGATTGAAAAGGCAAAGTCCGCCTTGAAACCGGGTGGAATGCTGTACATCGACTACAATCACACCTATTATCCAAAGCAATGGTATGTATATCCGGGAGAGCGCATTATCTGGCAGGGAACCGACAGCCACGGGACAAGCGGGAAAATGCTACTGAGCGACAGTACCTATGAAACGGAAACAGGGCTTATCCGTTCAACCAGACGATACGAGCTCGAAACCGCAGCCAGAGAAAAAATCCGAAAGGAAATTCCGTCCGTTAAACATTTTGTGTCGTTAGAGCAGTTACATACATGGTTGAATGCGGCAGGATTTCGTATCAAAGAAGAATACGGTGACTATGCCGGAAATCCGATCAGTGAAACGACGGGACGTGCAATTATAAGTGCAACATTAATGTAAGATAGGAATGTCTGCGGCTGATGCCGCAGACATTCTTTGCATGAGGGGCGGAAGCATACCATGACCTAAGCAGCGCATTCTGAGTACGCCGGTCCTTAGCGAGGTAATTGTATCGAAAGATACAATTAAGCGAGCTTAGTACCGCTGCGTTGCGAAGCATAGCGGAAGCGTGCCTGCGGCGGTCATGGTATGCTTCCGCCCCCTCATACAAAAAGGGCTACGGCATCAGCCGTAACCCTTTCCTCATTTACTTATTTAAAACAAATCCGGCATAATATTATAAAAATACTCATAAATCCAGGGATACCAATGAATACCCTCTGCCCAGGAGCCGTAACGCAGGCGGTTTCCATTTCCGTCCCAGCCGCGCTCAAACATCAGCTTAATCTGTGCATCCAGGGCAGGGAATGCGATGTCTCCGTCACCGGTAAAGGAGAAGATGTTATAATCATACTTCTCGAAGCCATTATCCTTAAGCTTCTGCTCCATCAGCTCCACAGTTTCCTGTGTCTTGGTAAAGCCTGCCTTTTCTCCTGCTATCCAGCAGTCTCCGCTGAAGGGCATAAAGTTTTTTACAAGGTCAAGACAGTTTAACATAACCTCCCAGGTTGTCTCACTACCCATAGAGAAGCCGCTGAAAGCTCTGCTCTCTCTGTTCTTGATTACGGGGTAATGTGCCTCTATGTAGGGAAGCAGTTCATTTCTAAACTCATTGTGATAGGCCTTTGTAAGCGCACCGGCTTCCTGAATATCATGGGTCAGACTCTGACTTGGATCATAGTAAAAGCTGGGGGTAACGATAATAAGAGGCTCCAGCTCACCGTTTGCAATCATATGGTCAATGATGTAGAGAAGTGCTTTCTTGCCATCCTGACCATACAGAAACTCCTCCTCGTTTCCACCGCCGCCATGCATTAAGTATAAGGTCTTATACTCCTTGTCTGACGCTCTGTCAAATCCCTTGGGCAGATAAACCAATGCACGCTTTGTCAGCTCACCTTGGTCCGTTGCGTAACGCTTAGAGGTGTAAGTAATCTCCTCAATGGTTCCGCAGTCTGCAATGGGTTCGTAATACTCTTTGGGTACTCTTGTGCTATAATCGCTCATTTATAGCCCCTCCTTCCTCTTTCCAATACATTTTAAATATCACTACTGCAATGGCCAACACAGCCACCAGCAGCATACCTTCCAACACAAAAATCGGTATATACAGAGACAAAATAATGGTTATGCTCTCCACCAGGAAATGAATCAGCATCGCCATGGTAATCAGCTTGGGTTCATTCCTTTTAACCGCCCTAAACATCAGGAATGATAATGCTATCTGTAAAATAATCACAGATATTCTTTCGATACCTGCCACGTAAAAATCTGCGGCAGGAGATGTCCACAGGGAAGACAGACTATTAATGGTGTCTGCTCGCATGGTTTCATCCATGGCTAACAGCGTTTCCTCCAGCTGACCGCTATTAATCATCTTAGCTATCAGATAATTGGATGCATAGGAGATGCCGATAACCGTAATCGCTTCCACGCCACCGTGACCCACACCGTACATAATGGCACTTCCACGGTTCAATTTATCTTTCATCCAGTATTTCATCACAACATAGCAACCCATTTCTTCAAAGATAGCCGCTGTCAAACCTGCAAAGATTGCATACAAAACTTTCTGATCCGAAAATGCGGTTCCCGTAAGCTTTAAAATCAAGCCATGGAACAATGCCTCCAAAAACATGGCAAAGAATACGTATGTAACGCATCCAACAAAAAAGTTGGAGATTTTTGCCTTGAAATTTACTTTAACTGAAATAATCAACGCTATCGGCAGAAGAAACGAAACTAATGCCGTAAACAGCATACCGTTCATGCTCTGCTGTGATACCTGTGAAACTGCTTCTAACATACAATGTCCTCCTTGCAGGGGCAAAAATGCATTCTTTGCCCACTTATATCATTTTCATCCCTACACCCTAAAATGTCAAGGGATAACTTGCAAGTATACCTCCATGGTCTGTGCATCATCAACCCCACCAAAATAATAAATCATATCCGCAGTCTCCAGCCGGATAAAACAATCGTTTTGAGGATTTAACAGCACCTCGCATTTTTGTCCCTCATCACGGACATAAAAGGTTCCCTCCAGCAAGGTATCCATTCCGTTTCCACGGGATTTAGACATCCTTGGCAGTTTATCAAGTAACGTCACACTCTCTATTTCACCGGTTCCGATGCGATACTCCACACCGGTATGCACCGCCTCTATATAACCGTCCGCCATCCTTAGTTCAATGGGGGTAAACTCCTCTCTGATAACCCATGCAAACAAAACAGCACAAAAAAGAATGCTTGCTACGGCAACGCCATCCAGTATTTTACCAAGGGGTCGTGCCATATTGACAGTAGTACCCATTCCGTAGCGGGTATCCACCATGCTTCTGGTGTCATGGGGATTATAATAAAACATGCCCCAAATCCAGTATTTATCATCGTCCTTTACGTATTCAAAATCTCTCTTGTCCTGATATACCTTATCAATAAAGGCTTTTCTTCGGATTGCCGCACCAATCAGAAGAATCTGAACCAGACCGTACACACAGGTTCCAAAAATCATAAAGGTCACAAAGCGGTCTCCCAGCCAATAGGTCGCTGCAAGAACCGTAAGCAGTGCCGTTGCCAGATAACTGCTGCGCAGCCAAAGCTGGTTCCAGGTCTGTTTTTTGGCTCTGGTATAGCTGACGTTCACATCACTGTTTGCACTGATAACCTCGGTTTTACGCTTATCCATCCACAGCGCAACCAGATAAATAGCCACATTTGTTATGACCAATGTTGCCCAAAGAATATAGTACACCGAATTGTTTACAGGGTCATTGTCTGCATTTCCCGTTGCCATGCGGTACACAAAAGGATTTATCACCGCTACTATACTTACCAGAATCGAGGGCAGATACTGCGTAAGCTTCACTCTGCGGATTTGTCCCGCCTCACGCAGCTCCACATACATGGCATTATCTGTTTCCTCCACCATGTAGCCCTGATCCTTCTTCCACTGCATCAGCTTTTTATGGGCGCGAATCTGAGGGATCATTAACACTACAATAATTACAAATACCCACATACACCAGATAGTAAGCTGAATGGACAGATACGGAATAAAAAAGCAGACACAAGGCACAAGTGCACAGATAAGAGTGCATATACTCAGTTCCTTTTTATACTGACGCTTAAGCGCCTCTGTCAAAGCCTTCACCTCCGGCTCCTCCAGCCATTCCTTCTTCATGGTAATGCCAAACAACAGACTATTTTCATATTTTGCAGGTGCTTTCACCGAAAAATAAAGAACCAAAAGCACCGGATATAGACTCACCGCCATCAAAATATTAATCCACATAAGTCATTCCTCCCTCATACAGTTTTGCACATTCCTTCAAAAAGCTCTCCTTCGACATACCACACACCTTTGCCTCAGAAATCACTTGTTTAAGCCGTTCCCTATTCTCCTCGGACAACGTCTCCTGTTTATGAAAGCTGGTGCGTACCCGGGCACCGCTGCGCCTGTCAGTATAGATATATCCCTCCTGCTTCAACATCTGATAAGCCTTACTGACCGTCATGGTATTGACACCAATCTCCTGTGCCAGCGCCCTCACCGTAGGCAACTGCTCCCCCGGCTCTAAGCGACCATCCGAAATCCCCTGCACAATCTGATTACGAAGCTGCTGATAGAT
>CALYZQ010000123.1 GCA_945609985.1 uncultured Lachnospiraceae bacterium | reverse complement strand
GTTCGCATCTCATATATTGTCATCTTCTTTAGCAAAAGCATACACAAAATAATATATTCCATCTTTCCTTCTCCTTTGCATTTCTATTAGATATATTACTATTAGCAACATATCTTGTCAACAATAGCATGAACATAAAAAAGACCTGTAGATAGTTTTAGCTTTTTGTAAGATAGTGAGCCCTTTATTAATCCATAATTTCACCCAGAATAGGACCTATACAGAAAAAACAGTTGCAGAGAAACCCAAACACTTCCTTTTTGTATCAAAATAATCCTAATTTAAACATATTGGGACCTATACGCAAAAATATATCTCTGAGAAACCACTTTTTTCACAAATTGGGTTTCTCAGAGATATATTTTTCTGTATAGGTCCAATCGCTGGTATTGTCGTATGGATTTTGAGTGATTTTAGACAAATTTTGTTTCTCACAACACACTTTTTCTGCATAGGTCCAAAATACGCTTGCGAAACCATATTCCCAGCGGATATGATTCTCCAATTACCAGCAAAACCGGCGGGACTCACTCATCCCGCCGGCACTCATTTCATATTTTACATTCTATGCACTTATCTTACACCGTAACCTCTAAATAAACCACGCTACATGCAGGTACAGTAAAGTTCAGCTTATCACCGTTTGCAACAGCATCGTCAAATGCACTTGTCACAACGTTCTCAGGAGCATCAAAGGTATTATGTGCATTCATTGCACCTGTAAGGATGGTTCCCTTTACAGACTTAATCTCAGTCTCAGCGAATACACCTTCAATGTCAGCCACCTCATCTAAGGAGAGGTTGGTAATGGTGATATGTAACTTACCGTCAGCACCCATGGATACGGACTCTGTCAGGTTAGGTACCTTTGACTTCTCAGTACCGATTTCCTTGGTCTCGATATAGGACTCAACCAGCTCGTTATCCTGATGATACTTGTACATATTAAATACGTGGTAAGTAGGAGTCTTAACCATCTTCTCACCCTCAGTCAGAATAACGGACTGAAGTACGTTCACCATCTGAGCGATATTAGCCATCTTTACACGATCACAGTTCTTGTTGAAGAGGTTCAAATTGATACCTGCTACCAAAGCATCTCTCATGGTGTTCTGCTGATACAGGAAGCCGGGATTGGTACCGGGCTCAACGTCAGTCCAGATACCCCACTCATCGATAATCATGCCTATTTTCTTATCGGGATCATACTTATCCATAATCGCACCGTGACG
Source organism: uncultured Lachnospiraceae bacterium (assembly GCA_945609985.1). Classification (GTDB taxonomy): domain Bacteria; phylum Bacillota; class Clostridia; order Lachnospirales; family Lachnospiraceae; genus Acetatifactor. Next base: position 3,116 of record CALYZQ010000123.1, on the reverse strand, counting down.
CTCAATCAGGGTCTTCATATACAGAGTTCCCTTAAGGGTTGCATACCAGCCTTCCTCATCGAAATCAGTAGCAGAACCCTTCTTGCTCCATACGCCGGTAGGAACAGTATAGTAATGTAAAGATAAACCATTCATATAACCGGTACCATGGTCGAAGCAGGTCTCCAGTACCTTCTCAGTCCAATGATAGTCATCCACATTGGCACCGCAGGCAATCTTATAAATAGGATGCTCATTGTCATAGTTACGAACATAGGTCTGATATCTGCGGTACAAATCACCGTAATACTCAGGTCTCATGTTACCGCCGCAGCCCCAGTTCTCATTACCTACACCGAAGTAATCAACAGTCCAAGGCTCCTCATGTCCGTTCTCCTTACGCATATCTGCCATGGGAGAAACGCCGTTGAAGGTCAGATACTCAACCCACTCGCTCATCTCCTGAACAGTACCGCTACCAACGTTACCGTTGATATAGCTCTTACAGCCCAACTGACGGCACAGCTCCATAAACTCATGAGTACCAAAGCTGTTATCCTCAACTACACCTCCCCAATGGGTGTTAATCATCTTCTTACGTGTCTCTTTGGGACCGATACCATCCTTCCAATGATATTCATCAGCAAAGCAACCGCCGGGCCAACGAAGCACGGGAATCTTAAGCTCCTTAAGAGCCTCTACAACATCAGTACGCATACCGTTTACGTTGGGGATGTCGGAATTTTCACCTACATAAAGGCCCTCATAAATACAACGTCCCAAATGCTCGGAAAAATGTCCCTGCAATTCGGGATTGATATGTCCCTTCTTAATCTTAGAATTCACATACAGTTTTGCCATAAAAAATCGTTCTCCTTTAGTTAAGTTTTGAGTGAAACAAAAAAACTTATTATTACATATATATAAGTCTATTCCATATATTAGTAAATGTCAATAGATTTTAAAATTCTATTATTTCATTATTTACTTTAATAAATAGATGTGATATGGTAGATAAAAACACATTGCACAAGGAGCAACGCTTATGCTATATTTGTCCTCATTAGACGAAGCAGAAAAGGTAATAAAAGCACTCAGCGCCAACATGCGTATGGAAATTATGAAAATGATTTATGAGACTCCCAACCTAAGCATGAATGACCTGGCGCAGGCACTGAATCTTACAAACAGCGCTATCTCCATGCATGTAGGAAAGCTTATGGAGGCAGGACTGGTACAGATTCAGACTACCTCCGGCAAGCGTGGCACCATGAAGCTTGTAAGTCCCTGCCATGACCGCCTCGTTATCGACATGGCAACCAAAAAGGAATCCGAGCAATATTATCAGGACGATATCAAAATCGGCTACTTCACCGCCTGCAGTATTACTCCCACATGCGGTCTTGCCACTCCCACCAAATTTGTGGGCTCCGTGGACGACATCAAGGCATTCACCTTCCCCGAGCATTTCGATGCCAGCATTTTGTGGTTTACCAGCGGCTATGTGGAGTATGGCCTGCCCAATCATTTACAGCCGGGGCAATCCTTGCAGAGGCTACAGATTTCTTTCGAAATAGCCTCGGAGTATCCGGGCTTTAATGATGACTTTCCATCCGATATTCACTTTTCTATCAACGGTCAACCTTTGGGCGTATGGATAAGCCCCGGTGACTACGGAAGCCGAAGCGGCTATATTTCTCCCGCCTGGTGGCCCAAGACCTGCAACCAGTACGGTTTATTAAAGACCCTTACCATTAATAAAGAGGGCACCTTTATGGATGAAGGCCAGCAGCTGTCCGGCGTAACCATAGACGATTTACAAATCAGCTACAACAGCCTGATCTCCTTCCGTATCGAGGTCCCTAAAAATACCGCAAACTGCGGCGGATGCACCCTTTTCGGCGAGGAGTTCGGTGACTATAACCAGGCAATCCGCGTACAGGCATTTTATAAATAAGACAGAGGGAACACACATGAACAACCGGACATCAAACACTACAAATTCTACAAATAAAGAAACCTTCCCGGTTCCCTGCATTTATCCGCAGCTTCGAACCGCACAAGGCACTACATCCGACTCTCACATTGCAGGCAACCGCCCCATAACCGTAACCGTTCCCGGCTCCAAGAGCATTACTAACAGAGCTCTTCTGCTTGCTACCCTGGCAGAGGGTCCCAGCACTTTAAACGGAGTGCTTTTCAGTGATGATTCCAGACATTTTTTAAAGTGTATACAGGATTTGGGAATCGCCACCACCGTTGATGAAGCACAAAAGACCGTTTCTGTCAACGGCTGCGGCGGTATTATTCTTAAGTCCGAAGCCTCCCTCTATGTAGGAAGTGCCGGCACTGCTGCACGTTTTCTCACAGCCTTCCTTGGAATCTCCGAGGGCACATGGCACATGGACGCATCCGAGCAGATGCGCAGACGTCCCATGGCCCCCCTTTTGAGTTCTCTTACCGAGCTTGGCTGTGAAATCGAATATCCGGAAGGTAAGGAGGGCTTTTTCCCTTTTACCCTAAAGGGACATGGATTTACCAAGAACGAAATCACCATTAACATAGACCACAGCAGCCAGTTTTTGAGCGCACTTCTCATTGCTGCCTTTCTTTCCAAAGAGGACTTTACCATTCATGTGGAGGGCTCCCACGGCATGGCATATATTGACATGACCTGCAAAATGATGGAACAGTTTTGTATCACCGTAGAAAGACCTGCATCCGACTGTTTTGTGATTAAAGCCGGACAGCACTATAACGCACTTACCTATCAGATTGAGCCGGATGTATCCGCGGCCTGCTACTTCTATGCCATGGTTCCCCTGCTTGGCATAAAAGTGTGTGTGAATCATGTGCATTTTGATTCCCTGCAGGGAGATGTGGAATTTATACATATTCTGGAAAAAATGGGATGTACCGCAAAGGACACAGAGAATGGCATCCTGCTGATACCGCCCGCAACCGGACAGTATCAGGGCATTACCGTAGATATGTCTGCCTGCTCCGACCAGGCAATTACCCTGGCTGCCATCGCACCCTTTGCCCAGACTCCCACTACCATTACCGGTATCGGGCATATCCGTTTTCAGGAGAGTGACCGCTTGCAGGCGATCGTCACTGAGCTTGGCAAAATGAAT
>CALYZQ010000122.1 GCA_945609985.1 uncultured Lachnospiraceae bacterium | reverse complement strand
ATGTCAAGTGTATCATTGATTACAATTACCATGATGCACCTCCTTTTGTATTGTTTGTATTATATATACTAATACATAACAGTTATGTTGTCAAGATATTACAGCATTTTTGTATGTGAGTCATCGCGCTGCATGGGGTGACCCGCGTACCACCTGCAACAGAACATTTTCCGAGCATATCCTATGGCTTTGCCGCAAAAAGGCAATGAGTGCTGCTGAAATTGCCGAACAGTTGAATGTACCCACGATGTATGTGGAGGAGGAATTAGCGATTCTGACATACGGCGAAAACGGCAGCTACGGCCTTTTGCGCAAATTAGAGAATGGAAAATATATCATCAATTTTATTTTGCTTGATGAGGATACCATGGAAAAGGCGACTGCTATCTATACTGAGCATCTGCCAAAAATCTGTGACTCCATATCAGATTTCGTGAACGAGCATAAAGAAGAGTATCTTGCCTTCCCCTATCTGAACAAAAAGGTAGATTTTAATCTTATCCTCTGGCAACAGGTAACCACCATGTCATACATTTTCTCTGAAATGGTGGAGGATGTCCTGGCAGAGAACTATTTTGCCGATACTTCCGCACCGGACCGACCCTTCAGCATATTTGGTCATGTATCTAACGGTAAAACTTACGGTGCCGGCTGGGATGGTGCAGGAGCAGAAAATGTATGCGGCTTTTCCAAGGTTCACCTGGAAAATATTTATATCACGCGGGTAAAAGCGCATTTCCACTGCGGCTTAAATGTGGGAAATGATCCTCAAATTCAGCTGGCACTGCGGGCAATCAACGGATTAGATGTAAATTCTATGTCTGAAGCAGAGAAAGAACATGCGGCAAAGGCGATTGATTGTGGCTATCTGTACCGCGAGAAAGATATGCTTTATACTAAAATTCTGGTATCTACCATAAAAGATAGCGAGCGTCTTTTCGCTATCAGCAGCGGTCTTTACAAGGGCTATTTCCACGAGGAAGCAAAGGTCGTTGCAAAGCAGCTTGCCGCTCTGATTAAGCAGGCTGTTCCCGATTATCTGTTGGGAGAGTGGCGACTTGCCAATCGTCTGGCGGACTTGCCTGTTCTGGATGCGGTTGTGGAAGCCCTTATTGACAGAGGCCTTCTCACGCCACCCGAAGACGGCATTGGTGCCGAAGGGTGCTGGATGAGTGTAGAGAAATAAAAGAAGTTCAAATTCGTTATTATCAAAATATACAGTTGACGCATGCGTGTGGCAACTGTATATTTTAATTGACAATATATTTAAAGCTTATGATGAGTTGATAAAAAGCAATAAGACATAATTGTCCGGTGAAAATAAGTCATTTCTCACTTTGTGACGTGGTTTTCTTTTGCCTTTTTAGCGACAATAGATAGTGAAAGGAGAACGTGAAATGATAGACCAAATTAAAATCGGTGGTTTTCTAAGAGAATTACGCAAAGAAAAGAAACTTACACAAGAAGAATTGGCAGAAAAGTTTGGCGTGTCTTCCCGAAGTGTATCTCGCTGGGAAAACGGTAACACTCTGCCGGAATTGGGTGTTTTAGTTGAACTGGCTGATTATTATGAAGTCGATATCAGAGAAATAATTGACGGTGAAAGGAAAAGTGAGATTATGGAAAAGGAAACAAAGGAGACTTTACGAAAAGTCGCCGATTATGCAGAGCTTGATAAAAAATTAGTTGTAAAACGCAAATGTATCGTTACCTTTTTAGGAACTGTGGTATTTGCACTTAGTATTGCAGCGGGGTGCATTCTGTTTCCCCAATTACCGGAGGACAGTATCTTAAGAACTGACAGTTTATGGATGGGAATAGGCATTACCGGCCTTGTTATGTTGTGGGCAGTGATTATTAACGAGAACCGTAAAAACCGCCAAAAAGAAAAGCAGGATAATTGAATTAGCAGTAAAAAGAGGCTGTGCGAATGAACACAGCCTCTTTTATCATCTTATATTCTATACATTCTATGCGCATTCTCCCAGGTAATCCTGCGTACCTCTTCCTCAGAGATGCCCTTAATTTCTGCCAAAGTACTTACCACATAAGGCAAATACAAAGAGCTGTTGCGTTTCCCTCTGAAAGGCACGGGGGCCAGATACGGGCAGTCCGTCTCCAAGACAATTCTGTCCATAGGGATAAAATCTGCTGCCTCCTTTAGCTTTACACCGTTCTTAAAGGTAAGAACTCCTCCAATACCGATGTAAAAGCCCATATCCAACATGATTTTGGCAGTCTCCTTTGTGTAGGAAAAGCAATGTACCACACCTCCGATTTCCTCGGCATGCTGCTCCTTCATAATGTCAATGGTATCCTTTGCCGCATCACGGGAATGAATCACCACCGGCTTAGAAATCTCTCTTGCCAGATTTAACTGTCTGATAAACCACTTTTTCTGGATATCCGGTGAAGGCTCATCATAATAATAGTCAAGTCCGATTTCACCCACTGCCACGCACTTTTCAGACTTACACCACTCCTTAAGCTGCGCGAAGCTCTCCTCTGAAAGCTCCTCCACCTCATTGGGATGTACACCGATGGCACCGTACACAAAATCATATTTTTGCATCAGCTCTATGGTCTGCTTACAGGAGTTTAAGCTGGCTCCGATATTCACTATCTTACCGACACCATTTGCCTGCATGGAGCCAAGCAGTTCTTCCCTGTCCTCGTCAAAGGCATCATCATCATAATGTGCATGAGTATCAAAAATCATTTTATGCTTCCTTTTCTAAAAACTTATATACCAGTGCTGCAAGTGCCGCACCGATGAAAGGTCCTACAATAAATACCCAAACACATGCAATGGGTGCACTGTTTCCTGAAATTGCTGCCACGATAGCAGGACCAATACTTCTTGCAGGGTTAACGGAGGTTCCGGTTAAACCGATACCAAGAATATGTACCAGAGTAAGTGTAAGACCGATAATCAATCCGCCGAAGGAACCATGACCTGCCTTCTTGCTTGTCACGCCAAGAATGGTCATTACAAAGATAAAGGTCAGCACAATTTCTACCAAAAGGCCGGCAACAATACTGTCATTTACTCCTGCAAGTCCGTTGGAGCCAAAACCGCCAGTCATATCGGTTACCTTGCCTGAGGTAAAGATTGCAGCGAGTAAGCCTGCACCTGCAAGCGCACCCAGACACTGTGCCACAACATAGCCTGCAAAGTCCTTAACACTCATGCCGCCATTCATCAACACACCCAGGGAAACGGCGGGGTTGATATGACATCCGGAGATATTTCCCACGCAATATGCCATTCCCACGATTACCAGACCGAATGCAAGAGCAGTCAGAATATATCCGCCACCGTTTACCGCATCACAGCCTACCAGCATTGCCGTACCGCAGCCAAGAGTCACCAGCACTGCTGTTCCAATAAATTCCGCAATTAACTTTTTCATAATAAAGTCTCCTTTGTATTCTTTTCTTATTGTACCACAAAAAAATAAATACACAAATGATAAAATGTGCTATACTTATATGCAGTTATAACAGGAGGTAGCAATACTATGAACAAAAAAGCAAAATGGATTCTTTTACTGACGACCATGCTTCTTAATACCGTTTTCTTTTTCCTGTGTGGATATTGGCAGGATATCGCCCAAAGCAAATACAAATTTATCGATATTCTCTTCGGTGTTCTGGCTGTTATCGGTCTTTCCTCCGGCATCACCAGTATCATTCAGCAGATTTACTGCCGCAAGAAATTAAGTAGCCTGACAAAGAGAGAATTAAGCTTCAGATTCCCCTTACAGTGTCTCTTACTGATCGTGTACTATGTGGGGGCCCTCTTGTTAATGCTGGAGCTGGTATTTAATTTCAGTGTCTTTTATCTTGCTGCTTTTGGTGCATTTTTTAGCCTCTTCTTACAGCGCGGAAGCCAGGTTCTTTGGACCGGTGAGGAAAAATCCTACTATTTGGATGAAACAGGCAGACTTTTCACGGTTAACAATATCAATGAAAATGATGATGCGATGGAGCTTGCCTGCTCTATCGAAGGTGACAGAGACCGTAATATTACAATCTATAAACGCAAGCAATATGATGCTTCCAACAACAATGATCTTTATCAATAGCTGACAATGAATGATTGACAGCCATGCTTCATGCGCTTATAATAGAATCAACCGTTGACCGAAGTCAACAAACTGAAATTTATTAATATACCAAAAGAATAAGATACAAAGAATTAAACCAGGAAGGTTACATCGCAGTCGTAGAGTGCGTGCTATCTTCCTGCTTTTTTATGCGGCAGGATATAGTAGCTGTTCTTTGTAACAAAGGAGACAAAACATGAACATTAAAAAATTAACTCTGTCCGCACTTTTTCTTGCACTGGGAATCGTATTGCCTTTTCTTACCGGGCAAATACCTCAATTCGGAAAGATGATGCTTCCCATGCATATTCCCGTACTTATCTGTGGTTTTGTATGCGGAGCTCCTTACGGCTTGATTGTAGGACTGATTGTTCCCATCCTCAGAAGCCTGC
>CALYZQ010000121.1 GCA_945609985.1 uncultured Lachnospiraceae bacterium | reverse complement strand
TTAAATTTTATCATAAATTCATCTTACCTCTCTTATTTGTAATAGTCATATAATATCTACTTACTTTTACTACTAAAATCATATAAAAAGGTACTTTTTTATACCGCAATATATCCTAAACCTCCCCCCTTGCGCAAAAAATGTAACATTCTACACCGAAAATGTAATAATTGACAAAAGGCACCCCACATTTCTGCAGGATGCCTCTTTCATCACATATTCAATATTTATCCAATCTCTTACTTCAAAACCACCTTATCCAGATGCCAAATCTCATCCACGTACTGTTTTATCGTTCTGTCAGAGGTGAACTTGCCGGAGCATGCCACATTTAGGATGGCGCTTCTTGCCCAGCCTGCTTCATCCCTGTAAGCAGCCTCCACCTTGGTCTGAGCCTCTGCGTAAGCCTTAAAGTCTTTCAGAATAAAGTAGGTATCTGCCTTTGAGGTACTCTGAGTATTAAGCAGAGAGTTGTACAAAGGTCTGAACAGCTCTGTATCCTCCGGTGAATAGGTTCCGTTGATTAACTGCATGAGAACCTTGCGCACATCGGGGTCGTTGTTGAAGATTTCCATGGGGTTGTAGCCACCAAAGTTCTCATAGCGGATAACCTCATCTGCGGAAAGACCGAAGATAAATGCATTTTCCTCGCCCACTTCCTCAACGATTTCTACATTCGCTCCGTCCATGGTGCCGATGGTAAGTGCTCCGTTTAACATAAATTTCATGTTGCCGGTACCGGATGCCTCCTTACTAGCAGTGGAAATCTGCTCTGACACATCTGCTGCCGCAAAAATAATCTCTGCGTTGGATACGTTATAATTTTCAATAAATACCACCTTCAGCTTGCCGCCGATGGACATGTCCTTATTGATTACATCTGCCACTGCGTTAATCAGCTTAATGGTAAGCTTTGCATTGCGGTAGCCTGCTGCTGCCTTGGCTCCGAAAATAAAGGTTCTGGGGAAAAATTCCTGCTCGGGGTGCTCCTTTATTTCATTGTACAGATACATTACATGCAAGATATTTAACAGCTGTCTCTTGTATTCATGGAGACGTTTTACCTGTACATCAAAAATGGAACGGGGGTCAACCTCCACACCGTTGTGCTCCAGAATATACTTTGCCAGACGCACCTTGTTTTGATACTTGATGTTCATAAATTCCTGTTGTGCCTTGGTATCGTCAGCGTATACCTTCAGGCGGTTAATTTGCGGCAAATCGGTAATCCAGTCATCACCCACATGGGCAGTCACCCAATCTGCAAGCAGTGGATTACCATGAAGCAGGAAACGTCTCTGTGTGATACCGTTTGTCTTATTGTTGAAGCGCTCAGGATACATCTCATAGAAATCCTTAAGCTCCTGATTTTTCAAAATCTCTGTGTGCAGTCTTGCTACACCGTTTACGGAATAGCCGGCAACAATTGCCATATGTGCCATCTTCACCTGACCATCATAGATAATAGCCATCTTGCGAATCTTATCCTGCACATTGACACCCTCTACGCCTGTATACTTGCGCTCAATCTCAAGAATAAAGCGGCGGTTAATCTCCTCCACAATCTGATAGATTCTGGGAAGCAGCCTGGAAAACAGCTCAATGGGCCACTTCTCTAAAGCTTCAGCCATAATGGTATGATTCGTATAGGCACAGGTCCTGGTGGTTACATTCCACGCCTCCTCCCAGTTCAGGTGGTAATCATCCATCAGAATACGCATGAGCTCTGCAACTGCCACAGTGGGATGAGTGTCGTTTAACTGGAAAGTTACCTTTTCGTAAAACTTACGAATATCTGTGTGCTTGCGCATATATTTCTCCACTGCCTCCTGCACGGATGCGGAGATAAAGAAGTACTGCTGTTTTAAACGAAGCTCCTTGCCGGCATAGTGGTTATCATTGGGATAGAGAACCTCCACGATATTTCTTGCAAGATTTTCCTGCTCTACAGCCTTCTGATAGTCACCCTTGTCAAAGGAATCCAGCTGGAAGCATTCTACGGGCTCGGCATCCCAGATTCTAAGTGTGTTCACAATTCTGTTGCCATAGCCTACAATGGGCAAATCAAAGGGCACTGCCCTTACGGACTGATAGCCCTCCTGAGTAAATACATTCCTGCCGTTTTCATCCGTATGTACAGCTACATAGCCGCCAAACTTTACAATCTTGGCATACTCAGGCCGACGCAGCTCAAAGGGGTTCCCGTCCACCAGCCAGTTGTCCGGTACCTCCACCTGATAACCATCCTTAATCTTTTGCTTAAACATACCGTAGCGATAACGGATACCGCAGCCATAGGCAGGGTAACCTAAGGTTGCAAGGGAATCCAAAAAGCAGGCTGCAAGACGCCCCAGACCGCCGTTACCAAGAGCGGCATCCGGCTCCTGGTCCTCTACGATATTGATATTTAATCCAAGCTCCTCCAAAGCATCCTTAACCTCTTTGTACGCCTGCAAATTTATCAGGCTGTTACCCAGGGCACGACCCATAAGAAATTCCATGGACATATAGTACACCATCTTGGGGTCTTCCTCTTCATATGCCTTCTGGGTATCCATCCAGTCACCTACAATCTGATCCTTTACGGCATAGGATACCGCCTGAAAAATCTGCTGTGGTGTTGCCTCCTCTAAAGTCTTGCGATATAGGGTTCTTACATTGTAAAGAACACTGCGTTTAAACAGTTCCTTGTCAAAATGATTCTTTTTAATTTTTTCCATATTCATCCGCAATCTCCTCTCACGTAAAAAATACGAAACGTTCTCTAACATTATAACAAAAAGCAGCTGGTTTTCCAACTGCTTTTGCATAATTTATTGCCACTTTTCTATAGAAATGACAGCCTCTTGCCCATTGATATTCCATGCCTTGGAAACTGCATAGGTCTCTCCTGCAGTCATGCTGTCTGCAAGCACCTTTGCTGCAATGGTCTCCTGATTCTTTTTCACAATGGCAGCCAGCTTAGCATTTTCATTGACAGAAACCTTAATATGATCCATAACCTCAAATCCTGCTTCCTTGCGCATGGTCTGAATCTTGCTGATTACCTCGTATACAAAGCCCTCCTCAATAAGCTCCTCTGTCAGGTTGGTATCCAGGACAACCGTCATCTTATTGTCCTCCTGGGTCACGTAGCCTTCCTTTTGAGCCACATCAATCAACAGGTCCTCCTTGGTAAGCTCTACCATCACGCCGTCAATATTAAGGGTTAGTTGTCCCTTTTCTCCCAGCTCATCCATTGCAGCGTTGCCGTCAAGAGCTGCCAGTGCCTTTTGAATGCCCCCAAGCTGCTTGCCGTATTTGGGTCCTACGGTGCGAAGCTGGGGTTTAAAGGTGTAGGAGGTAAAATCTCTCACATCATCCGTGAATACAACCTCCTTTACATTCAGCTCTTCCTTGATAATATCCTGATAGAAGCTATCCAAAGCAGCGGATGTCTTGATATACATTTTGCTGATGGGCTGACGGTTCTTGATGGCCGCCTCGTTACGGCAGGCACGACCGCATACAACTGCCTTTAATACCTCCTCCATGGACTGCTCCAGCTGTTTATCTATAAAGCTCTCCTCCACTGTGGGGAAGTCGCACAGATGTATGCTTTCGGGAGCATTTGCATCCACGCTTCTTACAAGGTTTTGATAAATATCCTCTGTCATAAAAGGAATCATGGGAGCTGCAGCCTTGGAAATGGTCACAAGGGCAGTGTACAAGGTCATGTAGGCATTAATCTTATCCTGCTCCATACCCTTTGCCCAAAAACGCTCGCGGCTGCGTCTTACATACCAGTTGCTCATCTCGTCCACAAAATCCTGCAGTGCTCTTGCAGCCTCGGGAATCCGGTACTGATCCAGATGCTGATCCACTTCTCCCACAACCGTGTTTAATCGGGATAACAGCCACTTATCCATAACCGGAAGCTTATCATACTCCAGGGTATACTTGGTAGCATCAAAGCCGTCAATATTTGCATACAGTACAAAGAATGCATAGGTATTCCAAAGCGTACCCATAAACTTGCGCTGTCCCTCCTGTACTGCCTTGCCGTGGAAACGGTTGGGAAGCCAGGGTGCGGAATTAATATAAAAATACCATCTGATGGCATCTGCGCCATAGGTCTCTAAAGCATCAAAGGGGTCTACTGCATTTCCCTTACTCTTACTCATCTTCTGTCCATTTTCGTCCTGTACATGACCCAGCACGATAACATTCTCATAAGGAGCCTTGTTAAACAATAAAGTGGATTCTGCAAGCAGGGAATGGAACCACCCTCTTGTCTGGTCCACAGCCTCAGAAATAAACTGGGCGGGGAACTGGGCTTCAAAGGTTTCCTTGTTTTCAAAGGGGTAATGGTGCTGTGCAAAGGGCATTGCACCGGAGTCAAACCAACAGTCAAGCACCTCAGGTACTCTCTCCATGGTCTTATGACACTTAGGGCAGGTAAGTGTAATGGCATCAATGTGAGGACGATGGAATTCCACAGTCTTTGCAGCCTCATTGCCACTCATATTGACCAGTTCCTCCCTGCTTCCCACGCAGTGCTGATAACCACATTCACATTCCCAGATATTCAGTGGAGTTCCCCAGTAACGGTTGCGGGAAATTGCCCAGTCCTGAATATTTTCCAGCCAGTTTCCGAAACGTCCGGAACCGATGGACTCCGGAATCCAATTGATGGTGTTGTTATTTC
>CALYZQ010000120.1 GCA_945609985.1 uncultured Lachnospiraceae bacterium | reverse complement strand
TAATATTCAGTTTCATGATTTTCCTCCTTTCTTGCTTTGTAGTATATCTGAATTAGAATTATTATCTACACTTTATCAATAGGTGGTCATTTTAGACACATAACTGGTCGAAACAACATTCGATGAATGAAACACCTAAAAAAATATTAGTATTTTGAAGAATTTGCCAATGTTTTTTATAACAAAATATAACAGTTATTAAATCCTTTTAACAACCTCAACTTGCTCCACTTGCCTGCTTCCATTAAGTGTTTTTAGGTTGTTACTACTTCATCTTTTATTTCAAACCCTAAAGACCGATACATACTCTGCGCAATCAGGTTATCTCTCTTTGTCTCCGTATCAAAAGCACCTACTGAAATGGTAGGGTCATAATCCTGTTCCCTTAGCATTTCACAAAAACGCTCCAAGTTAACTTCCTTCTTAAGTCTCTCACTCATAGTCTTCCAGTTGGTATCAAACAATACCTCGTTTGATACATTTTCTAATGTAGAACACTTAATCATGGCAGACCTCCTTAGAACATTTTATTTATCTTCCTACTCGCTTCCAACCTCTAAGATATCCTCTGCTATTTTCGTTGCCGACTCAACCATCTTGGGACAAAACTCTGTAAACAGCTTCTTCTCCACTGCCATTGCAATTCCTTCTTGCGTGGATAAATCGCACCCCAACAGTTCCTTACACATATAGGAACCGTTTTCCTTCTTGAACTCAGCCAAAAATCTATCTGTTACTTCATTCGTCTTCAAACGACTCTCTATATCTTCTTCATCAGCCTGACCAAATCTAAGTCCCAGAGCTAAGAGTGCTCCGGTGCATGCACCGCAGACTTCTCCCTTTCTCATTCCGCTTCCCAAGCATGCCCCTATCTTTAGAGCTTGCTTTTCTGTTATCCCTGACTCCTCTGCAAAAGCCGCAAAAACAGCCTGAGAACAATGAAATTTTCTTCCAAATAAATCTTTTGCTTTTTCTATGTGTGTCATATTATCCATATCAACTCTTCGCCTTACATGTCAACTATGCTTGCTTCCTTTTCTTTAACAATCTCAAACCTAAACAAAAAACAAATGCTCCCAATGCAATAAATCCTCCCCATACGATATTCCAGTATGGTGAATTGACATCAAACAGGAACAGCAATAATTCATTCCAAAATTTCAGTTCTATTGCGATTGCAAACAAATCAAATAACAAATAACATCCGCCAAATATGTATATCCATCTCCACCAATAATTGTTTTTGATATACTTACAGAATATCACGATTCCACAAACACAAAGAAATGCCAATATTCCCATCAACACAAAATAGAATACACCTTTGCTCTCTAGTATTCCAATCCAAAAAGCAGCATATGATGTCCTATCACACAATCCCCATATCCTGTGCAAATGAAACAATCCGAAAAACATGAAAAACCATGGTTCCCACGCATATATTCTCTTCACGCCTATAACCTCCTAATTCAAAATGGACCTATACAGAAAAATTATCTGCCCAGAAACTCAAACAACCAAAAATGTGCTAAATTGCAAGGTAAAATATCGACTTTTGGGCATATAGAAAATAATTATTCTATGGGAAACCCCAATTCATAAAAATGAGTTTCTCAGAGGAGCGTTTTTGTGTATAGGTCCAAAACGCCTAAAGAAGCTCTCATTTTTCGCTAAAAAAGACCTCTTTGAGTTTCCAGAGAGCAAATTATTTTGCATAGGTCCAATCCGCTCCCCTTAACCCCCTAAATCCAGTCTTATTCTAATTTTCACTTCTCTTTGTACTCATATAAACAAAAATCGTAGCAATATGCCACGATTTTATGTCTTATCCTAAAAATGGATTGTACTGCTTCTCATGTGCGATGGTGGTGCTGTCACCGTGTCCGGGATAGCAAAGGGTATCCTCGGGAAGTACAAAGAGCTTCTCCCTAATGGAGCGCACCAAGGTACTCATGCTGCCACCGGGAAAATCCGTACGTCCCACAGACTCCAAAAACAAGGTGTCACCGCAAACCAAAAGTCCTGCTTCTTCGAAATAGAAGCACACACCGCCCGGTGTATGTCCGGGTGTGGCAATTACTTTAAAGGTCATGTCCGCCAGAGTGACTTCTTCGCCGTCCTTCAGGTAGACATCCGCCTGTAAGGTACAGGCACGCCCTGCCTGACGGGAAATATTCTTTCCTGCGTCGTTAAGGAGGGGCTCCTCAGCTTCTCCTGCGTACACTTTTACAGGCTCCGCAGCCTCTGCATTTACTGCTTCCTTTAAAGCCTCACAGCCCCAGATATGGTCGAAGTGACCATGGGTAAGCAGAATGCCTTTCACGTTAAAACCGTTTTTCTGAAGTGCCGCATAAATTCTGTCGCCATTGTCCGCAGGGTCAATCACGATAGCATCCGCACTGCCCTCTCTGTATACAAAATAGCAATTGGTCTGGCACATACTCAGCACCATACGACCGATTTTGATATTCGCCATCGTCCTACTCCTTCCGTTAGCAAAACCCTTAGGTTCTCTCAATATCAATTACACTTTCAATGCCGCGGATTTTATCAATCACACGGTTCAGTTCATCCTTGCCACTGATTTCAAAGCTGGTCTGCAGTGTGGCAAGTCCCTGTCTGGTGGTTCGGGTATTCATGGATAAAATATCAATATTTTTCTCCGTGAGTGCCCTTGAAATATCTGCCAGCAAGCCATTTCTGTTGTTGGCATATATCTTAATCTCCACCATGTATTTTTCGGAGGCCATCTTATCCGGTGCCTGCCATTCCGCATCAATCATTCTGTCGCGCTCCAGCTCAGGAAGGCTCAAAATATTGACACAGTCTGTTCTGTGCACGGAGATGCCTCTGCCTCTGGTGACAAAGCCTACAATCTCATCACCCGGTACCGGGGAACAACACTTGGAAAATCTAACCGACAAATCCTCGATACCCTTTACCACGATTCCGCTCTTGGCTTTCATTCGCATGGGTCTGTTGGCATTTAAACTCTCAGCCTCCGCAATGGTTGCCAGAACCTCCTCGTTGGTCATCTCCTTTTTGTGCTCCCTGTCGTACAGCTCCTGCATCTTATTGATAAGCTGTCCTTCCTTCAGGGCACCATGACCCACAGCCGCAAGCACACTGTCCCAATCCTTGAAGCCGTAGCGGTTCATAATGGCTTCCATGTAATCGTGCTTTAACAAATCAGACAAATTGATGGTCTTGGCCTTGCAGTAGTTCACCAGCATTTCCTTGCCCTTAACAATATTGTCTTCCTTAAACTCACTTTTAAACCACTGGTTAATCTTATTCTTCGCCTGGGTACTCTTCACCAGATTCAGCCAGTCACGGCTGGGACCCTTGGAATTCTGAGAAGTAATAATCTCCAGACGGTCACCGTTTTTAATCTCATAATCGATGGTCACCAGCTTGCCGTTTACTCTGGCACCTACCATTTTGTTACCCACAGCGGAATGAATGCTGTAGGCAAAGTCAATGGGTGTGGAGCCTGCCGGCAGGTTCTTTACTTCACCGGTGGGAGTAAAGCAATAAACATTGTCCGAGAACAAATCCAAATCGTTCTTTAAAAGATTCATAAACTCCCTGTTGTCGGACATATCACGCTGCCATTCCAAAATCTGGCGCAACCATACAAGCTTTTCTTCCTCCTGGGCTTCTACCTTCTTGCCATCGGAGGCATCCTTGTATTTCCAGTGTGCGGCAATACCATATTCTGCCGCCTTATGCATGTCGAAGGTACGAATCTGTATCTCAAAGGGCTGTCCGCTGCTACCAATCAGTGTGGTATGCAGGGATTGATACATATTCGCCTTGGGCATAGCGATATAGTCCTTAAAACGTCCCGGAATGGGCTTGTACATCTCATGAATTACACCCAGTGACGCATAACAATCTTTTACGGAGTCCACTATAATACGCACCGCAAACAAATCATAAATCTGGTCCAGGGTCTTGTTCTGGTTCTTCATCTTCTTGTAGATACTGAAAAAATGCTTTACACGGCCATCTACTCTCGCCTTGATACCGGCGTTTTCAATGTGAGTCCTTACCTCCTCCACAATACTGCGGATGTAGGATTCGCGCACACTCTTACGCACAGCAATCTTATCCACCAAGTCATAATACACATCCGGCTCCAGATATTTTAAGGATAAGTCATCCAATTCAATCTTAATCTTACTGATACCCAGTCTCTGGGCAATGGGGCAGTAAATCTCCAGTGTCTCTTTGGCAATTCTCTGCTGTCCCTCTGCATCTTTATACTTGAGGGTACGCATGTTGTGCAGACGGTCAGCCAGCTTAATCATAATGACACGGATATCCTTTGCCATGGCAAGGAACATCTTTCTGAGATTCTCCGCCTGCATCTCCAGCTTGTCATCCGGCTGATTATTCTCAGAGGAAAGAGGAATCTTTTCAAGCTTTGTCACACCATCTACCAAAAGCGCCACATCTGCTCCGAATTCCTTAATCAAATCCTCCTCTGTCATGATGGTATCCTCAATAACATCATGGAGAAGTCCCGCAATAATGGTTTCCTTATCCAACTCTAAGTCTGCCAGAATAATGGCTACATTCAAGGGATGGATTATGTAGGGCTCCCCGGATTTACGCACCTGTCCCTCATGTGCTTTCTTGGCGATTTCATACGCCTTGGCAATCATGGTAATATCATCACTTGGGTGATATTTCTTTACATGGGAAATAAGCTCCTCGTACAACACTTCCGGAGCTGTAAAATCATGGGATTCACTTATTTTGCCTTCAATAAAAATCAAAC
>CALYZQ010000119.1 GCA_945609985.1 uncultured Lachnospiraceae bacterium | reverse complement strand
GTGCTTTCTGCAGCAGGTTTTCTGGGGCGCCAGATGGAGCAGTAATATGAGTCCTGTCGTGATAGTGCGGCAGGGCTTTTGTATGGAGGCGATGCGTGGATGGGAGGTGAGCGGAGGGGAGCACCATGGTAGCCGCAGGCACGCTTCCGCTATGCTTCGCAACGCAACGGTACTAAGCTCGCCACAATGCATCTTACGACGCATTTACCTCGCTAAGTGCCGGCGTGCTCAGAATGCGCTGCTTGTACCATGGTGCTCCCCTCCGCCCGCCTTCCATCCCCGTATCGTCTCCATACAAAAAGCCCGCAGGACAATTCCTGCGGGCTGTAATATTATCTGTCGCTCATCTTATCCAACAGACTAATCTTGATGTCATAAAGCTTCGGTGACAAGTCCACATAAACCTTATGGGGGTTTACCAGACGCTTGGTCTCATCCCAAAGGGTATTTAATTCTTCCTGACAATAGGAACGGATTTCCATAACCTTGGGGGAGGTATATACACACTGTCCGTTCTCAAAAATCTGTTCCATAAGGGGACGCAGTGTGTAACTTCCGGCCTTGAGTCTGACTTTTTTCCAGGGCTCCTGAGGGTCAAATAAAAGCAAATCGTCTTCCTCACTGTACGTTTCGTCAACCAGACAGATTAAGTCAGCTTTTATCTTGCCGGTTTCGCGGTCATAGATACGATAAATCATTTTGTTGCCGGGATTGGTAACTTTTTCGGAGTTTTCGGAAAGTTTTATCTTGGGAATAAAGTTACCGTCAGACCCCTGAATGGCAGCAAGCTTGTATACGCCACCGAAGGAAGGATTGTCCTTGGAGGTAATCAGGTTGGTACCAACACCCCATGAGGTGATGGCTGCCCCCTGAGCCTTTAAGCTGTCAATCAAAAATTCATCCAAATCGTTGGAAGCAGAAATCACTGCATCCGTAAATCCGGCATCATCCAGCATCTTGCGGGCTTTCTTGGATAAGTAAGCCAAATCTCCGCTATCCAGACGGATACCATAAAAGGTTAAGGGAATTCCTGCTTCACGCATTTCGGTAAAGACCCGGATAGCATTGGGAACACCTGATTTTAAGGTATCATAGGTATCTACCAACAGAATGCAGGCACTTGGATACATGTCGGCATATGTCTTAAAAGCGGTGTATTCATCGGGGAAGCTCATAATCCAGCTGTGTGCATGAGTACCCTTAACCGGTACGTCGAAAAGTTGTCCGGCCAATACATTGCTGGTACCGATACAGCCGCCAATCATGGCAGCTCTTGCACCGTAGGTTCCTGCGTCAGGCCCTTGGGCACGTCTGAGACCGAACTCCATGATGCCGTCGCCCTTAGCAGCATAGCATACTCTTGCCGCCTTGGTGGCAATCAGACTTTGGTGGTTGATAATATTCAGGATGGCAGTTTCCACCAGCTGCGCCTCCATTATAGGTGCGATTACCTTGATAATGGGTTCTCTGGGGAACATAACCGAACCTTCGGGAATGGCAAATATATCTCCGGAGAATTTAAAATTCGCAAGATACTCCAAGAAGTCCTCCTGAAAGATTCCGAGAGAAGCCAGATAGTCAATGTCTTCCTTGTCAAAGCGGAGTTCTTTAATGTACTGGATAACCTGTTCCAAGCCTGCTGCAATGGCATAGCCACCGCCACAGGGATTGGTGCGGTAAAATGCGTCGAAAATAACGGTTTCATTGCGGTCCTTGTTTTTGAAGTAACCCTGCATCATGGTCAATTCGTAAAGGTCCGTCATCAGAGTAAGATTTTGTCTGTCCATGAGTCCTCACATTCTGCCGTCTGTCAAATTAGTTTATTCACTGACAAGACAGCTGTAAATTAAGTGTAATCATATACCAATCTATGGGAAAATGCAAGTATTTCCCTTGCTTAATATACAATTTGATTTCTACCTGCTGTTTTACCCTGGTAGAGGTTGTCGTCAGCAATCTTCAAAAGCTCCTGCAAATCGGTAGTCTGACCGTCTGCAAGACCGAAGGTCATGGTGACATGCAATATTTCGTCATTGTAGGGAATTTCCAAAGCCCTTATCTTATTGAGAAGCGCTTCAAGGCTGTCATATGCTTCGCAGGCACTCATATGGTCGAATACAAGTAAGAACTCCTCACCGCCCCAACGGACTGCGAAGCCACAGGAGTACATATGCTCTCTGAGTGTGTCTGCCACTTTCTTTAACACGATGTCACCACAGTCATGTCCGTAGGTATCATTTACCTTTTTAAAGAAATCTATATCTGCGATGCATAGGGAAAAAGCTTCACCGGGCATGTTGGCCTTGGGCAATATATTTTGCAGCTTGCGGTGTGCAGAACGGCGGTTAAACAATTCTGTCAGGGTATCCTGTTCTATCATACGGCGCAGGGAATGCTGCATATTGATGGCGGAGCGCCCGATATCGCCAAATTCGTCATTGCGTCTGAGAACACTGTTGTCCAGTTCGGAATTTAAGTTACCACCCGATACGTCAGCCAGAAAACGATTGATTTTGGTGATGGCAGATGCAAAATTGCGGGTATATAAATAATTGCATACAGCAATTAACAGCATTACCAAAAGGTCCGCAATCAGAAACGGATACATGGATTTATTGATTGCCGCAGCTACAGAATCTCCCGGCTTTAGTACGGCAAACATACCTACTATACTGTTGTTTTGATTGTAAAGAGGTGCATAGTAGGAAAAGTATTTTTGACCGTTAATCATTGTATTGGTGTAAAAATGTGTTTCACCTTTGCGCAAAACCTGCGCCGTGACAATGTCGGGAGCGGCGCTGCCTATAATGCGTCGTCCTTCTGTGTCACAGATGGTGGTGAGGATTCTGGTATTGTCAAAAAAGAGGGTGATATCCAGTTCGGTATCCTGTTTAACCTTGTCTATCAACTCATAATTATCGGTAATATCGAAGTCTCCTTTATACAGTTGAAAGGCAGTTTCGCCCATAAGCTTATAATCTCCGGGATATGCTACATCAAACAGCTGTTGTACATTGTGTATTGTGTTGTGCAAACTGATTTCGATTTCAGCATGGATTGTTTTGGTACATTGATGATATGCAATTGCCATGATGAGGAAACCGAAAAAAAGCAGTGGAATGATACTGATGGATTGCAGCACCATAGAGATTTTACCGTTGCGTTTGGTATTCATGGGGAGTCTCCTTTCTTTTGTAAATACGCTTCTATTATATCGCAAAAGTAAAGCATGTGGCAAGGGAGGAAAGGCCTGATAACAAAACTTTTGGCTAAAACACTTGACATTTTGGGAAAGGAAGTGCATAATATGCTCAAATCGTAAAAGCAATGACGAAGAGAGTACTTATTTTGGGAACGCCAAAGCGAGCCGGTGAGGGTGAAAGACCGGTGCCAGTAGCAGGATAGGGAAAATCACTTCTGAGCTGTCAGAACAAAAGGTTGCGAGTAGTTCTGAACGGTATTCCGCCGTTATCGGAAACCATATAACTCCGCTGTTTATGCAGTGGAACGTATGTTGTAACAGGTGGTTTGCGAAGATTATGGCTTCGTCCTATTACAGGACGAAGCCTATTTTTTTTTAAGAAAGGAAAATGCGTATGTACAAACAGGTAGACACTAATTTAAACTTTGTGGAACGTGAAAAATCAGTAGAGCAGTTCTGGAAAGACAATGACATTTTCAAAAAGAGTATGGAGCAGCGCAAGCAGGGCGAAACCTATACCTTTTATGACGGTCCCCCTACCGCAAACGGTAAGCCCCATATCGGTCATGTTTTGACCCGTGTTATCAAGGATATGATTCCCAGATACCGCACCATGAAAGGATACATGGTACCCCGTAAGGCAGGCTGGGATACTCACGGACTTCCCGTAGAAATCGAAGTTGAGAAGCTTCTTCATTTGGATGGAAAGGATCAGATTGAGGCATATGGTCTGGAGCCTTTTATCGACAAGTGTAAGGAGAGCGTTTGGCAGTATAAGGGGATGTGGGAGGACTTTTCCGGCACCGTAGGCTTCTGGGCTGATATGGATAACCCTTATGTTACTTATCATGATGACTATATTGAGTCCGAGTGGTGGGCAATCCGCCAGATTTGGGATAAGGGCTTATTATACAAGGGCTTTAAGATTGTTCCTTATTGTCCCCGTTGCGGAACTCCTCTTTCCAGTGCAGAGGTTTCCCAGGGATATAAGACCGTGAAGGAGCGTTCTGCTATCGTAAGATTTAAGGTGGCAAAGCCTACAGAGGGAGAGGAGTACATCCTTGCATGGACCACAACCCCCTGGACCCTTCCCTCCAATGTGGCACTTTGTATGAATCCCGAAGAAAACTATATCAAGGTAAAGGCTGCTGATGGCTATACCTATTATCTGGCAGAGGCACTTGCTGACACCGTACTTGGTTCCCTGGCTGTGGCAGAGGATAAGGAAAATGGTGTAGAGGCTAAGCCTGCTTATGAAGTGATTGGCAGATTTACCGGAAAAGAGTTGGAAGGCATGGAGTATGAGCCTTTGTTTGCCTGTGCGGCAGAGTGCGCTGCAAAGCAGAACAAGAAGGGCTTCTATGTAACTTGTGACAACTATGTCACAATGTCAGACGGTACCGGTATCGTTCACATTGCACCTGCATTCGGTGAGGATGATGCCAATGTAGGCCGCAAGTATGATTTACCTTTTGTACAGTTTGTTGACGGTAAGGGTGAGATGACAGAGGAAACTCCTTTTGCAGGACTTTTCGTGAAGAAGGCTGACCCTGAGGTACTTAAGGACTTGGATGCGAGAGGACAGCTCTTTGATGCACCTAAGTTCGAGCATGAGTATCCTCACTGCTGGAGATGCGACACCCCCCTTATCTACTATGCACGTGAGTCATGGTACATC
>CALYZQ010000118.1 GCA_945609985.1 uncultured Lachnospiraceae bacterium | reverse complement strand
GTTGTAAGATTGCGAGAAGCAGTTCATACATCTTGTGATAATATGGCAAAATCCCCGGACATGGTCTGGGGATTTTTGTGTTGGAAAGGGTGGAAGTGGCGGGCAGGCAGGTAGTGGTTTTTGTGATTCGGAGTTCCAGATGGGGATTTTCTAAGCATTGCGACTAATTATAGGTGACTTTCGGGACGGTGCGCACATGCGTCCGTGCATGGGCGCACCTAAATCGCTCGTCCATGAGCGATTTTCCCTGTGCTTAATAGCGCAATGCTTGAAAATACAGCCATCTTCCACAACGAACAAAAAACCGCTACCTGCCTGCCCGCCAATGTCGCTCTCTCCAATCGTTGCTTTGTGAGTTTGCAAGGTGCCTTCGCCACAAGGGGCTGTCTGTGCGATTTATGCGTCACGGAGATGAGACTCAGGTAAGATTTGGGAGCATCGCCTCCCGAATCTTACCATGTTTGAGGCTCATAGTAGTGTCTGACGCATCTGAGACACAGACAGCCCCTTGGGGAGAAGGTGCCGTAACAACTTCACAAAACAAAACTACCGCGCTAATTATCAGCACGGCAGTTTCATTTCATTTATTAGCTTGTATAGTTATCGAAGTAACCCTGAATCAGAATGATGGGTGTACCCTTGTCTCCGGAGCCGGAAGTCAAATCACACAGGGAACCGATTAAGTCAGTAAGCTGTCTGGGTGTGGTGCCCTGGGATGCCATATTACCTACTAGATTATCCTGCTTAGACTTAATACTGTTGGAGATTGCTTCCTTAAGCTCTGCGCCGCTTAAGTTTGCGAAATCATTGTCAGCAAGATATTTCAATTTAAGCTCGTTGGGAGTACCAACAAGACCGTCTGTGAATGCGGGAGATACTACGGGGTCTGCAAGCTCCCAGATTTTACCCTGAGGATCCTTGAATGCGCCGTCGCCGTATACCATAACTTCTACATGCTTTCCGGTCTTTTCCAAAATAGCTGCCTGAATATCCAGAACCAAATCCTTGCACTCGTTGGGGAAAAGCTTAATCTTATCCTCAGTGGACTTGTTGGAACCCAGCAGACCGTACTTTGCATTGTAGCCGCTGCCCTTTACGGGAGCATTCATAATATCATCCAAGCCACATACAACCTTGGCACCTGCCTCGCGAAGGATACGCTTGGTGCGGACTCTGGTGTGGATATCACAGTTGATAATGCAGTCGGTGTAGTTTAAGATGGTCTTTGCCTGATTTGCAAATACAACTTCAACCTCCGCACCTGCCTCGGTGATGATGTCGGAATAGTACTGTACATAATCAACACCGGTAAATTCATGCTTATTCTCACCGAACAGCTCTCTATATTTCTCTAAAGTCAGAACATCGGTGTAGGGATTGATGCCGGCATCGTCCAGCTGGTCGTAGGTAAGCAGTGCGTTACCAACCTCGTCACTGGGATAGCTTAACATCAAAACTACCTTCTTGCAGCCCATTGCAATACCCTTTAAGTTAATTGCAAAGCGGTTACGGGAAAGAATGGGGAAAATAACGCCCACTGTCTCACCGCCCAATTTTGCTTTTACATCGGCAGCGATGTCACTAACGGATGCGTAATTGCCCTGTGCGCGTGCTACGATGGATTCTGTCAATGCGATGACATCTCTGTCTCTCAAAGAAAATCCTTCGCTCTCTGCTGCGCCTAAAACGCTTTCTACTGTAATGTCTACGAGGTTGTCTCCTTCGCGGATGATAGGTCCGCGGATGCCTCTTGAAACTGTTCCAACTCTTCTTTCCATACATTACTCCTATCTGCAGGAAGGTCAAAAACCTTATGTCTGCGTGTATGCTTATTCAAAAAACATATACATTATACATGGATATTGTTTAAAATGCAATTGCTTATTGCATAGTTTATGATAAAATATTTAGGGAGAGTTTGTCGAAAATTACAAAGAGGTGTAAAAATCGGATGATAAAAGCTATTATTTTTGATGCGTTTGGAACACTTTTTAAAGTGACAAGCGGCGGTTCTGCGAGAACAATTATGAAGAATATAGCGGACTGTGGAACTGTGATGGATGAAAAAGCATTCCTGGAGGAGTGGAAAGACTATTA
This sequence comes from uncultured Lachnospiraceae bacterium, assembly GCA_945609985.1. Taxonomy (GTDB): domain Bacteria; phylum Bacillota; class Clostridia; order Lachnospirales; family Lachnospiraceae; genus Acetatifactor. Next base: position 2,815 of record CALYZQ010000118.1, on the reverse strand, counting down.
CAAAAAGCATACTACAGGTGCGTGTACATTTATGAAGGAACGCGATATTTTTATTTCCAGAATCAGGATGTTTTATAACAGATACGGTGTGAGCAGAAATGCAGCAGATGATGCAGATGCGCTTTTGGCCGGTGCATATGAGCGTGAAGCTTATCCTGAAACAAAGGACGTACTTACTGCGCTCAAGGAGAAGTATCTGATTTTTATCGGCTCCAATACGGATAATGATGTGCTTAAGAGCGTAATGCGCAAAAATAATATCATAGTGGATAAGGTTTATACATCGGAAAATCTAAAGTGTTACAAGCCCAATTCACAATTTTACACACACATTTTGAAGGATAATGCTTTGAGTCCGCAGGAGGTCTGGTTTGTCGGCGATTCTGTAACAGATGATGTTCTGGGACCGAAATCGGTCGGAATGAAAACGGTATGGGTAGACAGAAGCGGTGCCGGAGGCGATTACGGACAGGAGAAGACGGTTCTGGATTTGAAGGAACTGATAGAATATTTGTAAAGAATCTGTTTGTTATGGCCCACTATCATCGATTGGGCCTGTGCAGGGGAAATTATTCTCTCCAGACCCACAGAGAGGCGATTTTTGGCAATAAATTACATGCAAGAATAAATGAAAAGGAGTAAATGCAAATGAAACTAATCATCACGGATATTGAGAATTTTAATATCCCTGTAGAAGGAGAATACAAAATAATATGTCCCAAGGGTGATATCCACCATTGTATCGGGTGTTTCGGATGCTGGGTGAAAACGCCCGGAAAATGTGTGATTCATGATGGTTATGAAGGGACGGGAGCAGACATGGGAAAATGTTCGGAACTGATTATAGTAAGCCGTTGTTGTTACGGCAGCGTAAGTCCCTTTGTGAAAATGGTGCAGGATAGGGCAATTTCTTATATTCAGGCAGATTTTGTCATAAGAAAAGGCAAGATGCACCATAAAAGAAGATACAAGAATGTGATTAACTTGTCGGCATACTTTTATGGTGAGAATATTAATGATGCAGAAAAAGAAACGGCCAGAGATTTGCTGGTGGCAAATGCAGAAAATTATGATGGTGTGGTAAATAGTGTGTCATTTTATAAATCTGTTGAAGAGTTGGAGGGAGTTACATTATGAGAATTGCGTTAATAAATGGAAGCCCTAAGGTACACAACAGTGCCAGTGGGACGCTCCTTAGCGATATAAAGGGATATTTGGGAGAACGGGCAGAGCTTGTAGAGATTGGACTTCATTCTGCCGTGATTTCAAAGGAAGTAATAACAGAACTGGAGAAGTCGGATGTGTGGGTATTTGCATATCCACTTTATGTGGATGGAATTCCGGGGCATATGTTATCCTGTCTGATGCAGTTGGAGGAAGCACAGTTACAAAAGCAGGTATCCATATATGGTATCGTCAATTGCGGTTTTTATGAGGGTATACAGGCAGAATATGCGCTGAAGATTTTGCAAAACTGGAGCATAAAGACAGGCTTTGTCTGGAACGGCGGTATCGGTATCGGTGGTGGCGGAGGGCTGGCAATGATGCCTAAAACGAAGCCGGGACAGGGACCCAAGGCACCGATTGACAAAGCGTTGGCAGAGCTTGCGGAGAGTATCTTAAAGGGGGATGCAAGGGAGAATTACTATGTATCCGTTGCGTTTCCACGCTTCCTTTATAAAATGGGGGCACAGATGGGGTGGCGTCAGATGATTAAGGCAAACGGGGGAAAGACTAAGGATTTGAGAAAAATTCCTAAATAGATGCAAGACGGCAGGATTTTAGAAGTGGAGTATGTGTAAAATAGCACATGCTCCATATTTTAGTATTGACAGAGAATAAAACATAATGTATGTTATATAACAAGAATTATAAAAAGGAGGTAACTATGCCACCCAAAGCAAAAGTTACGAAAGAAATGATAGTAGATACTGCTTTCAAAATTGTGCAGAAAGAAGGCGTAGATAAAGTTACTGCTCGAAGTATCTCAGAGCAATTAAATTGTTCTACACAACCGGTACTATATTATTTCTCAACTGTCGAAGACATAAAAAAGATGGTGTATAAAAAAGCAGATGCATATCACTCGGATTATATTATGAAGACGGAGATTGATTGCGGTAATCCTATGCTGACAATCGGAATGAACTATATTAAATTTGCAATAGAGGAAAGAAATCTCTTTCGTTTGTTGTTTCAATCAGATGAGTTTTCGGGAGAAGGAATATTGGATTTGTTGGAAACTGAAGAATTAGTGCCGATTCTTACCGTGCTTCAAAATAAATTGGACATGTCAATGGAAGATACGAAGAAGGTTTTTGGCACATTATTCATCTTCGTCCATGGATATGCCAGTTTATATGCGAATAATACAATGATTTATGATGAGTTAAATGTAATGAAGGCGCTTGAAAAAATCTTATATGGAGCAGTTTGCGCTACAAAAGGAGAGTGTGTTAATGAAAGAATTTAGTTCGGAGTATGCAAACGTAAGATGGATAGAGGAAAATAAGGTGGTTTTTCTGGAATGGAAGAAAGAGGCGTATTTGGATAATTACAGACAGCCTACATCATTTGCATTACAGCTGCTTCAGGACCATCCTGATTCAAATCTTGTGATTGATGCCAGAAATGGTTTTGAAGATGATAAAAGGGATGTAGAATGGGGATTTCAGTATCTGCTTCCCGAAATGTCCAAAACTTCCTGTCGCTGTATCTGTTTTATTATGAATCAAATCAATGCGATAGAAGCAGAGATGGACATGTGGACTCTGGAGTTTGGAAAATATTTTGGAGTCACAAGAGCGGAGACGTT
>CALYZQ010000117.1 GCA_945609985.1 uncultured Lachnospiraceae bacterium | reverse complement strand
CTGGTACTCTCTATTTATTTTCTCTTAGTCAACTGACAAAAACTTTACTCTATATGCGATGTGCCTTAATCTGCGGCGCTATCGTAATCATAAGGCTGTCCAATTTGTTCAAACCACTCCACAGCTTTGTCTGTCAGCTGCTTAGCAGTGGGGCGCTCCCCGTACTCACGTCTTGTATAACCCATGGTATTGAAATCCTCATACACACGGCGGGGAATTTCCGGGGTACCAAAGATACAGTCGATACCGCCGTCCGCAAGCTCCGGTATGAAGTCCTGGTCTGTGCTGACAAGCAGATAGGAATGCTCCATGTAATCATTTACCTTTTCCGCAAATGCCACCAGTTCATTTACATCAATCCGCATCTTAAGTATGAGGAAATCGCTTTGATCACCATATCCACTAGGATACGTGATATTCCTCTCCTCTATACACTTAGGCTCGCCCTCTGCAAAGGAATATATCCGATAAACATAGTCCGAGTTTCCCTGTATGTCATAGGCATTGTAATAGAACAGATAGCAGGCATCGTCCTTTTCATAGAGATAATAGGAGCCCCAGCCCACATGAGCGCCGGCCAAGGACTCATCGCAGTAAATAATCTCTCCGTTTGAATCCTGCACCGCAAACATCCCGTTCCCTCCCTTTATGAAGCGCCAGTCAAAGATAATTTTATCCAAAGCTCCGTCCTTATTAAGATCTGCCTCTCTGACAATGGAGTTTTCGGTAATTAACGGCTGGGTGCTTCCCACCATATAAGAAGCCATATATCTATCATAATCATCAAAGCCAAGAATCGCTCCCGCAGATTCATCCATACTCACCCGGTCTACTACAAATCTGCCATCCTCCCACGCAAGCCTTGCATCCATATAATAGGAGGAGCCGGAGCCAAACAGCAGATGCTTACATACCACATATGCCTTTTGACCTATTAACTCAGTTTCATAGTTCCAAACCACGCTGCTTGGCAAATCTTCTCCATAGATAAAATAATCAGGTTCCTTGCGCTGCATATCAATATACAGAGGGGTATTGTCACCGTAGGGAAGTTCAAAGGTCTTGGGGAAAATATCACTTACGTCCACCAATACCGTCTCCTCCTGCACCTTGTAGGTATAGGTGAAATACTGTTCCGCATAGTAAGTATCATCCGTGGTTTTATAGGGCAACTTCGCCTCCTCAAAGCCCTCTCCCGTATTTACAAAAATTGCAAAATTACCGCAAGCCTGAGGAATGGAGCTTGTCTCAAAATCCATCAGATACACAATATCTTTTTTCCTATCCCGCGTAAGGTCAATCATCCTGAAATTAGGACGGCCATAGGCACTTGCATCCTTGGGCATCTCCCATTTGATACCATTGCCAAATTCTATGGTGTAACGACAGCGGTCCACATCCTGCTTATAGACTCTGTAGATTCGGTCCATGGTACCGTCACCGTCCAAATCCTCCTGTTCAAACATATAATGACCGGAGGCAATTTCATCCAGATACCCTGTGTAAATCTCCCAAGGCCCACTGTAGACGATTTCCTGCTTTTCGTCGGACTGCTCACTGTCGGTTGATGAACCGTCGCCGGATGGTTGCTCGCTGTCAGACTGTTGAACGTCGTTCGGCTGTCCGTCTGCCTGCGCACCTTCGCTATTTGTGCCGTCACCGCTTGCATGGTCTCCCTGTATACCCGATTGTTCTTGTTGCTGATTTTCTACAGGTTCCCCGCCGTCTTCCTTATTCCTGGTTAGGAACACTACTCCCAGCACTACTACTGCAAGCACTGCAATGCCCGCAACCCATTTCAGGGTCTTCTTGTATTTCAAGACATTATTAATTCTGCCCTTTACATCTCCTTCATCAAAGCACACCGGTGCTACAAACACTTTCTTCTTATGCTCTCCCGCAGCCTGCAAAAGCGCGTTTGCATAGGCCTTTTTGTGCTCCACGCCAAGAATGAGCAGAGTATCCTCATCGCATGCCTTTTCCATGTCATTGGACAGAAGGAAATATGACAGCCACACAAAAGGGTTCCACCAATGAATACAGCAAACGATATACGTAGCAAGCTTTAGGAAGGTATCTTTTCTCCGAATATGCGTTTGTTCATGGGCTAGTACATACGTCGCATAAGCTTCCTCAATCCCTACCGGAAGATAAATCTTTTGCACAAATACCCCGAATACCATGGGGGTATCAATATTTTCTGCGTAATAAATATTATCCTTTACAGGCACCGACAAAAGCAACTGCCTTTTCAATCTTATGTAAGAATACAGACCGTAGCCGAGCATTGCCGCAATCCCTGCCATCCACACGCCGGATGCAATAGCCTTCAAAATATCCCTGGTGGTAAGTGCAGCATTTCTGATACTATCCTCCACAGCAGACCCATTCCCCGTCTGGGTCAGCCTGTCCGGCCTTGCAACCACAGATTCAGAAGCATCCGTATCCGGCAATATTACCATCAAATTCTCTTCCCCGGGATTTGTGACTGTTTCGCCTTCTACCTGCGCTGCCACCTCCACCGCTTCGCTTCTCCAAAAGCCGTGGGACACCTCCAGTTTCCAGGGAAACACCAGATAGAAAAAGGGAACAATCCAAAGGAACACCACATACCTGTGAGATACCTTGAGCATCTGTAACAATTTCCTAAGCAGACACACTGTCAAAATAATTACCGTTCCCTGCATACTTAATTTAAATAATACCGATATAAGCTCTGCCATAAGATACAACCTCCCCTTTATTCACTCTCTTCTATAATCTTCTTTAACTGACTGATTTCATCCTTACTAAGCTTCTTTTGGGACACAAAGGCTGCCACAAAGCTGGGAAGCGACCCTGCAAAGGCATCCTCTACAAATGCTTCACTCTGCTTCGCCTGAAACAGCTGTTTGGAGACAAGGGACGTCACCACCCCATCCTGATTCTGAAAAATCCCTCTCTCACACAATCTTTTAAGAATCGTATAAGTGGTGGACTTCTTCCATGCAAGCTCCTGCTCACTTATCCTCGCCAGCTCCCCGGAAGGAATCGGCTCATGACTCCATATAATCTCAGCAAATTTCATTTCAATTTCACCCAATCTGTACTCCGCCATAAAACCTCCTCTAGTCTACTGTCTGTAGAATTAATTATAGTCTACAACCTGTAGAACTGCTTGTCAACAGTTATTTTACAAGTTGTAGACCATCTCTATATTTCCCGTCTTAACTTACTCTGAAATAATGCTCTTCGGAACGCTTCCAACTTCACCGTCAGCAGTGATGCACCAGCAATAATCGCCATACTCTGCATAGGTCCAGATAGGCTCACCCTTCTTCACACTTGGGAACGCATTCAGATTACCCCAGGCATGCCAATTTCCATCCCAATAGCCGCTAAAGCATTCCGGGACAACGCCCCGCTCTCCGCTTTCCTTATTTTGAACCTTAATAAATCCTCTAAGGTTGTTGTCAGGTTCAAAGGGTATCTGTGTAAACAAATGCCTGCTGTAATCTGCAAAAATCCATCCTTTCCTGCCTGCATGGTCAGCAAGCACGGTTTTGGACTCCCCTATGGGACAAAACTCAGTCTCATAGCCATATTCACTTCCGCACTTGTTTATAATCACAGTATTTATCTGAGATGCCTGCCTTACTCCTGCACCTCCATCAATTGCAATAATGCGACGCCCACCATCCAATATGGGGAGATTGCTGTTTTGCCTACCCATTCCATAACAGGGAACATGCCCGCAAACCACTGTCTTTTCACTCTCATGTCCAAGATTGGGAAAGCGTTTTATATTTTGGACTCTCGCCGCAGTCATGGCATGCCAATCCTGCCCCTCAATACCTGCATGCACAAAAATATGGCTGTCCGTTTCAATGGCATCGGGCAAGCCTTTTACAAAATCAATTTCCGACCGGAAGGCTTCATATACAGCTCTGCGCTTTTGAGCGGTACTATCCGCATAGTCGGTGATACCTATCGCCTCACCCATCTGCACAAAGCAACGGTTGGGTTTCTTCGTAAACCGCTCATGAAATTTTTCATCACTATATCTTACCGCAAAATCGTGCACAAACATGTCATTGTTTCCACCTATGACAAACACGTGCTCCTCCTTCGCAAGCTCCATCACATAACGCAGCGCACCTATGTTATCCTCTCCCCGCTCCAGAATATCACCCAGTATGAACAAATAGTCTTCCCCCGTATTATAGTTACACCGCTTCAACAACTTTTCCATTTCACGCCAGTGCGTATGAATATCGCTGATACATAGGATGCGGCAACGTTCCGGCAAAGATATCTTTATCACATTCAGCATAACGACCTACTCCTCCCTTATCTCAATAAACAAATTGCGGAACAGCGGCTGTCTTAGCATACTCACATTCCACAGCTTACAAAACTCCTTTGTCGGCACTCTGCGGTTATAGTACGCCGTACGGTGGTTGCGGGAGCTTCTCACCGAATCCATAATGAATATGTACTCTTCATTGTAGCCCACAACCGGTACAAAATGCATGGTCGTCTTTCCTAGTCCGGAGCGTATCAGTACAATGACCGGCGTCCCCTTTGCTACCGCGTTTTTAAGAGCTGTCAACGTACCCGCACGAAGCCCTGCCGCAAAACCATACTTCCTTGCAAGCTTCACGATTCCCCTGCAGCTCACAGAGCCTCCGGGGAATTTCCATGGCATTTCCTCATACAGCTCCATGCCCTTTGCTTCTCTTCCAAAATGCCTGTATACATAAGCGGAGGCAAAGGCTGAACACTCTGATTCTCCCTGTACCTCTGAATGGTTTTCCCGCTCTATCAAAAAAGAAGTCTTATCTAATTTCTTTTCCAATCTCAACTTCGGGAAGCCTGTGACAATGATATCAATCAATGTAGTTATCCACAAATAATTAAATATGGTCAGTAATATCCACATCAGTATATCCCAAAACACTTCAACACCTCCTGCCAAATATATTCATTGTACCATAACCCGATATAGCTTTCTACCAAAAAGGAGCAGTCGGATAGAGTAAACTTACTGTCAGTTGGAGAATCGCAGAGAGTTCCTGCTCTAGATT
>CALYZQ010000116.1 GCA_945609985.1 uncultured Lachnospiraceae bacterium | reverse complement strand
GTTCTGACCATGCTATTATTTCACTTATTTTATCCGCATTTCCCTCAGCAGACAAAAAGATGTCAGCTATGTTTTGCACCTGAATAATCATTTCGTTTTGGTTCACAGTCTGTTTGCTTAACAGGTGGGACTTTGCAAAAAGTCTAATACATACAGTGCTGGCCAAAGCAAAGAATAAAATAGCAATAATTAATTCCATTAGGAATAGGGTTGATTTAGAGTGTCTCATGTAAGTATTCCCTTCGTATAAGGCAATTTGATGTATCAGAGCTTAGGTGTGTGAAGATGGAGAAACAATTCCTTCTGTACACCGTCAGCTGTTGTTAAGTCAATTTTTAGCAGATTCTCCATAATCATATCAGCCTGAAAAGCAGAAATCTTCATAATCTCCTGTCCGGCAGAAAGACTATTGTCACCAATAAAACTTCCTTTGCGGACCAAAAGCTCTTTCAGGTAACCATCGTGATAGTAGAGGTAAGTGGAGAAGATTTCGTCGTTATATTCCTGCTCCATAACCAGTGCGGGAGTCTCTCCCAAATAGTCAATATTGATGTTGCCGTCGTTCTGCCTGATTTTCTCGGCAATATATGAGACTGACACGCGGGTTTCGTAATTGGTGCTCATATCGTCTACGGTCTGTTTATAAACATCGGCTCCTACGGTTACAAGCATAAGTGCAGAAACCGCAAATAAACCAAAGAGTGCCAGTACAAACAGCACATCTACAATAAATCGTTTTTCCTGATGCATGGGAAACCTCCATTATTTTTGTTTCCGAAGTACGGTAACGTCAGGCAACAGGTTGTTGCCGTAATATTCATAATCAATCAAAAAGACAGATGAATCATAGGTAAGTCCGTAATGCTCCGTCAGATAGGTGATGGAGGGAGGGTAAAAGCCTTCCACGGCGTAGCATTGCGCAATGCTTCTGGAAAGCGCGGTTTCCAGACTTTCCTGCTGCTTTGTAAGGGTCGTACCCTCAATGGATTGTACACCACGCAAAAAGAACGCAAACAGCAGAATAAATGCAACAATGGGTAGTAAAAAGGTGATATGTTGTTTGAGGTCTGGTCTTGCATTTTCAAAACGGTTCATAACAACATCCTTTCTTTAGCCGATACTTGCCATAATGCCCATCAGAGGCAGAATTACGGAAAGTAAAATAAGACCTACAATAACGGATAAAATAATAACCAATGTGGGCTCCAATATTGAGATGAGAGCCTGCATCTTCTTATCGGTAGTGTTGCGATAACCGTCAGCTATTTTCCGAAGTACCACATCTGCATTGCCGCTCTTAAAGCCTACTGCGAGCATCTGACAATATAAATGGTTAAAGATACCGCAAACGGTCAGGGCTTCTGAAAAGCCTGCGCCTTCTTGTACAGCCTTTCGGCATTTTTCAATCTTATCGGATAATAATTGGTTACCTACCAATTGTTTGGTAATGTCTAAACTGGTATAGATGTCAATACCACTGCTTAAACAGATTGCCATGCCGCTTGCAAAGCGTTCACAGGCGATGTTTAAGTAAAAGTTCCTGGTAAAAGGAAGTCCCTGCAGTATACGCGCGGTAGTGTTTCTTCCCACAGTGGTTTTGCGGCTGAGTACATAAACTAAAAGTACAATACAAATAAGTATCAACAATATAAAGGAGTAACGGTTTAAGCTGTCTCCCAGTGATAACAGGGAAGCAGCAACACCGGTCATTTCGCTGCCCAGCTCGTTGAATACCTGCTTGAAAATAGGCATAACCTTACTCACCAGTACGAAGATAACGGTAAGCATCATTAATATCATGATCAGGGGATAGGTAACCGCACTCTTGATGCTTGCGGCAATACTGTCTTCCTTTTCGTAATAGATTGCCAGGGAGGACATACAGTCGTCCAAATTACCGGAATCCTCGCCGAGGGCAATCATATGTACCATATAGTCGGGAAAAACCTCTGTGGCAGCCAGTGCCTTGTGGAAGGGTTCGCCCTGTTTGCAGATATCAAGAATGGTTTTTAATAAATCTGCGCCCTTTGAATTTTTTGCATCGTTGTAAAGGATATTGATGCTTTCAAAAGGAGTAATGCCTGCCTGAATCAACAGGGATACCTGACTGCAAAAGGAAGCAATTTCTGCGTTTGACAATGCTTTTTTATCTCTCATGATGTATCCTTTCTTTAGTACATTTTTTGTGTTATATAATTACTGCCGTCGCCGATAAATTTCTTTAGGGTTTTGTCACTGCTGCTGGCACCGAAGGTGGGGTCTACCAGGGTCCAGGTATTGCCGTTAAAAGAAATAATGCCGTTTAGCCATCCCACATCCGCTACATAGATACTGATCCATGCGTGGTACGCATCCTTGGCATAACCAACCTCAAGGCGGGTGGGGATGCGCTGGCTTCTAAGCATGCTTGCCATCACTGCAGCATAGTCCAGACAAATACCGGTGCCGGAGTTTAGAATGGCATCAATGTCCGTGGTATATCCTGTGGGCGGGTCGGAAGCTTTGTTGTAATCGTAGGTAATGTTGGAAATCATATAATTGTAGATATTGGTTATAACTTCCAAATCACTGGATGCACCTTCCGCAAGAGAAGCGCCCATCTTTACCGTTTCACTGTCTGCATGAAAGTTTACATATTGGTTGGGGTACAAAAAAGGTGTAAGTTCATCTGCAAGTGTTACGGAAATCTTCTCGTACAGGCATGTGGAATAGCTTGTGCCGGAGATATTTTCGTAAATGGTAATCTCATAGTCACCGTTTCCGGAGGACAGGGGAAATACCTCGTAGCCGTCGTGATGTAAATCGTAGGTGTAAACCACACTGTCGGGACCTGTAATCCTAAGCTTTAGCTTGGGGCAGGAGCCGGTGTAAGCCGCGCACACATAACCGTCTGATGCATGGGAGTAATCAATTACCGCCACATCGTTCTTGGTGGCATGAATTCCGTCCGCCAAAGGAACAAGGCAGACAGGAGTGTTGTCGCGAAGTGTTACAGAAGTCTGTCCTTCATCTGTGTTTGCAGATGGAGTGACAACGGACGTAGTTTCCTTGTCCTTCGCAGGATGCTTATCATCTCCTTGAGATATTCCGGGAGAGGTGCCATCGCCACAACCGGACAGCAACAATCCCATCAGTAAATATGAAATTGTAATAATCCGTAGTTTCTTGTGTTTCTTCATATCATTCATATACCGGGGTCAGCAAGAGCTGTACCTCATTAGCATTTTTTACCGGAATGTGAAAAAGTACCTCTTTCCCTTCGCAGTAAGGGAAGCAGATCGTCTTTCCCTTTTTATCGAAGGAAATGGGATAGTAGATTTCACTTCCGTCTATTTCCATATAAGCGTCTTTAAACAGTATATTGTCCCCGGAAAACTTAAGAGTCAGCGTGTTGCCTTCCTGATAGTGTTGTGTAAGCTTTACCGGTTCTGGGGTGAAAAATCCATCTGTAAGCTTGGAGAGCGGTATCAGATATACCGGCAAGAGAAAGGTAAGCAATAATATCACGGAAGCGATAAGCGCAAGTCTTTCATAAAGCCGTGTGCTGACCTGTTGCCTTTTGACAATCTGACTTAACGGAATGACATTGGGAGACTGCTTACAGCTGTTTAAAATATTTTGCAGGGCATTGTCAGCCATATCCATATTGATTTCAAAATTCTTTGCTTTTTTGCGAAACAACATGATTTCCTCCTATCCTTCCATTAATTTTTTTAGCCGGTCCTGACCGGACGCTATGTATCGTTTTACGCTGCTGCGGCTGATGTCTAAGGTAGCAGCGATTTCTTCCAGCTTCATATCGTTATAAAAGCGCATAATAATTACCTGCTTCTCCTGGAAGGGAAGCTCGTCAAGCGCTTGATGTAACCGTTCGTTTTCGTCCTTGTGCTGCAAAAGCTGCTCAGGGTTTGAGTGGATGTTTTCATCATGGATGACATCCAAGGGCTCCGAGCCGGAGTTCTGACCGGAGTGCTGCTTTTTTGTCATGTCGTAACACACATTAAAGGAAATGCGGTTGAGCCATGCCACGAACAGATTGGGATCATTCAGTTTTTTGATGTTTTTCAAAGCCAGTATGTAGACCTCCTGCATCGCATCCTGAGCAAGATAATCGTCACGCAGATAATGTCTGGTGTAATTGTACACCTTCCGGTAAGTGAGAGCGTAAAGCTCTGCAAATGCATCGGAATCATTGGCGCGTGCCCGGACTACAAGTTTGGCAATGAAGGGGATGTCCAATTCCTTCATGGGAAACCTCTGTCCAATAATAGTATTTAAAATAATTTATGATAGGCTGTTGTCACCATAGCAAAAATGTCTTCAAACTCATTGCTGTCATTAAGCAGATATGCATGACGCATTACAATGGGTGTAGCGGGATACATTTCGTTGTAATCTGCTATCTTTTCTGTAAGTTTCTTACAGAAGGCCTTCATACTGTCAACGGAGCAATCATTTGCAAACAGAATATACACATTACTGCTGTTGCGCCCTACAGTACCGAAGTCCTCTGCGGATGTCTCCAGCATATGGGAGAAATTCTGTACCAGCACATCGCCGACTGCATGACCGGACAGCTTATTCAGCTCCTTTAGGTTATCGATGGTTGCCATAAATACACCTACATTAGCAACAGCTTCAGCGGTCTTGTAATTTTCAAAGGCTCTGTCCAATCCGTTGCGGTTTAACAGCCCGGTAAGTCTGTCGTAGTAGGCATCCTGCTTTAGGGAATGTCCCTCAAGGGCGATGGAACGGAGCTTTACCAGGTCATATATCAATATAACTAAATTAAATATCATTAATATCCAGACAAAGAGGCAGAGGGTAAACAGGTAGCGGTTTGAAAAAATCTGTTTACAGAGTGCGGAATTACTGATGAGTATCAGAACAAAAGAAATCTCGATAACCAGTAATACGCATAACTGCCCTACTTTACATCTGCGAATTGGTGTCAAAAAGCTTTTTTCCGGCATGGTGTATACCTTCCTTATTTCATAATTTTGTCTTTAAATCCATTATAATGTAGAAAATTGCAAAAGAAAAGAAAAAAAGTAAAAAAAACCTGAACCGTTTTGAAAAGTTGGTCAGTCTTTATAGATGTGAGACAAACAAAAGACGCAAATTGTTTGAGAAAAGGAGTGCGAAAGCCCATGATAACACAGGTTGAGATAATTGAAGAAAACCTGACACCGCTGGCAAATATGCCGCATGGGGATTTTTATTTAATCTCCCTACTGGGATTAACAGTGTTGGTGATAACGTTTATGACGTTAATATATATTCTTTTATGTAAACAGTATCACAAAAGAATCAGGCGATTGGATAACCGCCAAGATGCATATTGCGGATATCGGCTTCAAAAGTTGAAGGAAGCGTTGATTGATCTGGAGTATGAGAAACTGAAGTTTGTAGATTCATTTTAAGAGGGAGCAAGGAGAAAAACATGAACAACAAGATTTTAAAAGCAATTTCAATCGGTATCGCAACAATGATGGCAATGAACCCCATCACAGCTTTGGCAGAAGAGATTTCTGAAGGCACTATGCCTGAGGGAACGGATACAGAGCTTGAGCTGGAGAGTGAAAGTCAGAGCGCAGAGGAGCAGGTTGCAGAAACAGCAGCACAGGCAGAAGCAGCAATTAATTGGGCAACCGTTTCCGGCGGCGATGCAGTTACCAATATTTTGGATACTGATACCGGCGTACAGGATGGTGAGGTTGTAGTAGAAGGAGCCGAAGGAAATGACATCGATTTGAGTGCTCAGGCTAAGGATGCAGCAGAAGAATTTGCTGCTGACGGTATGGACAGTCTGGCAGATGCACAGGTAGATGCAGACGATGCAGAACAGAATATGGTGGCAGCAGATGCGGCAGCAGATACCGCTCAGGGCGAGATGGTTAAGGCAGATACCGCAGCAGATACCGCAG
>CALYZQ010000115.1 GCA_945609985.1 uncultured Lachnospiraceae bacterium | reverse complement strand
CGCAAAAAAAGAACCAACCCCAAGGCTCCTACGTCCTCAAAATCAGTCCTTCATAGTGGACCGCCAGGGGCTCGAACCCTGGACACCCTGATTAAGAGTCAGGTGCTCTACCAACTGAGCTAGCGGTCCGTTTAAGTTGTTGTCTCGTAACGACAAAATGTATATTATCACATCATGTAAAAGAATGCAAGCACTTTTTTAAAATTTTTTTATTTTTTTGAAAAAATGTGTAATTTACGCTTTGCAGTCCTTGCAGTAGCCGTATAATTCCAGCTTGTGGCCGGTGATGGTAAAGTCTCCGGTCTCCTGTTCCAGATGAAGATGGGCAAAGGGGCAGTGCTCCAGAGGGATGCGTTTGTGGCATTCCAGGCATACAGCGTAATGGGTGTGTTCACCGCGGTTTAATTCGTATACTACGGTGCCGTCCCCAATCCAAGTGGTCTTGGTGACAAAATGCTGCTCCTCAAAGGCTGTCAGAATGCGATACACGGTGGATACCGCAAACGCCTCCTGCTCAGACTTCTCCAGACGGTTGTAAATCTGCACCGCACTTAATGGCTCGTTTGCCTGTTCCAGAATATCATAAACCGCCTTGCGCTGTTTGGTCCACTTCATACCGGCGGGATATGTTTTATTCATTTTTGCTTCCTGCATTCTCTTTTGTTCCATTATACAACACCTCGCTTTCCGGCAATCTCATCCTTCCGAAACCTTACATAAACAATTCCAATACAATTCCTGATGCCACTCCAATCAGATAGAGCAGTCCTACAATTTTCAAATTGTCCTTCTTGTCATGGTTTACACGGAACAACACCAAAAGTCCCACGCCTGCGTTTACCAAAAGTCCTGCCAGCATGGTGCCGAAGCTCATGGCACCGTTTAAATCGAGATACAGCTGGGTGAGGACTACAGAGGATGCACAGTTGGGTATGAGACCTACTATACCTGCCAAAACAGGTCCCAGTACAGGTCTGTCGGAAATCAGACCGGCCAGCGCTTCCTCGCCTACAATGCCCAAAATCACTTCCAACACAAAAGCCACCAGTAAAATATACAGGGTAATCTGCAGGGTATGGCTTACCGCGGAGCGAAAAATGCCTCTCTCGCAGTGGCAGTGCTCATGCTCACAAATCTCGTGAATGTGGTCGTGCTCCTTTTCCTTCCTATGGAAGAACAAATCTATGAGAAAGCCTGCTGCCATACCGATAAGTACCTTAATCAGCAGAATCTTTCCAATCAATGATGCCGGTGCACCCTCGGAAATCAGAATAGGCAGCATTTCATCAGAGGTAGA
The DNA here is from genome assembly GCA_945609985.1 of uncultured Lachnospiraceae bacterium. Lineage (GTDB taxonomy): Bacteria > Bacillota > Clostridia > Lachnospirales > Lachnospiraceae > Acetatifactor. The sequence goes on along the minus strand of CALYZQ010000115.1, from coordinate 4,885 downwards.
CAGGTAGATGGACAGCAGTGTACCCATGGTGATGATGCGTCCTGCGTATAAATTGGATGCCGCAGCAGAAAAACCGCACTGGGGTACAATACCAAGCAAGCTTCCGAATATGGGTCCCAGTCTGCCGGACTTCTTCACCAAGGTAGTTGCCTTTTCCCCTGCCCTGTGCTCTAAGTATTCCATGGCCAGATAGGTCAGAAATAAAAAGGGAATCAGCTTTACGGTATCCAAAAAAGTATGTTCCATTGCATGTTCAAATATGTGCAGCATAAACTCTCCTCAAAAAAATAGTTCTAAATGCAAATGCAACTCATTCGCATTTAGAACTATATCATACTCTCGCCATTTGTCAAGAAGAAATTACAACACTACCTCAGCCTGCAGCTTGCAGTTATCGGATGCGTTACCTACATAAACCACGAAGCTTCCGGCCTCCACGGTAAAGTCCTTCTTCTCCACATCATAGAAAGCAAATGCCTGTGCGGGCAAATCGATGGTAACGGTCTTTGTCTCACCGGGATTTAAGAATACCTTAGCATAGCCTCTAAGCTCCTTCACGGGACGCACTACGCTGCACTCAGGGTCAGCTACGTAGCACTGAACTACCTCTGCACCTGCCATGTCACCCGTGTTGGTCACGGTTGCGGTAACTGTAACAACTGTATCCTTTAAATTACTGTCTGCATTACCTACAGCCTTTACCTGTAAATCCTTAATGTCAAAGCTTGTGTAGGACAAACCGTAACCGAAGGCAAATGCGGGCTTCACCTGCTCCTTCTCGTAGTAGCGGTAGCCTACAAATACGCCTTCCTTGTATTCCACAACATCAGTCTTTCCAAACTCTTCGTTCTTGTAGGTAACAGTATCTGTATAGCGCACGGGGAAGGTCTCAGGCAGCTTTGCGGAAGGACTAACCTTTCCAAGCAGAATCTCTGCAAGGGCATTACCGGTCTCCATGCCGGAGAAGTAACTCCAAACGATGGCTTTTGCACGGTCTGCCCAGGGCATTTCCACGGGGGAGCCTGCTACGATTACCACGATGGTGTTGGGATTTACATCTAAGAGTGCCTCAATCAGCTCATCCTGACCGTAGGGCAGTCTCATATCATCCCTATCTCTTCCCTCTGTATCATAATCATGGTTCAAACCACCCACAAAGATAACCTCGTCTGCATCCTTTGCAAGGTTTACGGCTTCTTCTCTGAGGCGTGCTCTGTTCTCCTCAATCTCCTTGCGCAGTGCCTTCTGCTCCTCGCTGTCAGGATCCTCAACACCCATAACACGGCGCTCCAAGCTTGCCTCCTGCCAGTTTACTTCATTTACATCCTTCTTGCCGGGGATGTAATAACCGCGTGCATATTCCATGCGCACATTGCCACCCATCTGCTGTCTTAATCCGAGCAGGGGAGAAATCTCATAAAATGCTTTAATCTCCGCACTTCCGCCACCGCCTGCATGCTGGTAGGAAGCATTGATACCGATAACGGCAATCTTTTTCTTGCGGGCGCTAAATAAACCGTCTGCATCGGGGGTGGAAGTCTTCTCAATCGCAAGGCGCTCCTTTGTAATGGGCAGCACCTTGTCTTCATTCTTTAATAATACAATCGCTTCTTTTGCGGTCTGTAAGGTCTTCTGCTGGTGCTCGTAGGTGTTATAGGCTCCGCACTTACGCTCCGGCGCCTCCTCGCCCAGCATCTTCAGACGATACATCATGCGCAAAATATTCTTAATCTTCTTATCCAAATCTGCCTCTGCAACCTCGCCCTTCTTTACAGCCTCAAGCAGGGGCTTTGCAAAGTAGTAATCGTCAAAGTTGTAGGTAACACTCATCTCGATATCCATGGAAGACTCTGCGGTCTCCTTGGTAGAGTGTACAGCGCCCCAGTCACTGATGATGGTGCCGTCATAGCCCCACTCCTCTCTCAGAATATCATCCAAAAGCTCCTTGCTCTCGCTACAGAAAACACCGCGGAACTTGTTGTATGCATTCATAAGGGAGTAGCTTCCTGCCTCCTGCACTGCAGCCTTAAAGCCGGGCAGATAAATCTCACGAAGAGTTCTCTCATCAACTAAGGTATCTACTGCCAGACGCTCTGTCTCCTGATTGTTTACGGCAAAATGCTTCACGCAGGCTGCCACATCATTCTCCTGCACACCCTTGATAAAAGGTACCACCATGGACTCAATCAGGCAGGGATCCTCACTCATATACTCAAAATTACGGCCGCACAGAGGGTCACGCTTAATGTTGATACCTGGTGCTAAGATGACATCCTTGCCTCTTCCTCTCGCCTCCTCGCCAAGCACCTGACCGCCTGCATACGCACGCTCAGGGTTCCAGGTAGCCGCCAACGCGGAATTGCTGGGCAGATAGCTTACATAATCATCAGAAAGCCCGCAGGGAATCCAATTGGCATCCGGAAACTCCTGACGCACACCCATAGGTCCGTCAGACATTCTGATTGAGGGGATACCCAGTCTGTCCACCTCACCGGTGCGGAACAGACCGCAGCCGTGAAGCATGATAATCTTCTCCTCCAATGTCAGCTTCGCCGTAAGCTGATTGATTTCATTTTCATAGTTCTTTGCCATGATATTTCTCCTTCTCTTCTATCCTTATGACAAGACGGTATTCACAATCTGTGCCTGTACCCTTGCCAAATAATCGTTGGGATGATTTAACCAGTTGCCGGTCAAATCTATGTATCTCTTCTGCTTCATAAGCTCCTTCTGCATGCTGCCGATGTCTGCCAGCACAATACCCTCTTTGCATAAGGGAGCCAGAGCGCTTCCGTGGTCTCTCTGATTTGCGCAGAACCAGAAGGGCGGTGTCTCTGTGAGCTCGTTTGCCAGGGAGGATGCCATCAGTACAATCTCAGCGTCGGGATTTGCCTCATGAATACCATCAATCAGCCTCTGCGCTTTCACACCGAACTCCTCACCGGTACATCTGTCGTTCATACCCCAGCCCAAGATGACCAAATCCGGCTGCTTGTCATTTACTCGCTCCTGCAAATTCTCATATGCCCAATCACTGTCCACGCCCGCAACGGAAGGGTTGTAAAAAGTGATGGATGAAGAAAATCTCTCTCTCAGGGAAGCCATCACAAGCTCGCTCCAGATGGGTTGATGCGGCTCCTGATTATAAATTCCGCTACAGTCAAAGCCAACGGAAATACTGTCACCGTACAGCACGATGGTGATGGGCTCACCCTTTGATAGCTTCTCTGCAAGCCCGGGTAACTTTGCTAAAGACGGCTTGGGTGCATATCCCTGCCATGCTTCATCAGTCTCATAGGTCACACAAATCTGCCACTTGGTCACAAACTGCGGATTGCCGATACCGAATACCGTCACATATCTGCCGTCCGTAGTTTTTATGGGAGTGCAGCCAAACTTACTGGGGCTGTCATCCCTGTCCTTTAACGCTTGCTCCTCTGTGTCGAGGAAGAAAATATCCCAGGTGGTATGGGGAATGGCGGAATCCTTGGTAAGCACCAGCTTATCCCCTACAATCTCAAAATCCTTTCCCTGCTCATAGGTGGTCTGTCTGTCATAGCTTTCCACCTTCAAAATCTTACCCGGCTTTCTTGCAAAAGAGGCTTCACACACTCCGTCTTCCTCTATCATAGCCATGGTCTCACAATATACAATGTCACTGCTCCAAACCGGTGCAAGCATCCATGCATTATCTGCCATATGTAATTCCTCCGTTATCCCAAAATCATTACTTATAGCTTACAATTTGGACACAGATTTTGCAATCAAATCTTGCTAAATTTGTACGATTTTTTCTAATATCTGAGTGATTTTATCAAAGACAACCTCTCACGCATTTTCTCCTCCCCCATAATCTGCAAAACGCTCCACAAGTCCGGGGAATTGGGGCTGCCCGTAATCAGGATGCGAAGCACCTTTGCCACATCTGCCACACTGCCCCTGTACCGCTCCGGACACGCCTTGTAAGCCTTCATGTCGGAAGAAAATCCGCAATCCTCCGCAACTGCCTTAACACGCTCAAACCACCCTGCATTATCCACACCGTGGTCGTATGTGGCAAGGTACTTATCCACAAGCTCACAGACCGTATCCCTGTCATAATCAAACTCATAATCAGGGCAAAAGGTCTCATCAAAGAAAAAGCCAAACATCCTCATCATCTGCGTCGCATACTCAAAATCCTTGCGCTTTCTCTTCTGCCCTGCGCCTGCAAATAAGTCAATAATCTTTTTCAGATATGCCTCGTCCTGAAAATATATGTCAAACAGCTTGGGTGCATACTCCTCTGCCCAGGAATACAGAAAGTCATATATTGTATCCGTATCCATTTTGGCAAATTCGTTGCGGCAGATACTGTGAAGCTTCTCCATGTCAAACAGGGCTCCGGCCTGAGTCATTTTGTGTACATCAAACTTAAAATCCGTAATGGGCGCATCCGGATGCTTATCATACCACTCCTCAAAGTTGGAATTTAGCAGCGTCATCAGGTACACCTTTACGCACTGAGGATGATAGCCATCTTTTCTGTAAAAATCTAAGGACAGCTCCGGGTCCTTTCTCTTGGACAGCTTGCGCTTGCTCACCCCGTCCATCTTCATCAGATTGGCAGTGTGGGCATACTGCATAGGCGCAAATCCCAACACGTCAAATAGCTCCAAATGGATGGGCACACTGGAAAGCCAGTCATCTCCGCGCACAACTAATGTAGTCCTCATCAAGTGGTCGTCGATGGCATGTGCAAAATGATAGGTGGGTATACCGTCAGACTTTAGAATGACAATATCCTGCATGTTCTCAGGGAAGGAAATCTCACCCTTAATGGTATCCGTAAAAGTGATTCTTCCGTCCTCCTTTCCCTTAGAGCGAAGCCTGATGACAAAAGGCT
>CALYZQ010000114.1 GCA_945609985.1 uncultured Lachnospiraceae bacterium | reverse complement strand
TCAAATTTAGCTTTAGCCATTTCTAAAGTCCTCCTTAATTTGATAATGCATTAATAATATTGTTTTGTTTTTACGAACAAACTCGTCTATGTCTGATTATATTAAAAAGCTGTAGTGATTTCAAGCTTTTTTTGTCTCAGACACGGCAAATAGTACTTATTTTGCTTTCTCGGAAAGCACTTTCTCCTGTACGTTCTTTGGAACTGGCTCGTACTTCTCGAAGAACATGGAGTAGTTTCCACGACCCTGTGTTCTAGAACGTAAGTCTGTGGAGTAACCAAACATCTCTGCAAGAGGAACAAATGCACGAACCATCTTTCCTCCTCCGATGTCTTCCATACCCTCAACACGACCACGACGGGAGTTCAAATCACCGATTACATCACCCATGTATTCCTCAGGCATTGTAACCTCAACCTTCATGATAGGCTCAAGCAGAACAGCTCCTGCCTTCTTCATAGCCTCTTTGAAAGCCATGGATCCGGCAATGTGGAATGCCATCTCAGAAGAGTCAACCTCATGATAGGAACCATCATAAACATTCGCATGCACACCGAGTACAGGGAATCCACCAAGGATACCTGCCTGTGCAGCTTCTCTGATACCTTCACCAACTGCAGGAATATATTCCTTCGGAATTGCTCCACCGACAACGGTTGATTCATATAACAGTGTAGGCGGCTCATTGATTAAGATATTTGCCTTAGGATCAAAGTCGAATTTCTCGCAGTTTGCTTCCATGGGCTCAAACTTAACCTTACAATGTCCGTACTGTCCACGACCACCGGACTGTTTTGCATATTTGTATTCCTGATCAACAGCTTTGGTAAAGGTCTCTTTGTATGCAACCTGAGGTGCACCCACATTAGCCTCTACCTTGAACTCACGAAGAAGACGATCTACGATAATCTCTAAGTGCAGCTCACCCATTCCGGCAATGATTGTCTGACCTGTTTCCTGATCTGTATGAGCACGGAAGGTAGGATCTTCTTCTGCAAGCTTAGCAAGAGCCTCACCCATCTTGCCCTGACCAGCCTTGGTCTTAGGCTCGATAGCCAGCTCGATAACGGGCTCAGGGAACTCCATGGACTCAAGGATTACGGGATGCTGCTCATCACAGATGGTATCACCGGTTGTGGTAAGCTTGAAACCAACTGCTGCTGCGATATCACCGGAGTAAACCTTGTCAAGCTCTGCACGCTTATTAGCATGCATCTGCAGAATACGTCCAACACGTTCCTTCTTATCCTTTGTTGAATTATATACATAGGAACCGGAATTAATAGTACCTGAGTATACACGGAAGTAAGCAAGCTTACCAACGAAGGGGTCAGTCATAATCTTAAATGCCAAAGCAGCAAAAGGCTCTTCATCAGACGAATGCCTTACAATTTCATTTCCCTCCATATCAACACCCTTAATAGCCGGGATATCAACAGGTGAAGGCATAAACTCAATCACTGCGTCTAACAGCTTCTGAATACCTTTGTTTCTGTAAGCAGTACCACAGCAAACAGGTACAGCAGTACATTCGCAGGTACCCTTTCTAAGTGCTGCCTTCAGTTCATCAACTGTAGGCTCCTCACCCTCAAGGTACTGCATCATTAAATCATCATCCAACTCGCAGATTTTCTCTACAAGCTCAGAATGATACAATTCTGCATCATCCTTCATATCATCAGGAATGTCGATGATGGAAATATCATCACCCTTGTCATCATTATAAATGTAGGCTTTCATTTCAAACAAGTCAACGATACCCTTGAATTCATCTTCCTTACCGATAGGTAACTGAATACAGATAGCATTTTTACCAAGTCTGGTCTTAATCTGCTCTACTGCACCATAGAAGTTTGCACCCAGGATGTCCATCTTATTGATAAATGCCATACGGGGTACATTGTAGGTATCTGCCTGACGCCATACATTCTCAGACTGAGGCTCAACACCACCCTTTGCACAGAAGACACCAACAGCGCCATCAAGTACACGGAGTGAACGCTCAACTTCTACTGTAAAGTCAACGTGTCCGGGAGTATCAATAATATTGATACGATGCTCTAAAGCACCCTCCTTAGGCTTGCAGTTTTCCTGCAAGGTCCAGTGACAGGTAGTAGCTGCGGAAGTAATGGTAATACCTCTCTCCTGCTCCTGCTCCATCCAGTCCATGGTAGCAGTACCTTCATGGGTATCACCAATCTTGTAATTAACACCGGTATAGTAAAGAATACGCTCTGTTGTGGTAGTCTTACCCGCATCGATGTGAGCCATAATACCAATATTTCTGGTTCTCTCTAATGGATATTCTCTTCCAGCCAAGATTTTTCCCTCCTATACTAGAATCTGTAATGAGCAAAAGCCTTGTTTGCCTCTGCCATCTTGTGCATGTCTTCTTTTCTCTTAACAGCAGCACCGGTATTGTTTGCTGCGTCAAGAATTTCATTTGCCAGTCTGTCCTCCATGGTCTTCTCGCTTCTCTTACGAGAGAACATTGTCAACCAACGAAGACCCAGAGCCTGACGTCTCTCAGCTCTAACCTCGATAGGTACCTGATAGGTAGCACCACCGATACGTCTTGCCTTAACTTCAAGAACGGGCATGATATTGTTCATTGCCTCATCAAATACTTCGAGAGCCGGCTTACCGGATTTCTCTTCTACCTTTGCAAATGCTCCGTAAACAATCTTCTGAGCTACGCCCTTCTTACCATCTAACATAATGTTGTTGATAAGCTTGGTAACTACCTTATTGTTATACAGAGGATCTGCCAATACATCTCTTTTCTGAATATGTCCTTTACGTGGCACGGTTCTTCCCTCCTTAACTAATTTGGTTATTACTACGTTAAATCATCGGTACTCACATGTGTTTCCCCAAGTGTTCGCGCTGTATATCTGTATCACAGAATTCCAACACTTCTCTTAGTTCGTTTAGTGAACACAAAAACTCCTACTTCTTAGCGTCTTTAGGTCTCTTAGCGCCGTATTTGGAACGAGCCTGCTTTCTGTTAGCTACACCGGCGGTATCAAGAGTACCACGGATAATGTGATATCTAACACCGGGTAAGTCCTTAACACGACCACCACGAATCAAAACAACGCTATGTTCCTGCAGGTTGTGACCTTCACCGGGAATGTAGCTGGTAACTTCGATTCCGTTGGAAAGACGAACTCTGGCAATCTTTCTAAGCGCTGAGTTAGGCTTCTTAGGGGTCTGTGTCTTAACAGCAGTACATACACCACGCTTCTGAGGAGCGGACAAATTCGTCTCCTTCTTGTGAAGAGAGTTGTAACCCTTCTGGAGAGCAGGTGCAGTAGACTTCTTTGCAGTAGTCTGACGTCCTTTTCTTACTAACTGGTTAAATGTTGGCATTCTGTTTCACCTCTTTCTATATAAGTATTATTTGCAACGCACAAAAAAAGCATCCGCGCGCATGCTATATCAGTATAGCCGTTTGCGGATGCATTGTCAACAAAAAAATTTATTATTTGTATACTATTTTGCAAGGGAAGGACTGGCAAGCCACTCCTGCTGCTCTTCCTTCATCTGTTTCTTTTTGCGAATCTCCTCCACCACCTGTGCCGCAACATATGTTACAATAATCAGTGCTCCCAAAATTCCAAGCATAGGTTCATAGGTAAATCCCAAAACAATAAGCATTACTGCTATTGCAAAATTCAGTAACAAGCTTCCGTTATCATTTTTCATAATATTCCCTCCGTCTCACAAATACCTTCCAAATTCTTTCTCATTTGTGTCTCTATATAGTAAGACTTTGGTACCTATCAAAACGGTTCAGGAAAAATGAAATTTTTTAAATTATTTTTCAGAAAGTAAAATTTCTACATATCTGTGCAGAGCATCCTGCCATGTAGGAAGCTTTTCAAAGCCGTTTTCTACAAGCTTTTCCTTGCTCATACGGCTGTTTGCGGGACGTTTTGCCTTGGCTGCATATTCCGCGGAGGTAACCGGTGATACATTCATGGGAATGCCTGCCTCCCTGAAAATCGCACATGCAAATTCATACCAGGTACAGATGCCTTCGTTGGTCGCATGATACACACCGTACTTATCTGTCTGAATCATATCCACCAAAAGCTTTGCAAGGTCATAAGTATAGGTAGGAGAACCGAACTGGTCATTTACCACCGTAAGGGAATCCCTTGTCTCTGCAAGCTTTAACATAGTCTTCACAAAATTCTTGCCGTTGATACCGAACACCCAGGCAATTCTTACAATAAAATATTTCTCCAAAGTGTTCTGTACGGCCAGTTCACCTTCATACTTGGTCTGACCATATACACTCTGAGGGTCTCTCTCATCATCGGGCTCCCAGGGGCGCTCACCCTCGCCTCCAAACACATAATCCGTACTGATGTACAGCATCTTAATATCAAGCTGTTTGCAGACATCTGCAATATTCTGCGTGCCTTCTGCATTTACCTTGCGGCAAATCTCTTCGTTATCTTCAGCCGCATCCACTGCCGTGTACGCTGCGCAGTGAATCACTGCATCAACGCCGGCCTGTCTGATTACATCAGAAACGCTCTCCTTATCGGTAATGTCCATCTCTTCAATGTCCACACCCACCGCTTCCAGACCGCGTCTTTCGAGTTCTTTTACCACATCGTAGCCAAGCTGTCCCTTGACTCCTGTCACCAAAACCTTCATTATATGTATCCACCTTTATTAGCATGCACCTTTTCTTGCTATGATAACCCATACCGTCTTAAACAATATCTTAATATCGAGGAAAAGGCTCCAATTATCTATGTACTCTACATCCAGCTCCACGATTTCATCAAAGTTCTGAATGTCGCTGCGTCCGTTTACCTGCCACATACCGGTAAGCCCCGGCTTAATACTGATACGTCTCCACTGTTCACGCTTATACTTCTCTACCTCATCCAGTGTAGGCGGGCGCGTACCCACCAGACTCATACTTCCAAAGAATATGTTGAAGAACTGGGGCAGCTCATCAATACTCAGCTTGCGGATAATCTTACCCACTCTGGTAATACGGGGATCATCCTTCATCTTAAACATGACACCGCCTTCGATTTCGTTCTGAGCCATAAGTTCTTTCTTGCGCTCCTCCGCGTCAATATACATGCTGCGAAATTTATAAATCTTAAAATGACGGCCATTCTGTCCCACACGGGTCTGCTTGAAGATAACAGGGCCCTTGGAATCCAATTTGATAGCAATCGCTGTAATCAGCATAATCGGTGAAGAAAGAATAATACCAAACAATCCTCCCACAATATCCATCAGACGCTTCGCCATCTGCTCATAGGTATTCAGTGATATTGTATGATAGGTAATAATAGGATAAGTACCAACCGTACTCACATAGCTGCTCGCTCTGCGGCGCTTATACAAATCCACTACCAGTCGTACCGTCACACCCATGGAGATACACATATCCACATACTGCTGTGTGAAGGGAAGCTCTGCTCCATCCTTTTGAATAATATATAGCTGATCCAAATTGTGGGTTCTGATTAAATTCTCCAAATCCTCCAGACAGCCCAGATACGTACCCTCGGGTGCCAGCTCCATATTTTCACGCTTCATGGCAATATAACCAACCGGTTCGATATGAATACTGGTCTTGTCCAGGAAATAACGGAACTTGTTAAACTCTCCAACCTTGCCCACAAAAGCGGTACGGGGTATGGTCTTTCGCTGCAAATACCGCATAAGCTTCTTATTAAAGAACATCTTTATACATACCAGAACATATGCGATAATCAGGAACACAATATAAAACTTCTTGGTCTTTTCCACACTGGTCATAAAATACAACATTGCAGATGTTGCAATCATGGCTGTCAAAAAGGACTTTGTCAGTTTACGGTGTACTCTATCCAGATAGTAAAACAGTGTGACATTATACAGATAGGCTTCCTTGTTTGCGAGCACATATATCAATGTAAACACACTAAACAAAACCAGGAAGAAAATGTGTTGATTTTGAAGCAACTCCCGGCCAAACACCAATACATCCAAAGCATAGGCGATTGCCATAATCAGTATATCCAAAAGTATTTGAAGTGTATTTGTGTTTGCACCTGTATTGGTACGGTTCATGAACTCACCTCTTCTAATCGTAATAGTAATGCATAATTATTTTTTATTATACTACAGAAATTTATCAAATGCAAATATTACAATATTTTTCAATAAGTGC
>CALYZQ010000113.1 GCA_945609985.1 uncultured Lachnospiraceae bacterium | reverse complement strand
GATAGCCCAAAGCGTAAGCTTCACGGTGGAAAAAGCATATTTGTGAAAGACGGGTACGGAGAACGTCTGATATATCATCTGGACAAATGTAATAAAGAACTTCTCGCCATGAAGCGGGAGTGTGAGAACTATTGCATAGTGGAGGAGATTGATGACTTTGTGAACGCACTGCAACGGTTATATGCCGTATTTAGTGACTATCTGGAGGAGCAGGAGGAGATAAAGCTGCCTATCCGTGAAAGCCTTTTGGAGTTCTATTTTGCGGTGTCGCATTTCCTTATGATTTATGAGCGTTTGGACAATCATTATATCAAATATACCCAGCTTGATGAGGAAGGGACCTTTTTTCTGAAATTATTCTGCGTCAATCCGGCAGAAAACCTGAAAGAATGTATGCAGAGAGGTAAGAGCTCCGTGCTGTTTTCAGCTACTTTTCTGCCGATTCAGTACTATAAGAGTCTGCTGGGCGGCGAGGAGCAGGATTATGAGGTGTATGCGAAATCAGTGTTCCATCCGGAGAAGCGCTCTCTTTTGATTGCGGGAGATGTGACCAGTAAGTATACAAGGCGTTCCGATGAGGAATATTTCAATATTGCAAGGTATATTGATGAGATTGTAAAGTGTCGTCAGGGTAATTATATGGTGTTTTGTCCGTCTTATTCTTTCTTACAGCGGATTTATGAGCTCTATATGCAGTATTTTGGGGATGATACCAAGGAATGCATGATTCAGCAGGATTATATGTCCGAGGAGGACAGGGAGGACTTCCTTGCCAGATTCAGAGGGAATGAAGCCTGTGATTTGCAGGCTGAGATAAACATGGATATTGAATTTGATACGGAAAGCACTACGCTAATCGGCTTTTGCGTGCTGGGAGGTATCTTTTCGGAGGGTATAGATTTAAAGAACGATAGCCTGATTGGTGCAATTATTGTAGGAACGGGGCTACCTCAGGTGTGCTATGAACGTGAGCTTTTGAAAAATTATTTCGATGAAAGAGGCGAGAACGGTTTTGATTATTCTTATCGGTATCCCGGCATGAATAAGGTGCTACAGGCGGCCGGACGAGTAATCCGTACCGCGGAGGATATCGGTATTGTGGCGCTTTTGGACGAGAGATTCCTGCAGTACTCTTACAGACGGATGTTCCCAAGGGAGTGGGAGCATTTCGAGAGAGTTTCCGTGAATACGATAGCCGACAGAGTAGAGCGGTTTTGGGATTCATGGTCCAAATATGACTAGATTGCATATTATAATTATGTAAACTCATTATGCAAACTGATTTACTTTTTTTACCGGTATCATTTTGAGGGTTATGACAGCAAAAATAAGGAAAATGACAACCCAAGGGCACAAATATGACACATGTGTTTATGTGGATAACTCTGTGGAATTGGTGGATTTCTTTGTAAAAAGCCCCATAAAACCGACAGTTGTTCCAAGGAGAATATTTTTACACAATTTGCAAGTGAAGTTGCAATGGTACTGAATCAGTCAATAACATTATGTGAAGTGATAACAGGAGTGATTGAATTATTATGTAGACCAATTACGCTTCATTAAATAGGCACTTTGAGGAATGCTGACGGACTTGTTGACAACTCAACAAGCCCGTGATAAACTATGTACTTGTTGAAATATCAACAAGTACAAGGAGGAATCCGGATGATAAAACGATTCGAGACATTTACCGTGTTAATTAACCAAATCAGTCGCAATATCCGTAAAATCAAGATACAGGAGATGGCAGAGTACAATCTGAGAGGTGCTCATATTTCCTGCTTGTATCATTTGTATGCTACGGAAGGGCTGACTGCTACGGAGCTTTGTGAGTTGTGCGCGGAGGATAAGGCAACCATTTCAAGAGCGTTGAATTATTTGGAAGAGAATGGCTATCTTATCTGTGAATCCACGAATACAAAGCGTTACAAAAGTGCTTTTATTTTGACGCAAAAAGGCAGTGAAGTAGGAGAAAAGCTGGCACAAAAGGTTGATAGGGTACTTGACGAGGTCAGCGTGGGCCTTACAGATGAAGAGCGTGTGGCTTTTTATCATAGTCTTACCGTTATCAGCAAGAATCTGGAATCCATCTTAAAATAGAGTGAAGAGAGAGGTTAATTTATGTTACTATTAAAAGCTGCATTTTGCCGTGTGTTTCAGGGGGCATTCCGATTGGCTTTGCCGCTGCTTCCTTACAGAGAGCCTGAAATTGTAAGCGCCTGCGTAGGGCTGACAACCGTATTTCAAAAAGAAAAAATCAAGTCCGTGTTGGTGGTAACCGACAAAGGAATCGTAAGCAACGGTCTTGTGACACCTCTTGAGGAGGTTTTGAGAGAAAATGACATCGCGTATACCATATATGATGAGACACAGCCTAATCCCACGGTACAAAACGTGGAAGCAGCACTTGCACTTTACAAAGAGCATAACTGTGACGGTCTGATTGCCATCGGAGGCGGCTCCTCCATGGACTGTGCCAAGGCACTGGGAGCCCGTGTGGCATATCCAAAGAGAAACATGGATAAATTGAAAGGTATTTTGCGTGTTATGCGCAAATTACCAACATTGATAGCGATTCCTACCACCGCAGGTACCGGAAGTGAGACTACCTTGGCAGCGATTATTACTGATAGTGAAAAGCATCATAAATATGCACTGATGAGTTTCCCTCTGATACCTCATTATGCGGTACTTGATGCAAAATTGACTTATTCCCTGCCAAAGCATCTGACCTCCACAACAGGTATGGATGCCCTGACTCATGCAGTGGAAGCGTATATCGGACGTTCCACCACGAAGGAGACCAGACGACTTGCCATAGAAGCGACCAAGCTGGTGTTTGCCAACGTGGAGAAGGCATATGATGACGGTCAAAATCACGAGGCACGTGAAAACATGCTTCACGCCGCATATAAGGCAGGCATTGCTTTTTCAAAGTCTTATGTGGGATATATTCATGCTGTGGCTCATTCACTTGGCGGACAGTACGGAACGCCTCACGGACTTGCCAATGCCGTGATTATGCCCTATGTGCTGGATGCCTACGGAAAAAGCGTATATAAGAAGTTACATACCCTGGGTGTGGCAGCAGGAGTCTGTGAGGAAAGTGACAGCTATCAGGTGGGAGCGGAGAAATTTATCAAAGCCATCCGTAAACTGAATGCCAACATGGCAATTCCTAAGACCCTGTCCGGTATTTTGAAAGAAGATATATCAGTTATGGCAGCACATGCCGAGAAGGAAGCAAATCCCCTATACCCGGTTCCTAAGCTTATGACTAAGGAGGAATTGGAAAGCTTTTATTATCAGGTTGCAGATTGGAGTGTAGAGCATGACAAGCAAAGAAATTCAAAGTCTGCTGGAGATGCAGCGTAAATATTATAAAACCGGAGCCACCATCCCTGTGTCGTTCCGTATTGCACAGCTTAGAAAGCTGTATGCAACAGTAAAGAAATATCAGAACGAGGTGAATGATGCCCTGAAGGCGGACCTTGGAAAGAGCCATTACGAGGGCTTTATGTGCGAGAGCGGTCTTGTGCTGTCCGAAATCTCCTATATGATTCGCCACACAAGAAAATTTGCCAAGAGAAAGACCGTTTACACGCCCCTAGCACAGTTTGCATCTCACAGCTATAAACAGCCTGTGCCCTACGGCAACACTCTGATTATGAGTCCCTGGAACTATCCGTTCCTCCTTACCATAGACCCGCTGGCGGATGCCATCGCGGCAGGTAATACAGCCATTGTAAAGCCCAGTGCGTATTCTCCTGCCACAAGCAGTATCATAGAGAAAATCATTACCGAGTGCTTTGAGCCGGAGTATGTGGCGGTGGTAACCGGAGGTAGAGCAGAAAATGCGGCACTTTTAGACCAGAAGTTTGATTTTGTATTTTTTACCGGAAGCCAGACGGTAGGTAAAGAGGTTCTGAAACATACCGCCCAGCATCTGACTCCCGTAGTGCTGGAGCTTGGCGGCAAAAGCCCCTGTATTGTGGATGAGAGCGCAAATATTAAGCTTGCGGCAAAGCGTATTGTATTCGGCAAATACTTAAACTGCGGACAGACCTGCGTGGCACCCGACTATATTCTCTGTGAACGTTCCGTGAGAGATGAGTTTGTGGCAGAGGTGGTAAGGCAGATTCAGAAGCAGTACGGCGAAAATCCCTTGGAAAATAGGGATTACGGTAAAATCATTAATGAAAAGCATTTTACCCGTCTTATGGGACTGATTGACAAGAATAAGGTGGTTATCGGCGGAAAATTCAATCCGGACACCTGTCAGATTGCCCCCACTGTCATGGATAACGTGACATGGGAGGATGCGGTGATGGGCGAGGAAATTTTTGGTCCCATCATGCCGATACTGACCTTTGACAGCTTTGATGATGTAATCATGGATTTGAAAGACAGGGATAAGCCTCTTGCGCTCTATCTGTTTACAAGCAACAAAAAACACATAAAGCGTGTCACTACCGAGCTTTCTTACGGCGGCGGATGCATCAATGACGTGGTTATCCACCTTGCCACCAGCGAAATGGGCTTCGGCGGTGTAGGTGAGAGCGGTATGGGCACCTATCACGGTAAGGGCGGCTTCGAAGCCTTTTCCCACACAAAATCCATCGTGGATAAAAAGACCTGGATGGATTTACCCATGCGCTATCAGCCCTATAAGAGTAAGCTGTACGAGAAATTATTGCATATGTTTTTGAGGTAATACAGATGAAGAAGAATAAATTGGTACTGACAGTAAATATTGCTGTGATTGCGGCAATTTTGATATTAAATTATTTCTATCAGAGTAATGGCTTTGACTTTACGTTGAAATGTACCTGCAGCGGCTTGTTTGCTTCACTGGGACTTTTCAATCTGGTGATAGCTATAAAAGATAAGGTTTCCAATCTGCGCTTCTATGTATTGATGGCGCTGGGGCTTGTCCTTGCCATGCTTGGTGATGTGCTTATCGGCTATGATTTTATCGTGGGTGCGGGTACCTTTGCACTGGGACATGTCTGCTTTGTGATTGCCTACTGCTTCCTGCAGAAAATCAAGGGACTCGACCTTGCAGTAAGTGGTGTAATCTTTTTGGGAGCATTGCTCTTTTTACTGCTTTGTCCCCTGCTTACCTTCGACGTACCGGTGTTTAAGATTGTCTGCATTGTGTATGCCCTTATTATTTCTACCATGCTGGGGAAAGCAATCGCCAATTTCCTGCGGGAGAAAAATGCCTTTACGGCGCTCCTTGCACTGGGCAGTGCCCTGTTCTTTTTCTCAGACCTTATGCTAGTATTCGACTGGTTTATCGGTCTCTGGGACTGGACAAGTCACGCCTGCATGGGAACCTACTACCCGGCGTTGTGTTTGATGGCGTTTGCCATGTGGCTTAAGATGGAGAAGAAATAAGTTTACAAAGCGTTTTTATATGTTAAAATGAAGGTACAATATTGATTTGGGAGGTACGGACAATGGGTATTAATTCAATTGATGCAGAAGACGACCAGTTTGCATACCGCTATGACACACAGCTGTTGATAGACAGAAGAGATGCGGATTTGGACGAGGATGCAATCTCTGACTATATCACAGAGCACTTTGAAGGAAACAGCCTGATTGCAGCAGGCGACGAAGATTTGATAAAGGTTCATTTCCACACAAACGAGCCTTGGAAGCTTTTGGAATATTGTAATTCCATTGGTGAAATCTATGACATCGTAGTTGAGGATATGATACGCCAGTCAAACGGATTACGTGGATAAAGGATAAAAGGATTGAGACCGCTCAAGTTACTGTTAAGTAATTTGGGCGGTTTTTTCGTGATGGCGACGAGGCAAGTGCCACTGTGCATGCGTGATAACTGCGTTGTACGTTCTTTTATTATGTGATAAAATATAATTATATTTCAGGGAGGTGTGAATGATGAATCCTTTATTACTTGGAACAGCTAACTTGCTAATATATTTCATAATTGCAATTTCCATCGCATTTCCCGCTAGACTTATCTTCACAATCCCGGATGAAGTGTTCCGAAAGCTATTGCATTTTATTTTGTTGGGTTCCTTTATGGTTCTGATCCTTTCTTTTCCTACATGGTATATGACGGCGATTGTAGCGGTTGCATTTGAGGTTATAGTCTATCCGATTTTAATTATAGCTGAACGCATTAAGACCTTTTCCGAGTTTACCACAGAGCGCAAAAGAGGCGAATTGAAACAGAGTCTTTTGCTTGTATATACCATGTTTGCAGTTGTGGTATCCGTTTGT
>CALYZQ010000112.1 GCA_945609985.1 uncultured Lachnospiraceae bacterium | reverse complement strand
GTCATCCACTCTGTGTGCATGTGCCTTTAACGGAATCTCTCCCGTAAGCACTGGTATCCAACACTCCTTGGCAAAATCCTTCTCAAAGTCAGATTTATCTCTTTGAGACCGTTTCTTTTTCTCGTAATATTCCTTTGCTTCCGAAAGCTCCTGTCTAAGCATTGCAGCAATTGCCATGCGGGTAGAGGGACTCTTATTCTGACCCGAATAATTCACTTTGGGATTCTCTCCAAAAGCAACCTTCATGGCTGCCGGAGCTTTCACAATCAAATCATCTACTCTTCTCCCCTTTGTCTTTAACAGGGCAAATTGTCCTCCAACAACATTGGCGCTTCCCGGACCAATCATGGCTGCCGTAATTCCTGCCCGCACCGCATCATCAAATGCCGCATCCATCGTGTTTATGGCATCAATCGCACGAAGATAAGGAGTGATGGGGTTTACCGTTTCATTGCAGTCATCTCCCTCCATTGCCTTCTTTTCTTCCGTAATACCCATATGACAATGAGGCTCAATGATTCCCGGCATGATGATACCAGCCTTTATATGGATGACACGCTCACCCTCCTTCGGCTCACAGGGCACCTCTCCGTTTCTTCCCACCGCCCTGATTTTACCATCTAAAATGTGTATTACACCATCTTCTATTTCTTCTCCTGCCATCGTCAAAATTTTACCACCTGTAATGTACATACGCACCTCCACATATCATAAACGACAGCCCTCTTGACATACCGTTTTATTCGATAAAACATCCGCAAGCCCACGGGCCTGCGGATGATACTAAACTATCTAAATAAATCTTCAGGATTCACTGCTGCTTCGTCTTTGGTCAGTTTGAAATAAAGATTGCTTCCCTCCAGACTGAAATACTTGGTCGGTCCTGCCACAAAGCCGATAATTTCTCCTGCTTCCACATAACTGTCTAAGGTCACGCCAATATCTCTAAGCTGTCCATAGGTTGCATGATAACCGTTACCCAAATCCAAAGTTACTGCCTGCCCGATTTGTGCATCCGTAAAAATATCAATTACCTTTCCCTGTGCACAAGCGCTAACCTGAGTACCTTCCGCTGCGGAAAAGATAACTGCCGGGTTATACTTATACTGATCCAATGTCTTAAAATAAACACTGCCATCCATGCTGTAATGCATAAGAATCTCTCCAGCAACGGGTCTTACCAGACCATTTTCTTCTGCGAAGCTTAAAACAGGTGCTTCCTGGGCAGGTTCCACAGTTACATCTTCTTCAATGGGAGCTTCTTCTACTGGAGGTTCCTGCATCACAACCTCTTCCATCGGAGTTTCTTCCACAATCTTTGTATCTGTTATCTGCTCCTGCTTATTGGACACTTTGTCCGTAAGTCCGGGAATTTCTACGTCTCCGGAGCCCACCTCCACAGGCATATAGTCCAACGCGTCGTCATTTACAATCCGGTCTATTTCTTCTTCAATACTGATTCCTTCATTGCGGGCAATCTCCTGAAACTTGTCATCTGTACTGTTCTCCAATGCCGTAAAGTCAATAGAGTATCCATCATCCTCTGACTGTTCATTCTGATTCTTAATGTATAAACCTGTCATGGTAAGCGCTGCCAGCACAAGAGCGGATGACGTAATCATAATCGCTCTTTCCTTTTTTATATTACTTCTTCTATTTCTTCTCATCATCATCTTTCCTTCCTTCAAAACTAGAGCTGAATCTTGTTTTCTTTCCTAGTTTTTCCGGAATGCAAAGATTTATACTTTTTTATTTTTGAATAAATGAAAAGCACTCCTTTGTCTCGGAGTGCCTTTCCTATAATTACTAATTACGCCTGTTTCAGATATTTTGCTACATCCACATGTTGTATCGTTCCTACATTACCATTTTCATAAAGAAAAATGCCGGTCTTACGGATTGCTCCGCTTGTGTCTCCGTTTTCCTTTTTCAAAGTGAAATCTGTCGCCGCATTTTGTAAACAAATGGCTCCCACACCCTTGTCTGCCAAACGGTACAGAATATCTTTACCGTTTTCATCCTTACACCAGATTTGCAGTTTTGACCAAATGGCATCATTTTCGTCTATCCAACCGTTTCCATCTTCATCATGTTTTGCCAAATCAGCAAAACCGTCTCCGCTTTTTGTACCAAACAATTCACTGCCATCATTGATAATGCCGTCTCCGTTTTGATCCAGAGCCAGATAACCGCTACTCCCTGAAAGCATGGAAATTTCATCTTCTTCCCCATCAACGTCAATGTCAAAGAAAAACTTTTGATCGGAAAGTTCTGTCGCATCCGTGTCCAGATTAATAACAAGCGGATCGCACATCTGAAAGGTTGCAAGCTGCAGGTCTTCGCGATAATACTGCTCAAATCTTCTGCTCATTGCCACCTCGACATTAAAGTTTATTTCCCTGCCGTCCGCAGTCCGCACTGTACCAACTGTTGAGAATGAAGTGTTCTCTTCCTCCACATACATGGTCTCCTGGCTGTAATTCAGCACTCTCATGTTGGTCACAAACAAGCCGTTCTGAGCATTGGATGTCTGCTGAATATTTGTGGTTTGTGATGCAGAAACCTGCCCTGAATTAATATCTGCCATACTTCCACTCTGCATACTGCCCCAACCGTTAATCTCCATCCATTTACCAAATCGCTCTCTTCTTGCCGCAAAAAGCATGTCAAAAATATAGCGGACCGTATACTGACGCAAATCGTTTATGGTTTGGTCAGCAGAAGAACGGAAATTCACGCGTCCCACAGGAATTGAATAGCGTTCCTGCCAGGGTGTTACCACTTCCGTAACCTCACCGGACATATCCTCCTGCTCCTTTGAAGTTCCCATCTGCTCCTGCAATTCATCTTCCTCACCGTCTGTAATTGCGGTGTTTACGGCGTTTTGATACTCCTTTATCTCGAAACGTCTTGTCGTTACGTAAGAAGTCTTATAACTTCTCGCGGATTCCATTCCTATTGTTCCGGAATCGATTTTCAATTATGTACTTTCCTCCTGTTCCCACTAAAAAAGGATGCTATCGTCACAGCAAAATCCATTTTACTGTACAAATACCATCCTTGGTGTCACTATTACTCGGATGACTGTCGGCCTCACAGCCATCCTGTAATAATTATATCGTCACACATTTGAAAAACTTTAGTTTCGCATGGGAATTAAAGTTGCGAGCATTTCTTTTGACACAATAATATTGCAACCGTAGGGGTTGATAATAAATCCTTGTGTATCGTTGGGGTTACCTTCTTTGTCCCTCTTAAGCAACAACCCTATATAATCATCAATGTTCAGGGTAAATATATACTTCTCGGCATTCGGCTTCCACTTGTCGTACTCCTTTTTGTCCGTAAATGCCATCAAATATTTATTCCCTTCCTCTGTTCCGATAGTGGAAAACTGAATATTGCTGCCTTCCGTTATTCTCATACCGCCGTTTTTTCCGCGTAAAGGTGGCGGTGTAATCATAACCGGCGTAATATATTCAGCCTTCAACACCTCTGCCCAAAACATTTTTTTATATTTTTCTTCATCCTGCTTTAAAAGCTCTATGGCACCTGCCAACATAGGATTTGATACGGGTTTGTTAAATTCCATGGTAACTCTCCAATTTATTATACACGGTTATAGTTGATGAGACAGCCCTTCAAAATAATCTGACGCTCCTCATCAGTCAGTTCTCCCAGATGAAGTTCAAACTCCTTCAGAGACTCTTCTCCTACCACATATGCCTTAATTACTGCTGCCTTTTCCTCCACAGCCTTCTTGATACCGGGGATAAACAGATAATCAAGGTTCTTGAAGGGAAGCTCACCTTCTTCAATCAGGAAAGGAAGCATACCCCAGTTAATCAAGTTGGAGCGGTAACGCTTGGTAGCATATTCATTAGCAATGTTTGCCCAACCGCCAAGTACCTTCTGACAGGAAGCTGCCTGCTCACGTGCAGATCCGTCACCGGGCTTCACTGCAAAGATGGTAGAACCAAATCCTGTATTTTCATGGCTTGCATCTGCAAAGGTCTTCTTAACAACGCTCATAACAGGCTTTACATCGGGATGTGCCTGGCAAGGATGCTCTCCTGCCATTCTAGCCTTCTCAGCCTTCTGAATATCCTTTGCCAGACCTACATAGTTGGGATCCTTACGGCTCAAGGTAAACTCTGCAAGTCCCAGAGGATTGGAACGATAGGAAGAGGTCTCACCGGAAGGAATCAGCTCGTCAGTAGTGGTTACGGGGTCATGAATTTCACTTACCACACGAAGCACCATATTCTCCGGAAGTGCGCCCATTGCAGGCCAATCCTTGATATTGGGTCCAAAGTGAATTTCCTCCTCAGGGTTAGCAACACCCTTGGAATCAAATACACGGTTTGCATATATCTTAGAATCAAAGTGATACTTATACTGTCCGATGGTACCGTCAAAATCAGTAGCAGGAGTAAGAATACCCTTGTTTGCTGCAGTTGCTGCAATGGAACGTGCATCCATAAGTGCAACAGAAGAAATCTGACCGTTCTGCAGCTTGCTTCCCTCACGGTTGGGGAAGTTTCTGGTGGAGTGACGGATACTGAATGCGTTGTTAGCAGGGGTATCTCCAGCACCGAAGCAGGGACCGCAGAAAGCAGTCTTCATGATAGCACCGCTCTGCATAATAGCTGCTGCACAGCCATTTCTCACAAGCTCCATATATACAGGCATGGAAGCAGGATAAACGCTCAGGGTAAAGCTGTCTGCACCGATAAACTGATTCTTCAAAATATCAGCTGCTGCACAGATATTCTCAAAGCCACCGCCGGCACAGCCTGCGATGATACCCTGGTCAACCATAAACTTACCATTCTTCACCTTGTTCTTCAGATTGAACTCCACAGCACCGTCAAGGCTGACCAATGCACGCTTCTCTGTCTCATCCAGAATATCCATCAGGTTGGCATTCAGCTCCTCAATAGTATAGGTATTGCTGGGATGGAAGGGCATTGCAATCATAGGGCGTACCTTGTCCAAATCCACAACAATCATGCCGTCATAGTAAGCAGCCTGTCCGGGTTGTAGCTTTTGATACTCCTCCTTACGCCCGTGAATCTCATAGAACTCCTGAATCTGTTCATCTGTCTGCCAGATGGAGGAAAGGCAGGTGGTCTCAGTGGTCATTACATCAATACCGATACGGAAATCAGCACTGAGATTTGCCACGCCGGGGCCAACGAACTCCATCACCTTATTCTTTACAAAGCCATTCTTAAATACGGCACCGATAATGGCAAGTGCCACGTCCTGAGGACCAACACCCTTTACGGGAGCGCCCTTTAAATACACGCCCACTACTCCGGGCATATTAATATCATAGGTCTGATTTAAAAGCTGCTTTACAAGCTCAGGACCACCCTCTCCCATTGCCATGGTACCAAGGGCACCATAACGGGTATGGGAATCGGAGCCCAGAATCATCTTACCTCCGCCTGCAAGCATCTCTCTTGCATACTGATGAATCACCGCCTGATGAGGGGGTACATAAACACCGCCGTACTTCTTTGCACAGCTAAGACCAAACATGTGGTCATCCTCATTGATGGTACCACCTACCGCACAAAGGGAATTGTGACAGTTTGTCAGGACATAGGGCATGGGAAACTTCTGCAGCCCTGAAGCTCTTGCTGTCTGGATAATACCTACAAAGGTGATATCATGGCTGGTCAGCTTGTCAAAACGAATCTTAAGCTTATCCATATTGCCGGAGGTATTATGCTCCTTTAAGATACCATATGCGATGGTACTTTGGGAAGCCTCCTCCCTGGTTACAGTCTTACCTGTCTTTGCTGTAATAGCGGCCTGTGCCTCCGGACTGTCAGGAATCATTTCTGTCCCGTTTACCAGATAAACGCCGCCCTGTATTAATTCTATCATAACGTGCCTCCTGTTTTGCATTTTGTTCGTTATATTATGTGGCAACTCCCTTTAATAGGGAATTTGCATACATCAAGTGATATTATAAAGGAAAGTGAGGGTTGATGCAATGGGAAATTTCAGCCCGGATATTTGAGATATAATAATACACAGGTATGGTAGCAGAATGGGATACTTCTCAAGCCGACACGCTCCCGCTCCGTGAATAGCAGTGCGCTCGGCAGCGCACTGCTTAAGAGAATTGCAAAGCAATTCTCCTTAATGCCCACCACATTACTCGCACATTTATCCACAACTACAAACGTAGCGGTACTAGGCTCGACAACACCTCGCCAAGTACCGACGTCTTTCAAGGGTCTTATGAGAAGCATCCCAAACTGCCACCTCACCTGTGTGTCATACCGTCAATTTTCCGGATACTCTTGAATCAGAGCTGCAATGTTATCAAGGTCAATCTCAAGTTCTTCGTCGTAGAGCACGAGTCCCTTCTTACCCTCT
>CALYZQ010000111.1 GCA_945609985.1 uncultured Lachnospiraceae bacterium | reverse complement strand
CTACCAGTCTCTCTCCTGTCTTTGTAAATGCTACAACGGAAGGAGTTGTTCTTGCACCTTCTGCGTTAGCGATAACGGTGGGCTTACCACCTTCCATAACGGCTACACAGCTGTTGGTTGTTCCTAAGTCAATACCAATAATCTTACCCATGTTATTTTCCTCCTTTTATTTATGAGATGATTTAGTATAGTTACTGTACTACTGCTACCATGGAATGTCTTACCACATTCTCGCGATAGGTATAACCTTTTAAAAGCTCCTGCGCAACCACGCCGGATTCATACTCCTCGCTCTCCACCTGCATTACTGCGTTGTGAAGATTGGGATCAAACTCGCAGCCTAATGCTTCGATAGGCTTTACACCGATGTTTTCAAGCTCTGTAAGCATCTGCTTATAAATGCGGTTCATACCGTCCACAAAGGGATCTTCATTCTTGTCTTCGGGAACCGTTGCAAGTCCTCTCTCAAAGTTGTCAACCACGGGAAGTATCTTTTCAATAACACTCTTTGCTCCCGTCTCAAACATTGCCTGCTTTTCTTTCTCCGTTCTGTTGCGGAAATTTTCAAACTCAGCCAGCTGACGCTTTACCTTATCCTCCAGCTGTTCTATCTGCTCCTTGTAGACATCTGCTTTTTTATCCTGCTTTGCCTGCTTCTTAGCAGCTTTCTTGTCAGCCTTGCTCTTGCCCTCTGCATCCGCCTCCACTTCTGTTTCAGCTTCTGCTTCTTCGACGATGCTCTCTTCGGCTTCTTCTAAAATTTCTTTTTCCTGCTCTGCCATGCTCGCCCTTCCTTTCTATCGTAAATATTGTAGTTATTCATCATGTTTTTTATACAATTCATCTAATTGGTTTTGAAGTGTTCTCAGGGTACCAACTACCTTGTCATAATCCATTCGTTTGGGACCGATAATACCGATGGTTCCGCGCATACCCTCTGCTAATTCATAGGTTGCCGTCACAACGCTGCAGTCCTTCATACTTTGTACCGGCGTCTCATCACCGATGTAGACCTGAATACCTGTGCTCTGTTCATCCGTCAGGGTATTCTGCACCAGGCTGCTAAGAAGCTGTTTCTCCTCGAAGGTATTTATCAGCTCGCTTGCTCTGGAGTGATCTGCCAGCTCAGGGTACTTAAAAATATTGTTGGTACCGCTGGTGTAGATTTCCAAATCCTCCTCAGCCTTGATTGCCTCTGCCACCGCATCAATCACCTCGCTGACGATATCGCTGTGAATACCTGCCTGCTGCTTCATGGCCGATATCATGCCAAGACTGATTTCTCCTATGGACAAGCCGTTTAAATGAGTGTTAAACAAAATATTCAGCTTTAACAGCGTCTCATCGGAAAGCTCCTCCGTAACGGAGAGAATATTATTCTTAATTACATTGCCTTCCACCACAATCACTGCCAGTATCTGACCTGCATCCACTCTGGAAAGCTGAATGAATTTCACCTTGTTGCCATGGGTCTGGGGAGCTGAAATCATGGCTGCATACTGAGTATTCTGTGCTACCACCTTCGCCACCTGCTTTAAAAGCATCTCCATCTTATCCTGACGCTCCAAAAGCATTTCCTTCATCTCTACAACCTCTCGCTCCTTCTCTGCCATCATGGCATCCACATAGAAGCGGTAGCCCTTGTCGGAAGGAATTCTGCCTGCAGAGGTGTGAGGCTGTAAAATGTAACCCATCTCCTCTAAGTCTGCCATCTCATTGCGAATGGTGGCGGAGCTTAAATTTAAGTCGGTGTACTTTGAAATTGTCCTGCTGCCTACCGGTTCACCTGTCTCTAAATAATTGCGGATAACAGCCTGCAAAATCTTCGTCTTTCTCTCATCCAACTGCATTCCATCACTCCTTTTTAAGGTTGTTGCTGTCACAGTGTCGGCTTGTTTTTTTGATTGTTAGCACTCAACTCGAGGGAGTGCTAACATCTTCTTACCATAAAATATCACTTAGGATTTGTATTGTCAACAGATTTTACGGAAAATAATTCTAAAATAATTCTAAACCAAAAACCTTTTTTCTCCTTCACCAGAAAAAGCAGCTTTTCATTAGCTCTCTCTGCCTGCTTCCTCATTGCTTCATTTCCTGTTTGCGCTGTATATAAAATGCTTTCGTAACATTCAATAAAGGATAATGCCTCCTTAGGCACCAATTTCTCAGCCCTCTTCTCAAACTCCTCCAAGGTCTCTCCGTGAAGTAGGGAAACCCCAAGTATCTTAAGCAGGGCCATATTGTTTTTACACAGTTGGCGAAGCTTCCCGGCATCGTTTAGCTCTTCGTACCGCTTTCTTCTAATGACAATGTCACACATCACTGCAACTGCTAAAAACAGAAGACATAGCACAGCAGGCACTGCTATCATGTACCATCTTACTCCCGATGCCTTTCCCTCTTCTTTTTCCATAACATCCGGTGCATCTTGCGATTCCTCCGGCGTGGGCGTTGTCCCCGGCAACATTCCTGCCGCCGCCATCTCTTCCTGTTTTTGGGCATAAGTCTTCCAGGAAGTCACCCTCTTATATCCGGGTGTAGGCTCAAAGGCAATCCAGCCCACACCTTCTATGTATGCTTCCGGCCATGCATGAGCCATTTCAGATGTTATGGTTGTTCTTCCGGTCTGCTCCACAGGGATACGGTATCCGTGAACGTAACGCGTCGGAATTCCCTCTGCACGTGCCATCAGTACAAATGCCGTGGAAAAATGGCTGCAATATCCGTAGGGATTTTCAAAGATAAAGTAATCCAGATAATCCTCCGCATCCTCTATTTGCTCCGAAAGTGCTCCCGGAGTATCGGAATAGGCAAGCTCCTGCAAATGCTGTTCGATAGCTTTGAGCTTTTGTACATCACTGTCTGCATCTGCCGTAACGCTTTGCAAATACGCCTGCATTTTGGCTGATATTGATGTCTGAGGAAGATAATATTGATAAATCCTGTCACGGTGTGCAAGTAATTCCTCATAAGAATATTGTTCTCCCGCAACCTTATTCCAAATCGCCTCATTATCAGCATGCTCTGCTTCTAAAAACTCTGTGAAGACCGTATGCCCCTCATTCATACGGTAGTACTTTATATCATAAGAGGTCTTATTGCCCACAGTCTTTGAAAACAAAAGGTTCTCTCCCTGCTCATAGGACACTAATTTATCCGAATCACAGGTTCTCTCCAAGGTCTTTAACGGTGCAAACATATACTTTGTACGGAAACGTAAGAAACGGACATCGATTGACACCGGTCTCACATAATCCTCCGGATGGGCCTCATCATAAGCCGTCACCGCATATAAAGTCTCCAGGGTATCCAGTGTCCTCTCATCTGCTTCGGATTCATTCTTTGCCGTCCACTCTCTTCCGTCAAAGGTATCAAACACCTTTCCCACCAGATAAATATTCGCACCTGCTCCCTGATTATAAACAACCTCCATAACCTGCTTGGGGTTCGCACTCACATCTCCTGCCAGCCTTCCGCTCTCTGAAAATCCGATAAGTGCACTTTCATAATCCTCTGTACCTCCTGTAAACAGCGTATCAACAAGTGCTGTAAAACCGTCTTTTGCCCTCTCCCACAAAACCTTTGCGAAATGCCAGTCATAAGGCTTTTCGGGTGCCGGTACTACAGCCACCGTGAAAAATCCAATCAACAAAAACGGGGCGATATACACAAGATGCTTCCTTGCGTCGGTATCTCCTCTCTTTTCCCAATGAAGCTGTATCTCCTCCGCATATACCAAAAGCAACACAAACAACAGACATGCCACTCCTACGGATGGCGGCTTGTATCCCTGCACCATGGTAAAACACAATATCCCTATCAAAAAAGGCGCTGTTCCAAGCCTTGCCCGCCTGAATGCTATCATCAGCCGGCCTACCAAAAAGCTGACGAGAGCAAACAGTATCATTTGCAGTACCCACCTGTTTTCAAGCAAAAAAGTGAGCCTCTCCCCATTTTTTTGTACCAAAATAACGCCTGCAAGCACAATGGTAACTGTCCCGGAAAGAATCAGTCTTCCCCTATTCTCCATCTGCTTCAGACACACCAAAATCACTGCTGTAACCAATGTCACCGCATATCTTGAAAAAGCAATTTCTTCCGCTCCGCTGTAAGTACAGCACAAAGTCATGGATGCAAGCGATAACGGAATGATATATAAAAAATCATACAGGTAAGGAATCATTACAATACCTCCGCAAGCTTGTCATCCGGGGCAACAGTCACGATGCTTGTACGCGACAGTCGTCCGGTATGTATTTGTTCTTCCATGGAATCCGTAATGATGTACGCGACCACGGGAATGTTATTCTGATTCAAAAATTCTGCCATGGAAACGGCCTCCGAGGACCATTTTTGTAGCACAAAAAAGACAAGCCTGCCTGCATTTACAAGCCCGCTTTGCCCTACTTTCGTAAACAGCGCTTCGTCCGTATAATTCTCCTCAAAGGAGATTGCTGAAAGCTGTTCATAATAACTGTCATATCTATCCACACTCTCAGTTACCGTTTCTACCGCATGTTCTTCCATGTAGCAGGTTCTGACAGGTATCTTTTTGTTCACAAAATAATAGGTCAACGCCAGCGCTGTCTCCAAAATTTTATTCTCCGGCGGCAGATATTCTGTCTGCTTTTTACTGAAGCGGCAGGTGCTCATAAGGATTGTCACCCCCTGCTGTTCCTCGCCGATTCTGTTACGCACCAATAACTGTCCGGAAGCCGCAGTGGCCTTCCAATGCATGTGTCTGATATCATCCCCCTGCGCATACTTTCTCACAAGCACGTCCGGCTCTGTTTTTTTCTGACGGCTTTCTCCTGTTGTCGCAAGCAAATCCTCCACACTTTTTAAGCCGGATAGCTGTACACGATTAGGCTTTACCATCACCCGCAGAGTCTCTCTGTTGCGGTACGTAATTTGAAACAGCCTAAAGCAATCCTGAATCCGCACTTTTTCAATACCCACCTCATATTCGCCCCTGTATCTGCACACCAGACCTGTTTCCCTGCGGATACCGGTGCCCGGAAGCAACTCGTACTCCACATTGTCCTCCAAATCATGAATGGCACAAAAGGAGGAAAAGAAGCTTACTCTGACTCCGGAATAGGTAAAATAGTCTTCATTTTGCAACGTGAAATAGAAAGGTACCGTCTGATTGCTCACCAGACTGTTACTGTCCAGCTCCTGATAAATGCGGAACCGGATAAACACGCACAAAAGATATATCAAAGAAATCACCGGAACCATGGTCACCATAATGAAGAACCCATAGCTCACAGGTCCGCCGTAAAAGCTGATACCCACCAGGGACAATATCCATAATAATAGTAAAAACAATCTGTTTTTCTTCATAAAATAAATCCTACTCTACCGGAACCCTCACCTGCAAAAGCAGACTCTTTAAAATTCCGTCCAAATTCTCTTTATGTATCTTTGCCTCCGGTGTCAGGGTCAATCTGTGATGCAGGGTATTTACTGCAACCGCCTTCACGTCATCCGGCTTTACAAAATCTCTTCCCGACAAATATGCCTTTGCCTGCGCCGCGCGCACCATAAGCAACGTTGCACGCGGGCTTGCTCCCATAACAAATCGCTGCTCTTTCCTTGTACTTTCCACTATATTTTGCACATACCCAAGCAACCCGTCACTGACATATACCCGGCGCACCTCTTCCTGCATATTCAGGATATCCTCCGCAGTACACACACTTGTCACCGCTTCCACCGTTTTGCCTTCCAAATAATTGCGGGTCATCTGCATCTCATCCGTACTCTCCGGATAACCGATGGATAACCGCATCATAAAGCGGTCCATCTGCGCCTCCGGAAGCGGATAAGTCCCCAGAAATTCTACCGGATTCTGGGTCGCAATAACCATGAACGGACCGGGAAGCTCATAATTTATACCGTCTACCGTAACCTGCCTCTCCGCCATAGCCTCCAAGAGGCTTGCCTGGGTTTTGGGCGAAGTACGGTTAATTTCATCCGCAAGAATAATCTGATGCATAATCGAGCCTTCCCGATATTCAAATTCACCGGTCTTCATATTGTAAACAGATAATCCTACCACATCTGACGGAAGGGTATCCGGCGTAAACTGGATTCTGCCAAAGCTACAGTCAATGGATTTTGCCAGCGTACGGGCCAGCATAGTCTTACCCACACCCGGCACATCCTCCAAAAGCACATGTCCTCCTGCCAGAAGACATACAAGGATGTCCTCCACAACCGCTTCCTTTCCCACAAAATATTCGTTGATTTTGTTGCGCAATGTATTAATCATGGTCAATTCCTTCCTCTAATTGTATGTGAATGTTACTGTATCATCTAAATTATACTGATTCCGGACCTATGAATCAATATGTTTCGATTTTGCATGGAGGGTAAGGCGGCATCGTGACCGGGGAGGGGATACCATGATAGAAACTGGCGTTCTGGGCACGACGGGGGGTCGGCAGGGAAGAGGATAATGATATACAATAAAGAGATCTGTGTGAAGATAAGG
>CALYZQ010000110.1 GCA_945609985.1 uncultured Lachnospiraceae bacterium | reverse complement strand
TTATGAATGCGCCTGCAGATTTGTTCTGTAGGCGCATTTGTTACTTATGTACTTGCTTTTTGACTTGTAGGGGATTTAGATGATTTTGGGCGTTTTTACCATTTACTATATATTTCAGGAAAGAACAAACTGCTTTATCAATTCCGTGTATTTTTCAGGTTGCTCAAACCATGAAAGGTGCGCACTTCCTATGAGTATCTCCATCCTCCCATTAGGAACATTTTGGGAAAAATACTGCTGCTCATATTCACCACAGGTCATATCATATTCACCCACAATAAGCAACTGTGGCTTGTCTATTTCCGCAAGCTTTGGCAGATAGTTCTCGTAAAAGTCATCCTCTTCACGAAGCTTCTTTGTAAACGTAATAAATTTGGTCCAACAATCCTCTGTGACATTCGGTTCTGTATGATGTTCGTTTATTTTTTTGTTTTTCTCACTCTTTTCTTTGGCTTGGCATTATCGTTGAACTTCCTCATTCATATCTTTTCTCATAGGGTTGTCGAAAGCTTCCTTTGAAGGGATATCGTCTTTCAGAATATCCTTGCAAATTGCTATCTGCTCGGGTATATCCTTCTGTTCAAAATACGGAAGCGTTGCTTTTGCAATCGCCTTCGAGGTGTATAACGTACTCCACATAGGGCAATCATAAATGACTGCATCAACATTTTCGGGATAAGTGTGTGCATAGAGGAGTGCCAGCATTCCTCCGAAGGAATGTCCCAGCGGTATCCAACTTTCTATGCCAAGGGCTACTCTCATTTGTTCGATAAGCTCGACATGATATTTTACCCCGGCTTTCAGCTCTTCCGGGATAGCATCCGAACGAAACACCCCATATTGATCAAAGCTGATAACATGGAAATATTCTCCCAATTTCTGTGCCTGATAAGTGTATGTAAGGCAGCTTTCTCCCGGACCCCCGTGCATATATACAAGGGTCGGTTTTTCCTTTGAACCATATTCTTCATAATAAATATTCTTGCCTGCTACTGTTATGTATGACATTTGGTAACCTCCTAAACTTATATAGCTTTATTTTACTTGAAATTGTAACACAGTAAACAGCTCCTGTGCAATCACATAGGAGCCGTTTATATCCCTTACTTATTCTCATCCAAATACAACTGAACACGGTTATCAATCATTCTGGTTACTGTCAGTGCATCCTTATCGTTATAGAAAAATGCCATAGACTCTTCCCAGACAATATCAAACAGAGGACCTGACCCCTTAAAGGGCACTGCACGCTCCAAAAGCTCTTTAAACTCCTCCGTATAAGTAGTACCATCTTCTTTCTGGGGCAACCCATTCCACACATCACTGCCATCCAACCAATAATATTTCCCTTCATGCTCATTATACCATACTCTGGAATCCACCATATCCTTCAACACGCTTATGGTATTATGCATTCGCTTCTGACAATCCCTGCTGTACAGATAGGTAAACAGTTCCTTGACAGCTTCCAGCTTCTCTTCTTTGATGTTTCTATTGATTACCAACAGACCATCTGCAAGCAGATAGCTTCCCTGTTTGCCTTCTGTGGGAGTTCCTACAGCATAGCTGTCCGGACCCATTTCATCCCTCAACCTGAAATAGTCTTCACCATCCAGCCAGGTGGTATAATACGCAAGAGCCGTACCGTTTCTAACCCTGCCTACCACATCATTATCAAGAATCTCATATTGAAGCACATTATAATACTTTACGGTTTCCAAAAGGGCCATAAAATCATTTGCTTCAAAGCAGCTTACTCCCTTCTCCCAATCCACAAAGGGTGACTTTCGTTGCTCCAAATCATACTGTAATAGACAACTTAACATTTCCCGTGGTTCACAGAAGCCATATTGAGAAGCAAAAATACTTGTAGTCTCAGGGCGTTCCTTAAGAAGCTGCAATACATCCTCCATAGACCAGCCTGCTTTATCCCATACTTCCCTGTTGGTAAACATGGTGGCAATCGTCACTCCGATGGGCATTCCATAAAGCTTCCCATCTATCCTGCCAAAATCCTTCACTCCGGGCAACAACTCATTGCTGACCGCATCAGAAATTAAATCATCTATCTGCACCAACGCATCCTTCTTTTGCAAGCGTTCCAAATCCTCGTAGGATAGGTAAAGCACATCAGGACCGGAGCCGTTCATCACATCAATCAATACCCTGTCCTTCATACTTTCTTCTTTGCCCGCTGTTACATCCACAGTTATCGGATACTCGGGATGCTTTCTGCTAAAGATTGCCATGGCACTTTCCACAAACTTCACTTCCTGTCCGTTTTGAAGTATACCGATATTGACAGGCTCATTAAGCTTCGGCTTCTCCCACGATAGCTTGCTCACCCAGTCCTCTGTCTTTGAAGTATAACGCAGGTAAGCATTTCCCGACTCATCCCAATACAAAGAGGTAACAAGCGGGTCATCAATACCGTTTTCCTGCAAATGATAGAT
This sequence comes from uncultured Lachnospiraceae bacterium, assembly GCA_945609985.1. Classification (GTDB taxonomy): domain Bacteria; phylum Bacillota; class Clostridia; order Lachnospirales; family Lachnospiraceae; genus Acetatifactor. The sequence goes on along the minus strand of CALYZQ010000110.1, from coordinate 4,148 downwards.
GGTTTCCCTCACATCGGAAACAACATCCCACCTAACAATACCGCCCTTTTCCACATAGTACAATTCACTGCCACGCATGGTGTACCAAGTCTCTATGGTTGCATTATCAAATCGAGAAAGCTCTGTTATTTCACCTGCAGCATTCTTCCATAAAAGTCTGGTTGCCCGTTCGGTAGAGTCTTTAACCGGGAAAAAGATTCTTCCACTGTCATCCCGCACCGGGTCAAAAATCATATCCTTGGAGGCAACGGCGCAGACATAGGAGGTAATTGCCTTGCCCTCTTTATCCAAAATATATAGGCTTTCTCGATTCTGCATATCTCTGGTATAGACATAAATATAACCACTTCCATCAACGTACAGAGCCTGTAATCTACCTTCAGCCTCCAGATCCAGCAAACCGTCCGTTATCTCAAGTTGCGATTGCAGACTGCCTTCTCTATCTGCTGTTACTATGTAACACTGCTTTGGCAGAACATCCCAATTCTCCGCTTCCTTTTCATATACGCCTACGCCAAAGTAACAGTTTTCTCGCCAAGCATCAAAGCCCCATATATAATCGCTGTCAAATCCCCAATCCCCTAGACTCAGCTTACAGTAGGTAGCCTCTCCTCCACTCATTGACACCGTTTCCATGTAATATGTAATTTCTTCACCCACAGTATATCTACAACAATCCAGATAATCATCACCCGCTCGTCTGATATCTACCACTCTGGAATAAGTGTAATCTTCCGGCGGATTATGAGACAATTCCCAATAGTCCGTGGAATACAGTTGATTACCTTCAGAAAGTGCTCCCTTCTGAAAGCCCTGTTCCCAGTCGACATAGGTATATTTTGACACCGCCTCCTCTGCGACTACTTCCTTTTCCTTATTGCAACCGGTTAGGCTCAGCAGTATAAAAACACCTCCTATTAATGATGCCTTAAATCTGTTTTTCACGATATACCTCCATTACATGTAGTTACTTATCACTCTATTCACAATAAGTATGGGTTTCATGTAGAAATTCATTTACAGCACCTTTTATTCCGCATTTTGTACACTGTGGATACTCAGTAGATACCCAACAATAAACAAAGCAAGATCCTTCGCCTGTATTTGCCGCATGTGTATATGACCAAGAACTGATATTGGGGTTTCCTGTCCATATCCAATTGTGCATACAATCAACTGGTGATATAAGCGGCGCCGCTAATGCAGTGTCTCCTAGCATTGAAACCATCAACAAACTCATTGCCACTACTTTTGATATCTTTTTTTAAATCATATCATTATTCCTTTCTTCAATCAAATAATATTTTCAGTAACATATTAACGGTACCTGTCAACAATCTGACATTAACAAGCTACGACAAATTATGCAATGGAAAAACAGTCGAATTGAGTGGAATAATTATCGAAATGTATTAGAATAATAATTCGAACAACATTCCAATTAATTCGACTACTTTTCCATTGACAGTCATGATGCTCTTTGTTATAATCTTTGCCCCAAACCGAAACTGCTCGGCTTAAGCATAGTCTGCCCCCTTTCTTTTTGCATTTCAGGAGGTTTGTTGAAAGGGAAGTGCGTGTCAAGGGTGGGGAGGGTGTTCGTTGTGAAGGATGGCTGCATTTTCAAGCATTGCTCTGTGATAATTGAGAAGACAGCGGGTAGGGATACTATGGTGTCCGCAGTGCACTGTGAGCACGCCGGCACTTAGCGAGGTCATGGCGGTTCTTTCGCCTTCGAGCTTAGTACCGTTGCGTTGCGAACCGTAGCGGAAGCGTGCCTGCGGTATCATAGTATCCCTCCCCCGCATTCTCTTCAAACATCATATGCAATGCTTAAAAACCGCCCACCCTTGGCACGCACTTCCCATTTAAATAAATCTTATCCAACGCAAAACAGCCGGGTCCGCAGGCCCGACTGTCTTATATATATGTTTTGCAATTTACATAAACTCTTTTACAGACTTGTAAACGCCGTTAGCGTCCAGACCGTACTTCTCAATCAGAGCACCTGCGGAACCGGACTCACCGAAGATATCCTGCATACCAATCTTCTTAACGGGAGTAGGAAGGTTTGCACATACGCAGTCACAAACTTCACTTCCCAGACCGCCGATAACGGAATGCTATTCTACGGTAACCACCTTGCCGGTCTTCTTTGCACTCTTTAAGATGAGCTCCTCATCAAGAGGCTTGATGGTACAGATGTTGATAACCTCTGCATCAATTCCGTCTGCTGCAAGCTTCTCAGCTGCGCCGATAGCGGAGTCTACACAAATACCGGTTGCTACGATGGTAACATCCTTACCCTCACGAACTACGGTACCCTTACCGATTTCAAACTTGTAATCAGGCTTATCGTTAATTACAGGAACTGCTGCACGTCCGAAACGGATGTAAACAGGACCTTCATGCTCAAGTGCTGCACGAACTGCTGCCTTAGCTTCAATATCATCGGAAGGACACATAACTACCATGCCGGGAATGGTTCTCATAAGAGCCAAATCCTCGTTACACTGATGGGTAGCACCGTCTTCACCTACGGAAATACCTGCATGGGTAGCACCGATTTTAACGTTCAAATTAGGGTAACCAACAGAGTTACGAACCTGCTCGTAAGCACGGCCTGCTGCAAACATAGCAAAGGAGCTTACGAAAGGAACCTTGCCAGCCAGGGATAAACCTGCTGCCACGCCCATCATGTTACACTCAGCAATACCACAGTCGATATGTCTGTCGGGATATGCCTTCTTAAAAATACCGGTCTTGGTAGCTGCTGCAAGGTCAGCATCCAAAACTACTAAGTTGGGGAACTCTTCAGCGAGATCCTTCAAAGCGTTACCATAGCTTTCTCTGGTTGCGATCTTAATAACGTCTGCCATTATGCTTCACCTGCTTTCTCTAAATCTGCTGCAATCTTGTCTAAATCAGCCATTGCAGTAGCGTACTGTTCATCATTGGGAGCTGTACCATGCCAAGCTGCGTTGTTTTCCATGAAGGAAACGCCCTTACCCTTAACAGACTTAACAACGATACAGGTAGGCTGACCCTTGGTAGCCTTAGCTTCATCAAAAGCTGCTCTCAAGGAATCAAAATCATGTGCATCTGCATTGATTACATGGAAGTTGAATGCCTCAAACTTCTTATCGATAGGATAAGGAGAGCATACTTCATCAATAGCACCGTCAATCTGGAGATTGTTGTTATCAACGATAACTACAAGGTTGTCAAGCTCGCGGAAGCCTGCGAACATAGCTGCCTCCCATACCTGACCTTCCTGAATCTCACCATCACCAAGTAAGGTGTAAACACGGTTGCTCTTGCCATCCATCTTAAAACCAAGTGCCATACCAACTGCTGCGGAGATACCCTGTCCGAGGGAACCGGAAGCCATATCTACACCGGGTATATGAATACAAGGATGTCCCTGTAAGTAAGAACCTAATTTTCTGAGAGTCTTCAAATCCTCTACAGGGAAGAAGCCTCTGTTTGCAAGTGCAGAGTACAGACCGGGAGCTGTATGTCCCTTGGACAATACGAAACGGTCTCTTGCCTCCATATCAGGATTCTTAGGATCAATATTCATCTCTTCAAAGTAAAGAAATGTAAATACATCAGCTGCGGAAAGGGATCCGCCGGGATGTCCCGCTTTTGCGCTGTGAACTGCGGTAACAATGCCCTTACGAACATCATTCGCGCGCTTTTGCAGTTCTAAATTGTTCATCGTCTCCTCCATTCTGCCGTAAAAAAGCATACGGCTTTCGCTTTTTGCTCTATTTTTTATACTAACACAAAACCTAATTTACGTCCAGTTAATTCTGACCGTAGTAGGCATTTGCGCCATGCTTTCTGTAATAGTGCTTATCCTGCAGCTCCTGAGGTGCCGGCTGGATTCTGGGATTGATTGTCTCCGCACGGTATGCCATCTTTGCAACCTCTTCCAAAACCACTGCGTTGTGAACTGCCTCATGAGCATCTTTACCCCACGCAAAGGGTCCGTGGTTCTTGCAAAGCACTGCGGGCACTGCCATGGGGTCCTTGCCCATGCGATTGAATTCATTTACAATCAAGTGTCCTGTGTTTGCCTCGTAAGCATCCTCGATTTCCTCTGCGGTCAGGCATCTCAAGCAGGGAATCTCACCATACATGTA
>CALYZQ010000109.1 GCA_945609985.1 uncultured Lachnospiraceae bacterium | reverse complement strand
TTTAATCTGCGGTAAAGCTGCAGTAGGTGGGAACTATAATTCGACGCGTGACAGTCAATGATTGTACCGATTGCCCAGACCTTGTGCATTACTACAGATGCCTTGCTTGGATATGATGCCCAGAGTCAGGACGATATGATTACGAAGAAGATTTTTGACAGAATGGTGGAATTTGAGGATGTTTCCAATCCCGGCAGGAGTAAACTCAGGGGGTGTGAGTATCTGGCAGAGGAAGCTAACAAGAATCCAATGAACTATGATGTGGTTTTGAAGTATGTTCAGAATGTGGCGGGATTAAGCTATTATATTGATATGGAAGGTCTCTTATCCGATGAGCCGGAGAGAGCGAAAACAATTCTGGAGGATGGAATCAGAAAAGGTATCAATATTATCAGGTATTGTAATGACTCAAAGAAAATAAACAAAGCGCATTATGCACTGGCGTGGATTTATATTCATATGAAAGATTATGATAACGCGAGAGAGCATGTGAATGTTCTTCCGGGATTGGAAGGACATTGTATCCGAGAGGAACTCAATATGTCCCTTGTTTTCTTTGAACAGGGATTTGATGCTATGAAGGAGAGTGCAGTAGAGTTCAATAAGCTTTTGTTTGATGTTATCGCTCAACAGATTCAGACTTTATCCACACATTATTGCTATTTTGGAAGCATTGACGAAGCAATTGAAATATGCGATTGGTGTGAGGCTGTGCTTCAGTCGTATTCCGCAAAGCCGGAGTTTGTGACCGATACGCTCTCCTGGGTGCTTAGAAAATTCTATTTCAGCAAAATGAGCGCATATTTGAGAGCCGGTGAAAATGAGAAGGCAAAGGAAATCTGCGATGCATATTTGAATGAAGTAAAGGAGAAAGGTACATTTTCTGATGAGGAGTATTGTTCGATAGAAAAAGAATTCAGAGAGCAGATTTATATTTTGTAAAGGGGGTTAATTTACCGCTGGTGGTGAAAAGTTTTTTTGTAAGATATAGCTACTCCCTCTTTCGAGTACTCCATAAGCAGCTAGCGCCAATTAGTAGGTAGACTGCTTAACTAACGATTACTGAAACTTAAGTAAAATATAGAATCTCCTCCTCAAATCGTAACGGTTAGAGGAGGAGATTTTTTGTGGATCAAAGGGGGCAGGAAGTGATGAAGGGTATGGAGTTGTAAAAAACAATTGGTTTGAAAAAAATCATAGTGATGATAGGGATTGTTTGCGGGTGTGATTGCGTGTTATAGTAAAGACATGGATAAATTGAATCTGTGGAGGAGATTATGGCAAAAAACGATAATGCACATTCCGTGTGTTTCTGTGTTATAGTGAATATAGAATATATATTAGTATTGAGGTCAAAGAAATGAAATATAAGTTAGCAATCTGTGATGATGAAGAAGAACAAAGAGAATATGTGCTGGGGCTAGTGAATGCATGGGCGAGGTTAGGGCTGCATCTGTTGGAGATAAAGGAATTCCCGGATGCGGAATCTTTTCTGTTTCACTATGAAGCGGAAAAGGATTTTGATATTCTGTTGCTGGATGTGGAGATGAAAAACCTATCCGGAATCGATCTGGCAAAGAAAGTGCGTAAGGAAAATTCCATGGTGCAGATTGTATTTATTACCGGATATTATGAGTATTTTAGTGACGGCTTCGATGTATCTGCACTGCATTATCTGATTAAGCCGGTGGATGAGCGTAAATTGTACCCGGTACTTGATAAAGCCGTAGAAAACTTAAGCTACAGACAACGTTCTGTGTTCCTGTCAACAACGGAGGCGGATATCAAAATTTCCCTTGCAGATATTCTGTATGTGGAAGCAGAGAAGGTATATGTGAAGGTACATACCGTGAATGAAGTATACCGGAGCAGGATATCACTGTCGAAAATCATGGAACAGTTGGACGACACTTTTTATCAGGTGCACCGTTCCTTTGTTGTGGGTTTGAGATATGTGAAGAAGGTATCCCGTACTGATGTGACGATGCTAAATGGTGATGTGTTACCGATACGAAGAGGGATTTATGATGAGGTGCATGCGGCACTGATACATCATTTATAGAGGGGAAGATATGTTATTCGATAAACTGATTGCGAAAAGAGTAGCAGCATTTGAAAGTGAAATATTACAGAAGCATTATGAAGAAGTGGAGAATATGTACGCAAAGATGCGTGGCTGGCGTCATGATTATCGTCATCACATCCAGACTATGAAAGTACATGCGGCGAACGGTGAGTACGAAGAGATTAGTAGGTATCTGGATATGCTGGATGATGACCTGACCAATTTGGAGACGGTTATCAAGACAGGAAACCGTATGGCGGATGCCATACTGAACAGTAAACTGTCTGTTGCTACGAAGAACGGAATTACTGTAAAGGCAGAGACGAAGATACCGGTAGCTTTGAGTGTATCGGAGATTGACCTGTGCATCATTATAGGGAATCTTTTGGACAATGCCATAGATGCCTGCATGGAGCTTCCGGTGGAAAAACGGCTGATTCGTATCTATATGGAGATGAAGGGCAATTTCCTCTACCTTGCGCTGACGAATACTTCCGGCGGCAAGAAAAAGAAGAGTTTCCGTAGTACCAAGGGCGAGGGCCATGGCTTTGGTATCAGTCGAATGGACGCAGTGGTAAAAAAATACGGTGGTTACATCACGAGGGCGTCGGAGGATGAGGCTTTTTCAACGGAAGTATTACTTCCTCAGTAAGCTGCGTTATGATTGTGACGTTTTAAAAGTGCATTTTGTATCAGATTTTCAACATTTGGTATCAAAATACACTTTTTTTTTCTGTATGTGATAAGGTGAGAACAGAAAAAAAGATGAGAAAAGGGTGTGTTTATGAAAAAAGAGAAGAAAGACCAAAAGAAAAAGTATACCAGGCTCAGCAGCCTGATATGGGCGATGAAGAAGTTGACGCGGTTAGACAAATGCTTCGTGTTTTTTATCTTCGCCCGGGTGCCGTTTGCGGTAATCAGTCCGTTGGTGGAATCGTTGTTTTCCAAAACACTGATTGATGAAATTGGTGCAGGGAAAAGTTTTCAGAACCTTGTGATTACGGTAGCTGTGTTTATTGGTATTATTTTTGCTTTGGATTTGTTGCAAAAATACATTTACTCCCGTTGCAAAGCAAGGCGCTACTATCCGACTACCATATACCAGAATGATATGAGTCGGTTCCAGAATTACGAAACGGACTATGAAAACACGGAAAAGCAGGACTTCAAGGAGCTTAGTGGTTATGCATGGGGCGATGCCTGTCAAGGAAATTGCGCAATGGAATATCTCTGGGAAGATCTTTCCAATGCCTTGATTAATCTCTTGGGTATTGTAACCTTTGCTTCCTTCCTTCTTGTATTGAATCCGTTGGTGTTTGCCGTAATCGGTGTGACATCCATGCTGGCTTACCTTACTACGAGTTGGCAACCCAAGTACTTTGAAAAGCACAAAAAGGAGTGGGAGAAGGTAGAACGTAAGAAAAACTATCTTCAGGGGCTTTCTGATGACTTCTACAATGCAAAGGATATAAAGCTATACGGAATGGAGGCCTGGCTGGACAAGATGATGCGTGATTACCAGACCTACATTCTGATGTGGAATAAGCGCTGTAGTCTGCGTGGTTTCTTCGCTTCTGTGTTGGCGGGGCTGATGAGTTTTCTTCAAAACGGTGTTGTGTATGTTGTATTGATTGGAATGTTGCTTGGGGGAGAAATCAGTGTGGGGGACTTTGTATTCTTCTTCGGACTTGCAGGCGGGATTGCAGGATACCTGCAGGGTGTTGTGACGGATGTGGCTAAGCTCGGTGTCCGTGCAGATAAAATCGCTTATTACAGAGATTTCTTTGGATATGAAAGTCACTTCAATCAAGGGGAAGGTTGTGCAATGCCGGAGGGTCCGGTGAAGATTGAGTTGAAGGACGTATGGTACAAGTACGATGGTGCAGAGGACTATACCTTAAGGGGTGTGAATCTTACGATCCGGGAAAGTGAGAGTCTGGCACTGGTAGGTATCAATGGTGCAGGTAAGACGACTTTGGTAAAATTGATATGTGGTATGTATACTCCCACAAAGGGAGAAATCCTGGTGAATGGAAAGCACATCAGTGATTATAACATAGAAGCATATTATTCCATGATATCGGCTGTGTTCCAGGAGATAAGGACGGCGGCGTTTACGATGTTTGAGTTTGTGGCAAGTGCGGATATGGAGCGTGAGACAGCAAGAGAAGATGCGATTGCGGCCATGAAGGCAGCAGGCATCTGGGAGAAGATTGCGAGCCTGTCGAATGGAATGGATACCCATTTACAGAAGGGTATCTATGATGATGGTGTGGACCTTTCCGGTGGTGAATTGCAGAAGCTTGTACTGGCACGTGCGATTTACAAGGACGGTTCCATCCTTGTATTGGATGAGCCTACGGCAGCACTCGATCCCATTGCGGAAAACAGTCTGTACCTCAAATATCGTGAATTAACCCAAGGAAAGACTTCCATCTACATATCTCACCGATTTGCGTCCACCCGATTCTGTGATCGTATTGTATTGCTCGGTGATGGTGCGATTCAGGAGAGTGGAAGCCATGAAGAATTGATGGAGTTGAAGGGGCAGTATGCCCACATGTTCGGTGTACAGAGTAAGTACTACAAGGAGGGTGAGGTCAATGCGTAAATACAGTATTACAAGAAAAGCACTGCGTGTTTACGCAGCCTATAATCCAAAGTATTTTCCAATGCTGTTTTTACAGACAGTGTTCAATAATCTTGCACCATATTTTAACCTTTGGATGTCAGCGGAGATTGTTACCGCACTTTACGAGTCAAAGGGAAAGGAAAATATATACCGTCTGGTACTGATTACGCTGATTGGAAATCTCTTGATTCGTGTTATCGGCGCTGCATTATCGCGAAGTGTGAATACTCAGCTGGAGATATTGAACAACAATGAAGCTGCAGCATTTAACCGGAAGACCCTATCCCTGGATTATGACAAGCTGGAAAACCCGGATATTCGTCAACACAGACGAAATATCACGGAGAATGGGTATATTAACTATTATGGTGTCGTACATATGCGGATGAATGTCGGCTACATTCTGCAGGAAGTGATAAGCATAGCGTTTGCACTGGTTCTCTTTGTGGAGATGGTGAGCTTAATTGCCGCGATAGGATTCAGATTGATAAGTATATTACTTTTGGTTCTTCTGGTCGCATCGGTGACGATGAGTATTTTGAGCCAGTCCCTTCATTCAAAGAAGGTGGGAGAGGCTTGGAATGAGGTGGGAAAACTGATGCTGGATGAGAACCGGCTGGGTCGCGGTTATGACCTTAACGGTATGGATAACAGGATTTATCGTCAACAATTTTTGATGGATAAGCTCTTCAGAGAAAACGCAAAACGCCATTTGGAGACATTTACGTATGCAAATAACAAAGATGTGAAGTATATCATTCCGGTATGGTTATTCCGGCGTTTGTCGGAGCTGGTTTCTTACCTGATTATCTGCTTATACTGCGTGCTGGGTGCGTTCCCTGTTGGTGGCGTAATTAAGTACGTAGGGTATCTGGCAAACCTGACGAACAGTATCGGAAGCTTGTTCTATTACTTGCAGGAGATGGAAGTAAATGAAAAATTTCTTCAGGTATATCTGGATTACTTTGAAATCAAGAATGACATGTATCAGGGCAGTTTGGCAGTAGAAAAGCGCAGTGACAAGAAGTTTGATGTGGAATTCAGAAATGTGAACTTTAGATATCCGGGTGCAGAGCAGTATGCTTTGAAGAATATCAACCTGAACCTTAAGGTGGGCGAACGCCTTGCAGTGGTCGGCATGAACGGCAGTGGAAAGACGACCTTTATCAAGCTCCTTTGCCGTCTGTATGACCCTACCGAAGGCGAGATTATGATGAACGATTTTAATATCCGTAAGTACGATTATCGTCAGTATCTTGACATCTTTTCCGTTGTATTTCAGGATTATCATCTGTTGGCGATGCCGCTTGGTAACAATGTAGCAGCTGCGGCAAGCTGGGATACAGAAAAGGCAGAGCGGTTGTTGGAAGAAGTAGGATTCGGCGAACGCTATGTCGAGATGCCAAAGAAATTGGAGACTCCGCTATATAAAAATTTTGATGAAGACGGGGTGAATGTCTCAGGTGGTGAAGCACAGAAGATTGCACTGGCAAGAGCACTCTATAAAGATGCACCATTCATCATCTTAGACGAACCCACAGCAGCACTGGATCCCATTGCGGAGGCAGAAATCTATGCCAGATTCGATGAGATTGTGGGTGACAAGACAGCTATCTATATCAGTCATCGCCTGTCGTCCTGTCGTTTCTGTGATAAAATTGCAGTATTCCATGAGGGTGAGATTGTTCAGGTCGGAACCCATGAGGAACTGTTACAGGATGAGTGCGGTAAGTACTATGAACTGTGGAATGCACAGGCACAGTATTATACAACTTAGCAATGAAAATAGGGATGGAAAAACCTGCAAGCCAAGTCCATCCTTATCGTGATTTATATGGACTTCCCCGAGAAAGGGGGTATCTTACCTCCGAGATAGCTACCCCTTGTGCGAGCGCTCCACAGGCTGCTATTGCAAATAAGTAATTCTATCCCTGGCATAAAAGTTGCGAAAATAATATGAATTATGAGAACTCTGTTTTG
>CALYZQ010000108.1 GCA_945609985.1 uncultured Lachnospiraceae bacterium | reverse complement strand
AAAAAAGAGAATATCGTTACCACCAGATCCCACTGCATGAGCTGTGGAAACCAGCTGAAATGGTATGATTTGGTACCTCTGTTCAGCTATCTGGTGCTAAGAGGTAAGTGTCGCAAATGTAAGGCAAAGATATCCGTTCAGTACCCTCTCATCGAGGGACTGAACGGGGTGCTTTACATCCTGGTCTTTATGAGGTATGGAATAAGCGTAGAAACCCTACTCTACTGCTTATTATCCAGTGCACTTCTGGCGCTCAGCGTCATTGACCTGAGAACCTATGAAATCCCTGTTGGCTTCCAGTATTTTATTCTGGTATTGGGAATCGTCAGGGTAGCGACGGATTATAAGAACTGGTTGTTGTATGTCATCGGTTTTTTTGCTGTCAGCGTATTTTTGTATTTAATTGTAGTGATTAGTAAAGGTGCCGCCATGGGAGGCGGTGATGTGAAATTGATGGCAGTCTGTGGGCTGCTGATTGGATGGAAGCTGATCCTGCTGTCTCTGGCAGTGGGCTGTATCTTAGGCTCCATCATACATCTTCTCCGGATGAAATTTTCCGGACAGGAGCATATGCTTGCCATGGGACCTTATCTTTCCCTGGGCATCATGATATCTGTTTTGTGGGGGAATCAGTTCCTCAATTGGTATTTAAGCGGATTCAATATCTGAATATGATTTATGTTTATGTAGTATTTGTTCTATTGGTTTAAGACTTGAAAATCGGAAAGACAGAGAGGAAACTTTTATGGCCAAAATACTTAGCATAGAGGTTGGCAGTTCGGTAACAAGAATTTGTGAATTAGACTATAAGGTTAAAAATCCCAAAATATATAAATATTTTTGTGTCCCCACGCCTCAGGGCTCCCAGGAAGACGGATTCCTGAAGGATAACGGGGAACTTTGCCTTGCCATCAAGCAGGCGTTAGTTGATCATCAGGTGAAGACGAAACAGGTAATCTTTGCAGTGACCTCCAGTAAAATCGTCACCAGAGAGATTTCCATTCCTGCCATCAAGGAAAGTATGATCGGTGGCTTCATCAAGTCCAATGCAAACGATTATTTCCCCATTGATTTATCCATGTATGAGATTGCCCATGTGGTACTGGGAAGTGAGAAGAGCGAGGAGGGAAGAGAGACTCTCCGTGTCATGGCAATCGCAGCGGGCAAGGACTTGATTGGCGGATATGCCAAATTCGCAGCTACCTGCGGTCTGAAGTTTGTCACCATTGATTACAGCGGTAACAGTATCTTCCAGGCCATGAGATCTGAATGCAATACAGAGACGGTCATGGTGGTAAAGGTGGAGGACAGCTCCACCATAGCGTCCATCATCTCCCAGAGAAGCATGATGTTCCAGAGAAACCTGGCAAATGGCTTCGACAGAGCGGTTCATGCCATGGCAGAGCTCTCCGGAAGATATGATGCGGATCAGGCGGAAATGTTCAAGAAAATGTGCCAGAAGCCTTGTATCAGGGTGGCATTGAATGACAGAACCAAGATCAGGGAGCAGGATACCGTATACGGAGAGACGGAGGAAGCAGCAGAGCAGAGAAAGAGGGTAACCGATACCTTTATCCAGCTCACCGGTAACCTCCAGAGAGTCATAGAATTACATAATTCCAAGGCAAAGGAGAATCCGGTAGAAAAGATTGTTCTCATCGGTATGGGTGCGGAGATTGCCAACCTGGATAAGCTCTTTGCAAATGAACTTGGTCTGCCGGTCGAGGTACTATCCGAGCTGAAGGATGCCAGCGGCTTCTTAAGAGTCGGCGATGAGCCCGGAATCGGAAGGTATATTGGCTGTATCGGTGCTGTCATAGATCCCGTGAGCCTGGCAGGGGAACAATCCAAGGCAATGAAGAATGCCTTCAAGGTAAATTATGAACTGCTGACGGTACTGACTATCATCCTTACTATCGTCATTGCAGGCGGGTTGGCGGTAATGTCCATTCTTCCTTACAATACGGAAAAGAAAAGGGAAGAGAAGCTGAAGAAGGATGAACAGACCTACGCGGAGGCAGAGGTTGTATATAAACAGTATCTGGCAGTCTCCAAGCTCCACAGCTATGTGAGAAGCAGATATCAGATGACAGAGCATCCCAATGATAGTCTGGTATTGTTCCTGGAGGAGCTGGAGCAGAAGCTGCCATCAGATATTATCCTGAGTGATTTTGTCTCAAATGATACTTCAATTACCTTGAATATGAAGGCTACCAGCCTGGAGGAAGCTGCGAAGATCTTCCAGATCCTCAGAGGCTTTGAAAGTGTCATGGATGTGAAGGTTGGTGCTACCACATCAGAGGACAACAGTAGCAACGAAGAAGAGGAAGATGAAGTAAAGTATATGTCATTCTCGGTTATCTGTTATTATTATCCTGTAGAGGTGGAGAATCCGGAAGCGGCACAATAAAAGTATGACAAATAGACTGACCCGGAAGTAGGAGGAAGATCATGAAGAATAAAGCACAGACAGTATTTGCGGCAGTGTTTGTATTGGGAGCACTGATTTGCCTGATTGTATATATGTATGTGTTCCAAAGCTTTACGAAAAAGACAGATGCATTGAAAGCATCTAATACCACTCTTGAAGCCAGAGTAAATGAGCTCAGCGTGTTCTTTGGACAGATGGAGGACAATAAGAAGCAGATTGGGGAAATGACAACGGATATCAAGGAAAAGCTGGATAAATTCCCTGCAGATGTAAAGGAAGAGGATGCCATCTATTTAGCCCTTCGAACCTGGGATGAGGAAATCCTGGTAGGATATAATTCTATCACGATAGGTGACAAAGATATGCTTTCCAGCATACCGGCAGATGTAGTGCAGGCCGGTGGAGTGGAAGGTCTGGAAAATGAAATCGGATTTGTTCAGAGAAAGGTTACTTATTCCAACATTGCCTCATATAGTGTAATGAAGGAGCTGATTAAAAGTATCAATAAAAATCCTGAGAAGATTACTATTACCAACGTGGCCTATGCGGCGCAGGAGAAGGATACCGAGGAGGAGGGAGTCATCCTTGATGGAACTGTGGATGTAACCTTCTATGCGGTAACAGGTACAGGCAAGGAGTATGTACCCAGAGAATTTGAAGACTTCCCTGTAGGTATTGAGAATCTGTTTGATGGTTCCGAGAAAAAGGATTAAGTAAGGTAAATTATGAAGAGAAGGAAAATGAGAAAAACCGGATGTCAACTGAATAATAAGGGTTTGACTTTTGTGGAGATCCTGGTAGCGGTGACTATGCTGACCCTAGTATCTCTGGTTTTCCTCAGATGCATATCCCAGACAGCATTTTATAATCAAAGGGCCAGAGAGAAGCAAAGTGCATTGAACCTGGCACAGAGTCTCATGGAGGGCTTCAAGGCTTATGATTTGGGGTCTATAGATGCTCAATTTGGTAGCTCTATCCAGTCTGATTTTAAGATGTACAACTTAGAGGGCTCAGCAGCCCAGAGCATGAGTGGTACAGGAAGTTATGGCTTAAACAGGGTAAAGATAAACGGTGTGGAATACGATGCTAGGATATCCATGACAGAGTACACTCCGGCAGTCTCTTCGGTTGTGGCAAAGACCGGACTGGTAGAAAGTGATATTCCCAACAAATACACTGATGCAATCTATTGTGGAGATGAGATTTCTAAGGAGCAGAAAGGCATCTATCAGATGGTTGTGGATGAACTGAAGGACGCAACAAAGGTACCGGACATGAAGGCAGCGGATAGAACTGCATTGACTGTAGATACACTGAAGATAAATAAGCTCAACTTCCTGAATGCATCAAGAAATACTAATGTGGTTATTAATGCCGGCAAGGTTGAAGTATCGGTTGACTATGATTATCAGTTTACCTACGAATATGAAACGGAAACCGGCAGTACGAAAACATATACTAGTACAGCTAGCACTTATAACTATCTGTTTAATGCTACCGATCTTGTTATGAATTGTTTTGACAACAGTACTACCGGTGTAACGCTGGGAAATGTTTATCTCTATTATTATCCGGCTTATAATAGTAATCAGGGCGGACAGGTAAAATGTACTTCCGATGTGATAAATATAACAAACAACACCGGAGAAGATAAGAAGGTATATGTAATAAAACAGCACAACAGAGCGTTGAGCAGCGGGGAACTGGCTATCTGTGAGGGGAGCTATACTCCGAAGGTGGTGCAGAGTGGGAGTGCCATTACGCTGTATCATAATCTGAAGGAGAATCTGTCCGGTTCCGGAGGCAGCGGTTATTATACATCAGGAAGTATTACAAAAAAGGAAAATTATCTGGACAATGCAAATGCCACGAAGGCATCACGTACACAGAAGACGCTTTTGTACAGTGTGAATATTTCCATATACAAAACCGGAGAAACAGATCCGATTTATGTACTGAATGGTACAGTAAATGCAAGGTAACAGACAGGGAGCAGACAGGATGAAAAAGGCGGAACACAGACTAAAACTGAATAATACCGGCGCAGCGCTGGTGACGGTAATTGTTGTCATAGCCTTTATCAGTGTGATGGTTACGGTACTTTTATATTCATCCGGTATAAATACTTATATGAAAACAACCGATATGAAGATAAAGAATAACTTCTACTCTGCTGAGATTCCGCTGGAACAGATTCGCAGTTTATTGGTTGATGTAGCAGGCGATGCTTATGAAAAAACCTACAAAGAAGCAATTGCCAGCTACGCATTCAATGCTTCAGTAGGTGCTGGGAATAGTAACTTTAACAGTGAGTTTGTTGGAAATTTTCAAAATATATGGAGCGCAAGATGTGGGGTAGGAGTATCCAATGTTACATATATTAAATCAGTGGTGGATAGTGAATACAGCGGTTCTATAGAAAGTACTGTTGTAGATTTGGAGCCACATGAAACGGAAGGTTATCTATTATTAAAGGGGATAAAAGTCCGTTATGTAGAGGATGGTTACGAGAGCGTCATTGAGACAGACTATATAATCAAGGTGCCGGAAATAGATATGGACATCAAGGAGCCGCAGAAGAGCTGGGATGTGGCTGCCGCAGAGCAGGATAAGGCTAAAAGCCGAAAAGAACTTGATTTATTGACTTGTGTGAATTATTATAACTGGGTAAAGAAATAAGGTGAAGAGATGAAGAAGGATAACAGAGGAATATCTCTGGTAGAAATGATTATCGTAATTGCCATTCTTGCAGTAGTAAGTGGTGGGGTTGCTATCGGAATCGGTTCTGCACTGTCAAAGCCTGCGGAGGAATGTACGAAGAAGATTACGGATTCACTGAAGAATGCCAGAGTATCTACTATGGGAAAGAATAATGTGGAATTGCAACTGTATTCAGGTGCGGATGGCATATATCTCAAGGAAAAGGTTCAGGTGACCGGTGGAACTGCAACAGAAAAGAAGATACGCATCGGTCAGAGAGGTGTGGAAGTTTCCTATCAGTTAACCGGAGATAGTTCCTATACAAGTCTGGGAGGAGAGAGTAACCCATTGGTTCTGAGTTATAAGAGAACCACCGGTGGGTTTAATGAAATC
This sequence comes from uncultured Lachnospiraceae bacterium, assembly GCA_945609985.1. GTDB lineage: Bacteria > Bacillota > Clostridia > Lachnospirales > Lachnospiraceae > Acetatifactor. The sequence goes on along the minus strand of CALYZQ010000108.1, from coordinate 1,338 downwards.
TCAACAGGAAAATATTGTGAGTACATAAAGGTAAAAAAGGGCAGCAGAGAATATACTCTTCAGTTATATAGTTTAACAGGTAAAGTTGAAGTCAAGTAAAAAGGGAGGAAAAGGAAATGAAGCTTTTTAGGAAGCGGCAAAAACTCGGTAACCGTGGTCTGTCCATGATAGAACTCCTGTGTTCCCTTGCCATAATGTCCATCCTTGGCATGGTGGCAGGAAGCATGCTGATTGTCAGCGCGAACAGCTATCAGAGAGAGAATGCGGATACAGATGCGCAAAAGGAAGCGCAGCTGGTAGCAAACCAGATCAGCGATCTGCTCATTGATACCACAGCCGAGGTGGAGGCAACTAATGGTGTGGTTGACGGTAGGAATAGAACGAGTTTATTGACCATTATTCAGGGAACTGCCGGGTATGAGGTGGAATTTGTTGCAACTGAAAATAAACTCTACTACAGACAGTTTACCGTTGATGCTACAGGTGCCAAAAGTAACTACACATCAAAACAGCTGATGGCTGAGAATCTGGTTAATTTCTATGCTGATGTGGCTACTTTTAAGGAGACCGGAAATGTAAAGCTGGATATGGTGTATGCCAAGGGAGCAGGTGAGTATCCTGCTGTATTTACCGTGACAGCAAGAAATAAGGAGTTGATGGCAGGAACAGCACCGGCTATTTTTGTCAGCGTTCCTACAGAAGTGATTCTGGAGCCCAATCAATCCTATAAAATTAATGCTCCTGTTAGTGGTGCTGCTACCGGTTTGACATGGTCTATGGTAGATAGTGTGAGTGATTCGGTTACTATGATTGCGTCGGATGGAACGGTAAAAATAGGTAGTAATGAAACTATAAATATGTTTAGAGTAAAGGTGGAAACAACCGTGAAGGATGACGCAGGTAATCCACTGGTTACTAAGTATGTCAGAGTCTATGTCAGAAAGGTAACAGACGCTCAAGCTACCGGTACTCTGGTTTCCGGTGCACCTTATAAATCAGGTGCTGTTTACAATGTAACTACAGAGATTACAGGTAACAATTTGCAGAAAGCTATCGGTCAGAATTTTGACAATGATTATGTTGATGCAAAAACTATGGGAGTAAGCTATTCTGTTTCATGCAGTGGTATTAGCAACAGTGACTTTTCGTTTACGAGTTCACCTACCGGTGGTGCAACTATTACATTATTTACAGATATGCCGGAAGGTGCAGAGATTATAGTTACAGCCACAGCAAGGCATCCTTTGGGAACTGACGGAACCAATATATTTAACAAGACAGGGCAGCCTTATTACCCTGCAGTTATTGATACATGGGTACTTCGCAAGCCTGCATGTG
>CALYZQ010000107.1 GCA_945609985.1 uncultured Lachnospiraceae bacterium | reverse complement strand
TCATGATGCCAAGATTGGACGGTATCAGAGCTACGCTGAAAATAAGGGAGTACAGCAGTATCCCCATTATTATTTTGTCAGCAAAATCAGAGGATTCCGATAAGATTCTTGGACTTAATATCGGTGCCGATGATTATATTACAAAGCCATTTAATCCGCTTGAGTTGTTGGCAAGAGTGAAATCCAATCTGCGCCGTTATACTTCCCTGGGAAGCTTAAGTGCGGAGAATAAATCAATCTTCCGTGTGGGAGGACTTGTAATTGATGATGATACAAAGCAGGTTACGGTGGATGACGAACCTGTAAAACTGACGCCTATTGAGTATAATATTTTATTGCTATTAGTAAAGAATCAGGGCAGAGTGTTTTCCATCAATCAGATTTATGAAAGTATTTGGAACGAGGATGCAATTGGTGCTGACAACACGGTAGCCGTTCACATCCGCCATATCCGTGAAAAGATTGAGATTAATCCCAAGGACCCCAGATATTTAAAGGTGGTATGGGGTGTTGGCTACAAGATAGAAAAACAGTAGAGAGGTAATTTATGAAGAAGCCCACATTAAAACGTGTAGGACTTGGATTATTGCAACATATTCTTGCAGCATGTATCATGCTTGCAGTTGCGGGAGTATTGTTTAACTCCAGCCTGTCCGCGGAATCCATGGATGGCAAAAAAACATATCAGTTTTCACCCTTGCAGACGGAGCCTGTATTTGAAGACTCCGAGTTATTCCGTGAGATTTTTGAGACAACGGTTTCAGATGTGACGAAGCTTGTCGTTATGAAGGGACAGCTGGAAACAAACGGAGTGTTTGACCCGCAAAAAAAGATTGATGTGACAAAATTTGCAGCAAGCACCGGCACGGGAAACGGTTGTAATGTGACAGTGGTTTATGAACTGGAGGATTTAATCAAGTGGGGAAAAAGCGGAATTCTTTACAGTAACCGTCCCATGAGTATGACAGAGTTTGTTAATTATTTTGTACCGGCAACAGCCTCAGAAAATTTTGCCCTGAATGATGATGGAGCTTTGTATTTTAAGGGCTATTACAGTACACCTGAGAGTATACCCGTATATAACCTTCCTATGGAAAAGGGCAGGGAGGAGCTTACGGATGTAGAGCAGGTAATGCTTACGTACTCCACAGATGCACTGGAGGATATGGCATGCTCCTATATTATGGCGCAGAATCTGGATGAAATCCGCATGTCAAAGGAGGATGACGGCTCCTATACGGTATATGTCCAGATGATGAACTGTAAATATCAAACAGTGGATGGTAAGAAGCAGTTTATAGATTATGCTGATAATTGGATGGATTTTGTAAAGCTTCAGCAAAATGTAGCGGAAGCAGTTGAGACCCTTTCTGCAAATTATCAGCAGTATATGAATTGTTATGAACTGTATGAAGAGAATCAGGGTAATCTGAAATATGTAGTACGCATGCTTACCGATGAGGGGATTCGCACCTTTACCAATGTTTCAGAACTAAAAAGTCTTGAGGATGCGGCCCTTACCGATTATTTTGAAGAGTTTCACAGATATTTGATATATTATCCGGACAGTCTGGTATTTATGGGAAATTCCAGTATGACGGAGGCGGATATCTACGGTTATCTCAATGTTTATGATTATGCCTATCCGGAGTCTTCCCATATATGGATTGGTGTTGATACCACATATAAAGCCACAGGTGATGCATTTTATCATGCGAGCACAATCTTTAATAAGATTGTACCGAATATAGCGATGGTTTTGATAGTGCTTGTCCTGTTGGCATGTATTTGGATTGGCATAGGGTTCTATCTGACATTTACTGCCGGAATCGGATATGATGAGAACCGCAAAAAGGTGAATTATTTAAATACAATAGATCATATATGGACAGAGCTGATTCCGGTTTTTGGTGTTGGCATTGTTTATGGTGCGATTTATTTTAGCAAGTTTTTAATGAATATTGTGCAGAGTGCAAACTCAGCGGTTGAAACAATCTATGATTATGGATACTTTGCGCTGTATGGATTTGTGCTCAGCATGATTTCGGCTGTTGTCTGGTACAGTATTGTAAGAAGAGTGAGAAACAAAAGCCTTTGGAAGGACAGTTTTGTGCTTTGGGTAATACAGTGTGTGAGAAAAGTGGCACATTTTGTATTCCGCCATAAGAATATGGCAATCAATACCCTGTTGCCGTATAATCTGTTCCTGTTTGCTAATCTGATTTGCATTATATTGATTGTGAAGTTTTTTGACCGTCTAAGCTACGCAATTTTGGTGGGTATCGGCGTGGTGCTTCTGGATGGCTTTGTGGGAATTCTGCTGTTTAAGAAAAGCGCGGAGCAGATGGATATCGTGGAAGGAATCAATAGAATACGTGATGGGGAAGTGGATTATAAGCTTGACCCCGAAAGTCTGCACGGTGTAAATCGCGATATGGCCGATGCGGTAAATAATATCGGCGAAGGTATCCGGAATGCGGTACGTACCAGCATGAAGGACGAGCAGATGAAGACGGATTTGATTACCAATGTGTCCCATGATTTAAAGACACCGCTTACATCCATTGTAAGCTATGTGGATTTGTTAAAGCGCCTGCGTATTAAGGAGGAACCTGCCAAAAGCTATATTGATGTGCTGAATAACAAGGCGCAGAGATTAAAGCAGCTTACGGACGATTTGGTAGAAGCGTCTAAAATATCCTCCGGTAACATAGAATTAAAAAACGAGAAGTTAAATCTGACAGAACTGTTAAATCAGTCCTTGGGTGAGTTTTCCGAAAAACTGGAGGAGCAGAATTTACAGGTTGTTTTTGAGAATAACAGTGCACCTGCCTATATTTTTGCGGACAGCCGCAGAATGTGGCGTGTAGTGGAGAATCTCTTTAACAATATTTGTAAATATGCTTTGGAAGGCACAAGGGTATATGTGGATTTATTGCCCGAAAACGACACTATTTTAGTAGTGTTTAAGAACATTTCCAAGCGTCAGATGAATATCCATGCTGATGAGCTGACGGAACGTTTTATCCGCGGTGATTCTGCCCGTTCCACAGAGGGAAGCGGTCTGGGACTGTCTATTGCAAAAAGTCTGACACAGTTGCAGGGCGGCAGCTTTGAGATAGAATTGGACGGCGATTTGTTTAAGGTGGTTTTGGGCTTTAAGGAATATAAGGGAGAGGATAAGAAGGATGAAACCAACCCGGAAGAGCCTGATAGCGGCAGCAATCGTTCTGACAGCTAGTTTGGCAATTGTGTTTTTAGTAAATAAGGGGAAACAAAAGCACGAAGCAGATATATTTGCCATGGATACTTATATGCAGATTACCGTTTACGGAAGACATGGTGATGAAGCGGTACAAAAGGCTGTAGAGAAGATAAAGAGGCTTGAGGGTGAGCTTGATGCTTCTGTAATCAATGCGGAAAGTGGTGTGACTTTAACAGATGGCGGCGAATATCTGCTTAAGCGTTCCATGGAACTTAAGGATATGACAGATGGTACCTTTGACATAACCATATATCCCATTGTAAAAGCGTGGGGCTTTCCCGATAAGAATTACCGAGTGCCGTCAGAGGAAGAAATACAGAAGCTTTTGGAAAATAAAGATACTAATCTGCAATATGATTTTGGCGGTATTGCAAAGGGATATACTTCGGATAAAATTGCAAAGCTGATGATTGAAAACGGTGTAAAGAGCGCTATTTTAAATCTGGGCGGCAATGTGATGACCATCGGCAAAAAGCCGGACGGAAGCGACTGGAAGGTGGCTATAAAGAGCCCTGATACATCCATGGAGAATTTGGGTGTGCTTTCAGTATACGATAAGGCGGTAATTACTTCCGGCGGATATGAGAGGTGCTTTGAGGCAGACGGAAAGAGCTATCATCATATCATAGATCCAAAGACCGGATATCCTGCTGAGAGTGGTTTGGTTTCCGTGACTATTATCAGTAAAGATGCCACACTGGCGGATGCCTTATCCACTGCACTTTTTGTGATGGGTAAGGATAACGCTATAGTGTTTTGGCGTAAATATGCAGATAATTTTGACTTTGTACTATATGATAATAAAGGCGAATTGTATGTGTCTGAGGGGATTGCAGATTCTTACTTAGCAGCAATGGAATATGAGGTAGTGAAAAGATAGGGGATTTCTATGAAAAAAAGGGATGTGCAGATAGCACTGATATTTGTGGGTGCGGCACTTTTGATTGCTTTTTGTATGAGATTTTGGAACAAACCCGGAGAGATGGTCAGAATACAGATTGATGGTGAAATGTATGGTACGTATTCCCTGTACAAGGATGATGAGATAGAAATTCGAAATCATTACGGTTATAATAAACTGATTATTAAAGAGGGGCTTGCATATATGGATAAAGCTGATTGTCCGGACCGATATTGTGTGGAACATAAGCCCATATCTGAAACAAATGAGACCATTGTCTGTCTGCCACATAAGCTGGTTGTGGAAATAATCAGTGCAGAAAAGAACGATACGATAGATGGCGTTTCAGAGTAAATACATTTTTTGATAAACCGGCACGGAGGTGCTTATTATGACAAAGAAAATTGCATATTCGGCAATGCTGGTTTCGCTTGGTATCATATTTAACTATGTGGAGCTTCTGATTCCGTTGTCTTTTGGTGTACCGGGGATAAAGCTGGGACTTGCCAATCTGGTGATAGTTGTGGGGATTTTCCTGCTCCCTAAGCTTCAGGTACTTGGTATATTGGTGGCTCGCATTGTGTTGGTAGCATTTTTGTTTGGAAATATGTCATCCCTACTTTACAGTCTGGCAGGAGGATTATGTAGCTTTGCTGTGATGTGTCTGCTTATACGGATGAAAGAATTTTCGCAGATAGGTATCAGTATGGTGGGGGGCGTATTCCACAATGTAGGACAAGTTCTTGTGGCGGCCTGTGTGGTGGAGAGTACGGCGGTGTTTTATTATCTGCCGGTACTTTTGATTGCCGGCTTATTAACCGGAGGATTAATTGGTCTTGTGGGTCAGAGAGTAAGTGTATATTTAATAAATAATAAAGGATAATGTCTGTTCGTATGAAACGGTGAGACATTATCCTTATATTTTAATGAAATAATTTAATCGAATTCCACATCCATATTGCTGCGGTTGTTATAGGCCTCCAGAATACTATGTATTTTGTCTGTGGTAGCCATAACGTTTGTAAGAGATGCGTCATGGTTCATGAAATCAATAATGGAAGCGATAAACTTACTCATATCTGCTTCGATGAAGTAAGGCTTAGTGCGAAGCTCGGGAGGTAGATAGGTTAAGTCTGTGGTGACGACTTTATCAAAGTATCCCATTTCATAAGCTTCATCAAATGCCTTAAGTCCTTCCGTGAAGAGACCGAAGGTACAGCAGATATATACGCGGCGTGCATTCATTTTCTTAAGCTGCTTAGCAGTATCAATCATGCTTCCACCGGAGGAAATCATATCATCGATGATAATGATATCCTTACCGTCAATATTATCACCCAAAAATTCATGTGCAACGATAGGATTCTTGCCGTTTACGATAGTGGAGTAGTCTCTTCTTTTGTAGAACATACCGGTATCCACTCCAAGTACGGTGGCAAAGTAAATGGCTCTATCCAAGGCACCTTCATCAGGACTGATGACAATTAAATGGTCTTTGTCAACCAGAAGATCCTCCTCGGAATTGAGAAGTGCCTTGATAAACTGGTAAGGCGGCGTAAAATTATCAAAACCGCTTAAGGGAGTAGAGTTCTGTACTCTGGGGTCATGGGCATCAAAGGTGATGAAGTTGTTCACACCCATATCGCGAAGCTCCATCAGAGCATATGCACAGTCTAAGGACTCGCGGCCGTTTCTTTTGTGTTGGCGTCCTTCGTAAAGGAAGGGCATAATTACGTTGATACGGCGTGCTTTACCGCTACAGGCAGCGATTACACGCTTTAAATCCTGATAATGGTCATCCGGAGACATGTGATTGTCATAGCCGTTCATCTTATAAGTAATGCTGTGATTACATACATCCACAAGAAGGAATAAATCCTTACCGCGGACACTCTCTGCAAAGGTAGCCTTGGCTTCACCGGTACCGAAGCGGGGCACATTGACATCCACCAGATAATTTTTCTCAATATAACCGTGAAAAGCAGGGTCATTCTTGACCTTGTCGTTATGTATACTCTTACGGAATTCTACAATGTATTCATTAATCCTGCGTCCCAATCTCTCCGCTGAGGGGAGTGCAACAATCTTTAAGGGCGCCACAGGCATGGCATTTTCGATATCTTGTAAATTAGGCATGAGCTTCCTCCAATTTGGGTTTCACCCTTTTTCTTAAAGTAACAATTAATTTATATCATTATGCTAGTGACACGTCAAGGAATTTCTAGTACAATTAGAGGAGAAAATGAAATAATAGTGTAAAAATAGTGAAAAAATAATGGAAATTTATTTGTGTATGAAGTATACTTATTTTGAGTAAAACTTAAGCAAATGGGGGATGTCCATGATAAAAGTTATTTTATCAAATGAAATTTTAAAAAAAATATCTGCGATTGATGAAAACAGATTTGCGTTAAATACTATAGAGCTACCGCCGATGGTCAAAAACAGATTGCGTAAGAATTCTAAGAAAAAGAGTTCCTATGCTTCTAATAAAATTGAGGGGAATCCACTTACGGAAAAGCAGGCGGAAGAGGCGATTGAGCGGGATGAACATAAGCATTTTTTGAAACCAGAGCAGGAAATCAGAAATTATTTCCTGGCGCTTAATTTGCTGGATGAGAAGCTAAAGAAAAGAGAATGTTTTTCAAAAGAAATGATTCTGGAAGTACAGGCAATGGTTGAAAAGGGTGCTTCAAAAGAGAAGATTGGATTAAGAGGCCCTATGCCACCGGGCATGTTGTTTGCTGTGTATGATTCTGTTAGCGGAACTCCGGATTATATTCCTCCGGAATATAGTGATATTCCCTGTTTATTAGATGA
>CALYZQ010000106.1 GCA_945609985.1 uncultured Lachnospiraceae bacterium | reverse complement strand
AGGTACAAATATATATCAAAGGTCAGTAACCTTTTGACACCCTAATCCTATAAAGTAAAAAAGCGGAAGCCATAACGGCTTCCGCTTATACTGTGCGTTAGAAGATTCGAACTCCCGACCTTTTGGTCCGTAGCCAAACGCTCTATCCAGCTGAGCTAAACGCACATGTTGTTCTCACAACATTGATTATTCTACCCTCTTATCATCCAAATGTCAAGTATATTTTTTATATAAATTTATATTTTTTATAAATAAAGGTATGCTACTTTGTTTTTTTGTGATATACTGTATAGGCTGCATCATTTATGCGTAGCATTAGGAGGAACAGTTATGCTGGAATTACAAAACATCTCCTTTCAGGTGTCCGATGACACCAATCGCATCAAGGAGATTATCAAAAATATAAATCTCACCTTTGAGGACCATACCTTTATCGCTATCACCGGTCCCAACGGCGGCGGTAAATCCACTCTTGTAAAGTTAATTATGGGAATCGAAAAGCCCACTTCCGGAAAACTTATTTTTAACGGAACCGATATTACGGACATGAGCATTACCGAGCGTGCAAAACTGGGCATCAGCTTTGCTTTCCAACAGCCCGTACGTTTTAAAGGCATTAAAGTCAAGGACTTAATCACTTTAGCTGCAGGCAGCAATTTAAGTACCAACGGAGCCTGTGAATACTTATCCAAGGTCGGTCTGTGTGCAAGAGATTATATCAACCGTGACGTTGACGGCAGTTTATCAGGTGGTGAATTAAAACGTATCGAAATTGCTTCCATCATTGCCCGTAATACTCCTCTTTCCGTTTTTGATGAGCCCGAGGCCGGTATTGATTTATGGAGCTTCAACAACCTCATAAAAGTTTTTGAGGAAATGCACGAAGCACGCAATAGTTCCCTGATTATCATCTCTCATCAGGAGCGCATCCTGAATATTGCTGATGAAATCATTGTCATTGCCGATGGTCAGGTTTCTTCCAGGGGACGCAAGGAAGACATTCTTCCCGGTCTGTTAAACGGCACCGGTGGATGCAAGTTTTATCAATAACAAAATGTGAGGATACTTTTATGGATGAGATACAAAAAACTTTATTAGAGCAGGTTGCCGGACTGCATGAAGTTCCTGCCGGAGCTTACAACATCCGCGCCAACGGTACGAGCGTGGGAAGAGCCACCACTGCGAACATAGATATTATTACCAAAGAAGATAAACAGGGTATTGATATCGTTATCAAACCCGGTACCAAAAAAGAAAGCCTACACATCCCCGTCATTATGAGTCAAAGTGGATTGACCGAAATGGTCTATAACGACTTTCACATTGGAGATGATTGTGATGTAACTATTATTGCCGGCTGCGGCATTCACAACAGCGGCGATAAGGAAAGCCGCCATGACGGCATCCACTCCTTCTTTATCGGAAATAATTCACATGTAAAATATGTGGAAAAGCACTATGGAAGCGGAGACGGAAACGGTGAGCGCGTAATGAATCCCGAAACCATCATCGAGCTGGGCACTGACAGTTTTCTGGAAATGGAAACCGTACAGATTCGCGGTGTAGATTCCACAAAACGTACCACCAAAGCCACATTGGGTGACGGAGCCAAGCTTGTAATTACGGAACGTTTAATGACTCATGGTTCCCAACGTGCAGAATCTTACTTTGATATTGCACTCAATGGTGTGGATTCCAGTGCTAATCTGATTTCCCGCTCTGTAGCAAAGGAGGACTCCTATCAGCTCTTTGTTTCCAAAATGCTGGGCAACAACCGCTGTGCCGCGCATTCCGAATGTGATGCCATCATCATGGACAATGCCAAAATCAGTGCTATCCCTGAGGTAACAGCCAATCATTTGGATGCAGCTTTAATCCACGAGGCCGCCATTGGCAAAATTGCCGGCGAACAGATTATTAAACTGATGACACTGGGACTTACAGAAGAAGAAGCTGAAGCACAGATTGTAAATGGATTTTTGAAATAAAAACTACCGCAGCAATGCGGTAGTTTTTTATGTGCGCGGAGACGCAGGGGAGGGGATACCATGACCCAAGCAGCGCATTCTGAGCACGCCGGTCCTTAGCGAGGTAAATGCGTCGTAAGATGCATTGTGGCGAGCTTAGTACCGCTGCGCTGCGAAGCATAGCGGGAGCGTGCCTGCGGCGGTCATGGTATCCCCTCCCCTGCGTCTCCGCGCACGTAAAAACCTACCGAATTTACATCCGGCAGGTTTTTTCCTTCCATCCATCATAATATTACAAATTCTCAGCCAGCTTTGACAAAATGCTTATGATTTCCTTTGCATCAAAGGGCTTGGTGATAAACTCATCCGCTCCGCGCTTTAATGCATCAACCATCTTCTCTTTCTGACCTGCTGCGGTAATCATTACCACCTTTGCATCCTCATTCTCTCTCTTGATAAGGCTTAAGGATTCAATACCATCCATATTCGGCATGGTAATATCCATGGTTACAATGTCCGGTCTGAGCTCTTTATACTTCAGGTATCCCTGTTCTCCGTTTTCCGCATCACCGATTACGGTAAAACCATTTTCCTCTAAAAGATTTCTCAAGATTCTTCTGGAAGTCTTGGAATCATCTACTATCAATACTGTTGCCATATTTCATCCTCCTAAACCGGTTAAGCTACTACAAAATATAATTCTTTTCCCTGAATAAACACAGGTATCACGCATACATCACCCGACAATGCTGCACCCTCAATACAATACTCAGGAGGGAACAGTTCCAAAAATTCTCCTGCCCGGCTTCGTGCGGAAGCATACAAACCGTTCAGACAGTTAATGAATTCTCCTGCCGCATCCAATGCATCCTCATCCAGGCTTTCAAATACTTCCTGACCAAAGATACCGCAAAGCTCCAGTAACGCTCCATTTTTCTCAGCCAACGCCACTGTCAGGCTGTTTTCGCCCTGAAGCTTCTGACTAACCATAGCTTTAAACTTTGCATCTTTTACAATAGTCGCCTCTCCTATATATACCCTTCTGTCTATCAGACGGATAATGGTACGGATTGCAACACCTGCAAGCTCCTGATATTTCTTAGTATCAGCAGTAAGGTACAAAGGAATAATTCTATCAACGTCATCACTCTTGATATCTTCCAATTCGGTATTTGTATAGCCCTTTATCTTCTTAAACTCATCAAGGATACCGTCAACCTCATCCATCTCAAGCAGTTCCAAATCTACCAATGTCTGAACAAACATAAAATAGGTATTGCCCTGCTCCTGCAAGAGCTTTCCTACCTGCTCATTTGTCAGATAGCCCTGCTCCACCGCAATATCTCCAAAGCGCTTATCACAGGTAATCTGCAGTTTATTGACTATTTCAGCCTGCTCCGTCGTCATAAAACCTTCCGCCACCGCAATCAGGCCCAACTTTACGCGGACCGCGTTCATTTGCTCTAAAACAGCATTCAGATTCTCAGAGGAAATCTTATTACTTTCAACAAGATAATTACCTAATATGTACTCAACCATGTACCGTCTCCTTCCTCTTAATACAAAAAATCTGCCAAAAGATTGTTTTGTACCAAAATCGTTTTCTCTATGATTAATAGTATATATGCTTCCATTAAAACTGTCAAGATTTTATATAATTATTGCGATTATTTTGTTTTTTTTGTCTATTTTACACAAATCTTTTATATGCATGACAGAGCTAACCGCATAATAAACTCTAAAACAGGTAATGATAGAAAAAAATGTCTTAATATAACGGAGGTCTGTAAACATGTTAACCCGAAACACACAAATTATGGATGGGAATCAGGCTGCGGCACATGTAGCATATGCCTTTAGTGAAACAGCTGCCATCTATCCCATAACACCTTCCTCTCCCATGGCTGAACTTGTCAGCAAATGGGCAGGCGAAAAACACAACAATCTTTTTGGTCATCCTCTGATTGTCTCACAAATGCAATCCGAAGCAGGAGCTGCTGCTGCCATTCATGGTTCACTGCTCTCCGGCGCCCTTTCCACTACATTTACCTCCTCTCAGGGATTACTATTAATGCTCCCCAATATTTACCGTATGGCGGGAGAACTGTTGCCGGGCGTTATCCATGTGGCAGCACGAACCATTGCAACTCACGCTCTGTCCATATTTGGGGATCATTCCGATATCTATGCCTGCCGTCAGACAGGTGCGGCAATCTTTGCCCTAAACAGTGTTCAGGAGGTCATGGATTTATCTCCGGTGTCCCACCTGTCAGCTCTTTGCGGCAAAGTTCCTTTCATCAATTTTTTCGATGGTTTCCGTACCTCACATGAGTTACAGAAAATCCATGTATGGTCTCACACTGATTTACAGGACCTGTTTGACGAAGACGCCTATACTGCCTTGTCCGATTTCCGCAAGAAAACCCTCCATCCTTATCACGGACGGATTTATGGTTCTGCCCAGAATCCGGACATTTTCTTTCAGACACGTGAGGCTTCCAATACCGTCTATCAGACACTCCCTCAGATTGTCGAAAATCAGCTTAATAAGATAAACAGCCGTCTCGGAACCCGGTACGGTCTTTTTGACTACTATGGTCATCAGGAAGCGACCCATGTCATCATTGCTATGGGTAGTGTGTGCGAAATGATTAAAGAGTTCATAGACAGTAATCCTCAAGAAAGAGTCGGTTTGATTACTGTGCACCTATACCGCCCTTTCAGCGCTTCTCATCTGCTTAAGGTTATTCCTACAACTGTTGAGCAGTTGTCAGTATTAGACCGTACCAAAGAGCCCGGCAGCATCGGCGAACCCTTATATCTGGACGTCCTGGCAGCACTGCAGGGCAGTCCTTTTCAGGATATCCCGATATACAGTGGCAGATATGGCTTAAGCTCCAAGGATACCACTCCTGCTCAGATAGCCGCAGTTTTTAACAACAAACAAAAGAAAGTTTTCACTGTTGGCATTCAGGATGATGTCACCAACCTGTCATTACCGATAATTCGTATCGTCCCTACCACACCGGCAAGCACTTACTCATGTAAATTCTGGGGACTTGGCGGTGACGGTACGGTAAGTGCCACCAAAAATATTGTAAAAATTGTAGGGAGCCACTCTGAGAAGCAGGTACAGGGATACTTTGAATATGATTCCAAAAAATCCCGTGGTCTTACCATTTCCCACCTGCGTTTTGCAGATGCTCCCATACGCAGCACTTATCTTGTGCAGACTGCTGATTTTGTTGCCTGTCACAATCCTGTATATCTTCACAAATACGACATGGTACAGGATGTTAAGGATGGAGGCATCTTTCTAATAAATTGCTACTATAAGGAGCGTGAACTTGAAGAATACCTGCCCGGTCAGGTGAAAGCCTATATTGCCAACCACAATATCCGCCTGTTTCTCATAGACGCTATTGCCATCGGTAAAGAAATCGGTCTGAATAACCGTATCAGCACTATTTTACAGGCTGCCTTTTTTGCCACCTCGCAGATTTTACCCGCAGAGGAAAGCAAACGTCTGATGAAAGAGGCTGCTAAAAGCAGCTACGGAAGTAAAGGCGAAAAAATAGTACAAATGAACTACGAAGCAATTGAGCGCGGTTTTCGTGATGTTGTGGAAATAGCCATCCCCGACTCCTGGAAGGATGCATGTGGAAGCACCTTAGATAACCCTGTATTGCCCGGCTCCTCGGATGTCCTTTCTTATGTAAAGAAGCTCCAACAGCCTATCACCGACCAGCGTGGAAATGATTTACCGGTTTCTGCATTTCTCCCTTATGCTGATGGTTATACCCCTGCAGGTACCACCGCCCACGAACGGCGCAATGTGGCAACGGAAGTCCCTGTCTGGAAGCCGGAAAACTGCATCCAGTGCAACCGCTGTTCCTTCGTCTGTCCCCACGCAGTCATTCGTCCCGCAGTCATGACTGACGAGGAATTGCAAAATGCACCGGAGAACATGAAGTACCTGCCTATGGTGGGTGTACCCGGACATTCCTTTGCTATCACCGTTTCTCAGGTTGACTGCACCGGTTGCGGCTCCTGTGCAGGAATCTGTCCCGGCAAGCAGGGACAAAAAGCATTGGAAATGGTGCCTATCCACGAACACGAAGAATGTCAACAATATTTTGATTACGGCAAATCTCTTCCCTCAAAAAAGGAAGCTGTAGAAAAATTTAATGCAGCCACTGTAAAGGGAAGCCAGTTTTTATGCCCTCTCATGGAATTTTCCGGTGCCTGCGCAGGCTGTGGAGAAACTCCCTATGTAAAGCTTTTGACCCAGCTGTTTGGACCCCGCATGTATATAGCCAACGCCACCGGCTGTTCCTCCATTTGGGCAAATTCCACCCCTTCCGTGGCCTATACCGTAAACCAAAACGGTCATGGACCGGCTTGGTCAAACTCCCTTTTTGAGGATGCCGCAGAATTCGGATACGGTATGCTGATGGCTCAGAAGGCTCTGGCGCAAATTTCAGAAGATTCAGATACCATACAATGGGTTATCGGTGGAGACGGATGGGCTTATGATATCGGCTTTGGCGGGCTTGACCACATTTTGGCAAGTGGTGAAAATATAAACATTCTTGTTTTGGATACCGAAGTTTACTCCAATACAGGTGGTCAGGCCAGCAAGGCAACTCCTTTAGGCTCCACTGCCAAATTTGTGGAAGGCGGTAAAGATACCCGCAAAAAAGATTTAGCTTCCATTGCCATGACCTACGGCAATGTCTATGTGGCACAGATTGCCATGGGTGCAGACCTCAATCAGACTGTAAAAGCCTTTACCGAGGCCGCCGCTTTTCCCGGTCCCTCCCTGATTATCGCCTATGCCACCTGCATTGCCCACGGCATCCGTGCCGGCTTAGGCAGCACACAGCACGAGCAAAAGAAAGCCGTGGATGCCGGCTACTTTCATCTGTTCCGCTTTAACCCTGCACTCATGAAAGAAGGCAAGAATCCTTTTATCCTGGATAGTAAAGAACCCACTTTAGATTATGAGGAATTTCTTTCCGGTGAAAACCGTTATGAGATATTAAAAAGACAGCACCCTGCAGAGGCTTCCGAACTATTCCGTAATGCCTCCGAGAGTGCCAAAATGCGATATCAATATTTGAAACGTATACAGGCGCTTTGGGACTAAATCAACGCCGTACTGAAGTATCTCTCTGCTCTGTCTGCAAGGACAGTTGCGATAACTTTATCCTTACCATACTTTGCGGCCATCTGTTTTGCGGCCCACACATTTGCACCGGAAGAGGTTCCTACCAGAAGACCCTGCACTCTGGCGAGCTCTCTTGCGGTGTTAATTGCATCCTCATCC
>CALYZQ010000105.1 GCA_945609985.1 uncultured Lachnospiraceae bacterium | reverse complement strand
GCCATTTGATAGCCTCCGAAATGTATTGTAATAAGAGAATTATATACAAGGAAAATAAAAATATCAACTTTTTTGGAAAAAATGGTGCAGAGTTAAAAAAAATATGTTATGATATTGTTGTTAAATTATGTTCACAAAGGAATGTAAAGGTACCAATGAAGAGAACAGTCGAGGAAAGAGTAAAGTTCAAATTGCTTAAATTCGGTCGTAAAAACCGTTTTTGCAGTATACTTGTTGTCCCTATTCTGGCAATAAGCATGCTCTTTTTGCGCATCCCCGGATATTTAAAGAGCAACGGTAAGCGCCTTGGTATGATGGCAATGAGCTTTTTCCTTTTTACGATTTACAGCAGCTTCTCTTTTCCGATGTTTGTGACAGGTAATCAGGAAAAGGGATTTGATTATGAGTATCTGGAAGAAGTGGGCGCCTCAAATGTTGTCCTTGCAAAGGAAGATGAAGTAAACTTAGATGAGGTGCAGATTTTGGAAGACTCTGACGTGCTGGAGGATGAAGAAATCTCTAAAACATTCTCACACGGCATGGAGATTGTGGACATATACGGTGCTGACGAAATTTTGAAATATACCGAAGGTAATACAAAACAGAATGAAACGGATCATACAGAGTCTGATGCGATTCTTACGCATGATACATTACAGCCTGAGAATACGAATGAAGTAGTGACGGATGAGCCTAAGGCGGAAATCGTGTTTGATAAAAATGACTGGAGACTTCTGCTCATTAATAAGCAAAATTCCGTTCCGGATGACTATGAACCTATTTTGGGTTCCATCAAGACCATGAAAGGTATGATGAAGTGTGACGAGCGCATTATTGATGAGCTGTTACAAATGCTTGCAGATGCCAAGAAGGATGGCGTGACTTTGCAGATTTGTTCTCCTTATCGTGATTTTGCATATCAGACCAGGCTCTTTAACAGAAAGATTAACAGATATATGGGTATGGGTATGTCATATATGGAAGCGTATCAGCTTACAAGCCAGGCAGTTACCGTGCCCGGTGCAAGTGAGCACCAGATTGGTCTTGCTCTTGATATTGTCGCAAGTAATTATGTTACATTGGATGACGGATTTGGCGAGACAAAGGCAGGTAAGTGGCTTGCTGCCAATAGTTCTAAATATGGATTTATACTTCGTTATCCCAAGGGTAAAGAGGATATTACCGGTATCGGTTATGAACCTTGGCATTTCCGCTATGTAGGTGTGGATGCTGCAACTATCATTATGGGCGAGGGTATCACACTGGAAGAATTCTGGGAGGATTATTTATAGATGTATCAGATTTTAAAACAGGAAGGAAGAGCAAAAAGAGCTCAGTTTCATACTGTACATGGCGTCATTCAGACGCCTGTTTTTATGAATGTGGGTACAGTGGCCGCTATCAAAGGGGCGGTCTCTACAGCGGATTTGGAACAGATTAAAACGCAGGTGGAACTTTCCAATACCTATCATTTACATGTAAGACCCGGCGATAAAATTATAAAACAGCTTGGCGGACTACACCGGTTTATGTCATGGGATAAGCCGATTCTTACGGATTCCGGCGGATTTCAGGTGTTTTCTCTGGCAGGTCTTCGCAAAATTAAAGAAGAGGGCGTGTACTTTAACTCTCATATAGATGGTCGGAAGATTTTTATGGGACCTGAGGAGAGTATGCAAATTCAGTCAAACCTGGCATCTACCATAGCCATGGCATTTGATGAATGTGCACCCAGTAAAGCAGACAGAAATTATGTGCAGGCTTCTGTGGAACGTACCACCAGATGGCTTCACCGCTGTCAGACAGAGATGAAGAGGCTGAACTCTTTAGATGATACTATCAATAAAAACCAATTATTATTTGGTATTAATCAGGGTGCCATATTTGATGATATCCGTATAGAACATGCAAAACGAATTTCTGAGCTTGATTTGGACGGTTATGCAGTAGGCGGTCTTGCAGTGGGTGAAACCCATGAAGAGATGTATCATATTTTGGAACAGGTAGTTCCTTATCTGCCTGTAAACAAGCCCACTTATTTGATGGGCGTGGGTACTCCTGCCAACATATTAGAAGGAGTAGAACGTGGTGTGGACTTCTTTGACTGTGTATATCCCACAAGAAACGGACGTCATGGTCATTTGTATACAAATCATGGCAAAATCAATTTATTTAATGCAAAGTATGAATTGGATGAGCGACCGATTGAAGAGGGCTGCGGATGTCCTGCGTGTAAACGATATTCCAGAGCCTATATCCGCCATCTGTTAAAGGCGAAAGAAATGCTTGGAATGAGGCTTTGCGTGCTTCATAATCTGTATTTTTACAATACCATGATGGAAGAAATCAGAGATTCGCTGGATAATGGATGTTTTGCAGAGTATAAGAGAAAAAAGCTGGAAAACATGGCAACACCGCTGGATTAACAGTATAGATATATTAAAAAAGTGTGAAAAACATATTTTTTATGGTAAAAGGACTTGCCCAAAAGGCAAATATTGTGTATGATTCTTATTTGAAAGTGTTTAATTGACATTTGATGTCAGAATGGAGGAACAATGGGTATTTTATTAGAAGGAGCACAGGGAGAAGTACCGGCAGGTATGGGTACATGGGGATTGATCGGAACCTTTGCAATTTACGGTGTTATTATTTTTGCAATGTGGTTTTTCCTGATGAGACCCCAGAAGAAGGAGCAGAAGAGAGTTGCAGCAATGATTTCTGCACTTGAGACTGGCGACTGTGTTATGACCACATCCGGTTTTTACGGCATTGTAATTGATATTACTGATGATACTGTTATCGTAGAGTTCGGTAATAATAAGAACTGCCGTATTCCCATGGATAAAGCGGCAATCAGCCGTGTTGAGAAGCCCGGTGAGAATTAATCAGGCTGACAGGAATTACCGAAGGAAATGCTTACAGAGCGTATCCTTCGGTTTTTTATTAGGAAACCATGTTTGGAGGATAAATTATGAGGATGTTTAAATATGCGTTTGCTTTAATGGCCTGTATGTTTTTGATTGGATGTGGGGAAGAAAACGTAGGTGAACAGCCTATGACCAATGTAACGATGGAAACTGTAACGGAATCAGAAATTGAATCGGAAGCTGAAGTAACAACTGAGCAGAATGAAACAACAGAGCATGAAGTAATTTCAGAAGTTGTGGCGACGGAGATGGAGGAAGAAGTATCTGTAATGTATGAAAATGCGTCTCAGTTAATAGCCAATATGAAAGTGGGCTGGAATCTTGGAAATACCATGGACAGCGAAGGGAAGCTTGAAACTTCCTGGGGGAATCCCAAGACTACACAGGAAATGATTGATGCAGTTGCAGCTGCAGGCTTCAATACTATCCGCATTCCGACTACGTGGTATTGCAGAGCTGATGTTGAGGGCAATATTGATAAGGAATGGCTTGAACGTGTGGCTGAGGTGGTTGATTATTGCTATGCTAACGATATGTATGTAATTTTAAATACTCATCATGAGGGGAGCTGGCTGGTTCCTGACGAAGGAAAGATTGATAAGGTGGAAGAAAAGTTTTTGTTCTTCTGGAAGCAGATTGCTGAATATTTTAAAGAGTATGATCAACATCTTGTGTTTGAGGGCCTGAACGAGCCCCGTACCATAGGCAGTGCAAAGGAGTGGAGCGGTGGAACAGACAAAGAACGTGAAGTGATTAACCGTTTGGAAAAGGGCTTTGTGGAGACAGTTCGAGCCACCGGCGGAAACAATGAGACCAGATGCCTATTAATTACCGGATATGCGGCAAGCGCAGACAAGCAGGCTATGAAGGCAATTGAAATACCTGAGGATAAGTACATAGCAGTGTCTATTCATGCATATACGCCCTATCGTTTTACGTTTTATAACAACGGAAACGGTGATACCAAAATTTGGGATGAAAGTGTAAAGAGAGATATTGATATTTTGTTTGATGATATCAATGAATTGTTTATTTCAAAAGGCGTGCCTGTCATTATCACGGAATACGGTGCAGAGTGTAAAAATGACAGAGCGGGCGGAGAAGATAATTTAAACTCCAGGTGTAAATGGGTAGCTTATTATGTTGAAAAAGCAAAAGAATTGGGAATACCCTGTGTATGTTGGGATAACGGTATTTATAACGGCTCGGGAGAACGTTTCGGTATCTTTAGCCGCAAGGAACTTGACTGGTATGAGCCTGAATTTGTGGATGCTATGATAAATGCCGCATATGATGAATAAAAAAGTTGAAAAATGCAAGGTTTTCAGTTATGATGTAGAAAGGTGTTTTATTAAGAATTTCGGAGGAAGTTATTATGGAATTAAAGATTACATGCATTCCCGGTGACGGTATCGGTCCCGAGATTGTAAGTCAGGCAAAAAAGATTCTTGAAAAAATCGGTGAAGTATATGGGCATAAGATGCTCTTTACGGATATTTTGATGGGTGGAGCGTCCATTGATGTGCACGGTGTACCACTTACAGACGAGGCAATTGCAACTGCAAAAGCTGCTGATGCGGTACTTATGGGTTCTATCGGCGGTGATACCACAACATCTCCCTGGTATCAGTTACCTCCCAATTTGCGTCCGGAGGCAGGACTTCTTGCAATCAGAAAGGCTTTGAATTTGTTTGCTAACCTGCGTCCCGCTGTGCTTTATGATGAGCTTGCAGGTGCATGCCCTCTGAAGGAGGAAATCAGCAAAGCAGGCTTTGATATGATGATTATGAGAGAGCTTACAGGCGGTCTGTATTTCGGTGAGAGAAAGACTATTGAAGAAAACGGTGTGAGAAAGGCAATTGATACCCTTACGTATGACGAGAACGAAATCCGTCGTATTGCCATCAAGGGTTTTGATATTGCCATGAAGCGTAATAAGAAGGTTACCAGTGTTGATAAGGCAAATGTGCTGGATTCCTCACGTCTTTGGAGAAAGGTTGTAGAAGAGGTTGCCAAGGATTATCCGGAGGTTACTTTGGAGCATATGCTTGTGGATAACTGTGCAATGCAGCTTGTAAAGGATCCTGCTCAGTTTGACGTGATTCTTACCGAGAATATGTTTGGTGATATTTTGTCCGATGAGGCAAGTATGGTAACAGGTTCCATCGGTATGCTTGCGAGTGCCAGCTTAAATGATACAAAATTTGGTCTTTATGAACCCAGCCACGGCTCTGCACCGGACATTGCGGGTAAGGATATTGCAAATCCCATCGCAACCATTTTGAGTGCGGCTATGATGCTTCGTTACAGCTTTGATTTGGATAAAGAGGCAGATGCCATTGAAAATGCAGTAAAGCAGGTGCTTAAGGATGGCTACAGAACCGGTGACATTATGTCTGAAGGCTGTACAAAAGTAGGATGTAGTCAGATGGGTGATTTGCTTGCAGAGAGAATTAAGTAAGATTAGGATAGAAAGCACTGTGAATGCAGTGAGAAAGAGGTAAAAAGATGAGAAGTGATTCCGTAAAATGTGGTACCGCTCAGGCACCTCACAGAAGTTTGTTTAATGCACTTGGCTATACTGAGGAGGAGAGAAAACGTCCTTTAATCGGTATTGTGTGCTCCTATAATGAAATTGTACCCGGTCATATGAATCTGGATAAAATTGCAGAGGCAGTAAAAATGGGTGTTGCCATGGCAGGCGGTACTCCTATTATGTTCCCCGCAATCGCAGTTTGTGACGGTATTGCAATGGGACATACCGGTATGAAGTATTCTCTGGTTACCAGAGATTTGATTGCTGACAGTACAGAATGTATGACCTTGGCTCACGGCTTTGACGGTTTGGTTTGTATTCCCAACTGTGATAAGAACGTACCCGGCCTTTTGATGGCTGCTGCCAGAGTAAACATTCCTACTATCTTTGTTTCAGGCGGTCCTATGCTTGCCGGTCGTATTGATGGTCATAAGACCAGTCTTTCTTCCATGTTTGAGGCAGTTGGTAGTGTTGCTGCAGGTACCATGACCATGGAAAAGCTCTGCGAGTTTGAGGAGAAGGCTTGTCCCACCTGTGGTTCCTGCTCCGGTATGTATACTGCAAACTCCATGAACTGTCTTACAGAAGCAATCGGTATGGGCTTAAAGGGTAATGGTACGGTTCCTGCTGTTTATTCAGAGCGTATCCGCCTTGCAAAGCATGCCGGCATGAAAATTATGGAGCTTGTAGAAAAGGATATTAAGCCCAGAGATATTATGACAGAAGATGCATTTATGAATGCTTTAATCGTGGATATGGCACTTGGATGCTCTACCAACTCCATGCTGCACCTTCCTGCAATTGCAAAGGAAGCAGGCGTAGACCTTAACCTTGACATTGCGAACGAGCTTTCAGCAAAGACACCTAACCTTTGCCATTTGGCACCTGCCGGCCCTACTTATATGGAGGATTTGAATGAGGCAGGCGGTGTGTATGCAGTTATGAATGAGCTTACCAAGAAGAATCTGCTTAACCTTGATTGTATGACAGTAAGCGGTCAGACCATCGGTGAAAATATTAAGAACTGTGTAAACAGAAATCCTGAGGTAATCCGTCCTGTTGAGAATCCTTATTCCGAAACCGGCGGTATTGCAATCCTTAAGGGTAACTTAGCTCCCGACAGCGGTGTTGTAAAGCGTTCCGCAGTGGTTCCCGAGATGATGGTTCATCAGGGCCCTGCAAGAGTATTTGATTGTGAAGAGGATGCTATTGCAGCTATTAAGGGCGGCAAGATAGTAGCAGGTGATGTTGTGGTTATCCGTTATGAAGGACCCAAGGGTGGTCCCGGTATGCGTGAGATGTTAAATCCTACCTCTGCAATTGCAGGTATGGGTCTTGGCTCCAGCGTCGCTTTGATTACAGACGGTCGTTTCTCAGGTGCATCAAGAGGCGCTTCCATCGGTCATGTTTCACCGGAAGCGGCAGTAGGCGGTCCTATTGCACTTGTAAAAGAGGGCGATATCATCAGTATCAATATTCCTGAGAATAAGCTTGATGTATTGGTATCTGACGAAGAGATGGCTAAGAGAAAAGCAGAGTGGAAGCCTGTTGAAAAGCCTGTTAGCGGATATCTTGCAAGATATCGTGAGCTTGTTACCAGCGGTAATCGTGGTGCAGTGCTTGAGCTTCCCACAAAGTAAGCTTTGGTATTCACGTATAATATACAAGGAGGAACTTAAAATGCAGTTGACAGGTGCTGAAATTGTTATAGAGTGCCTTAAGGAGCAGGGAGTAGATATCGTTTTCGGTTATCCCGGAGGAACTATTTTAAATATTTACGATGCACTTTATAAACACAGCGATGAGATTAATCATATATTAACTTCCCATGAGCAGGGAGCAGCCCATGCGGCTGACGGTTATGCG
>CALYZQ010000104.1 GCA_945609985.1 uncultured Lachnospiraceae bacterium | reverse complement strand
GGGAAATCGTTATGCAATACCAAGGGGGCGGAATGCAGCTTTCAGGTGGCCCCTTATGCACCGAGGATGGCGGTGTGATTTTGCCGGTCTACAGTCAAGATGAGAGGAAGTATGATTTCCTGTGGGCTGATGTTGCAGGTAAGGAATTTACATCCTTAGCAGTGATGGAGGCAGAGACTCCGTTTATATCGCAGGTGTACGGACTGTACGGAAATGCGCTTTACTACAAGAGGCAAAATCCAAAGACCGGGTATGGGGAAGGTATTGTGAAGTGGAATATTGAGACCGGTGAGCAGACATGGATATATGAGTTTCAGATTGGCGGTCTTTCCGCATATCAAACCATGCTTGCAGGTATGGCAGATAATCAGCCTGCCATGCGGCTGTTAAAAATTAACGGAAATCAGGCGAGGGATTGGGTGGTTCTCTTGGGAGAGGAAGAAACAAAAATGCAGGGAGATGTCTGCATTGCAGATTTTACCGGATTCGGAGATGCTCTGGCAAAGAGTACCTCCAAGGCTTCCATGGAGATACCGTACCTTAATTTTACATATGAGGATGTCTCGGCAGAGGAAAAGCGGACGAGAGTGCTTGCCGAGTTGACAAATGGTGCGGGACCGGACATTTTGTTTGTGTCTGAAGAGGATTATACGTCTTTGGCGGAAAATGGGCTTTTGGCTGATATTAATACATTGTTGAAAGAAGAAATACGTAAGGAATTTTTACCTGCTGTGGTAGAGATGGCAAAGGAGGATGATAAGCTGTTGGGGCTGCCTGTGGGAGTTCGGGCAGAAACCTTTGTTATGGAACAAAAGAATCAGTCGGAGTGGAGCGGAGCCATTTATTCTCCCTATGTGATGGATGGATATCTTTCTCCCGAGATTGTCGTGCAAAAGATTATTAATTACAGTAAAGAGTATTCCTTCCTGATAAACCCGGAGAACGGAAAGAGTCATTTTGATGATGAGAGATTTGTGCATCTGCTGGAGCTTACAGCAAAGGACAGAAGCAAAGAAAGCGCAGAAGACTATACGGAAAAGGATGTAGTATGGGGATATTTTATACTGGAAAGTGCTCTGCTTGATTTCTTTAGCAAATGGGATGCGGATGGTATCACAGGCTATCTGATACCTGAAAATGGTCTGGTAGTTGTAAATAAAAACACTGCAAATAAAGAGGCAGTCAGCCTTTATCTGGAGCTTTTATTCGGAGAGGAAATGCAGGCGGCTGCAACACAGCTTAGCCTGAGTGTGCGGAAGCTTGTACCTGAGGATTATCTGGTTACGAATGATGAGGGTGAGCTTGTATTTATGGGAGGCTCAAATGCCATTAAAGTACCTGTGTATGAGGATGGTACCACACCGCTTCACAAGGCAGCGGTCTTTTTGGAAAATTGTCAGATCGCACCCAACATGAATTATCAGGTTAACCGGATTGTCGCAGAGGAACTAAGCCGGATGTCTTCGGAGGGGAAATCTGCACGTGAGGTTGCCGAAATTATTGACAGCAGGGTGCAGTTGTACCTGGATGAGCAGAGGTAATGTATATGACGGGCTGCCGCGTACCGCGGGAGCCCGTTGTTGTGTGCACAGGGAAGGCGTGGGGGATACTGTGCCATTAGCAGCGCACTGTGAGCACGCCGGCCCTTAGCGAGGTATAAGACGCAAAATTTGCGTCTTCGAGCTTAGTGCCGCTGCGATGCGAACCGTAGCGGAAGCGTGCCTGCGGTGGCACAGTATCCCCCACGCCTTCCCTGTCCACTCGCTTGCCCTCCCACATTTTGCACGATGCACCTTCATAACGTGCTATTCTTCCTATTGCAGAAATCCTTAATTTACATTATGATATACAAGTACATTGATTTTGCAGGTGCGAATACAATGTAGCAATACGAATGAATCTTACAAACAATTATGGATTAAGAAGGGAGCGATTTTAATGGCAGGAGATTCCTTTCGTAACCGCAAGAATGGTTTTCAGACCATGGACGGTAACAAAATGACACCCGCCGGTATGTCAACCGGCAAAATTATAGGCATTGTTGCCTTGATTATTGTAGTACTGATTGGCGTATTTGGTTCCACCTATCAGATAAGAGAGCAGGAGCAGGCTGTACTTATTACTCTGGGTAAGGCCCAGCCGGTAACCAATCCCGGACTTCATTTTAAGATACCGCTTATTCAGAAGGTAAAGAAGGTAAACACCACGATTCAGGGCTTCAGTATCGGATACAACATGGATTCCAATACAACGAATGAGGCAGAGTCTCTCATGATTACCTCCGACTACAACTTTGTAAACGTGGATTTCTTCGTAGAGTACCGTTTCGGTGATCCGGTTAAGGCTGTTTATGCCTCCAAGAATCCCGAAGAGATTCTTAGAAACATCAGCCAGAGCTGTATCCGTTCCGTTATCGGTAGTTATCCGGTTGACGAAGTTCTGACTACAGGTAAGAACGAAATTCAGGCAGCTATCAAGGAAATGATTATGCAGGACTTGGAAAAGCAGGATATTGGTGTGCAACTTGTGAATATCACCATTCAGGATTCCGAGCCTCCTACTGCTGAAGTTTTGGAAGCATTTAAAGCAGTAGAAACCGCAAAGCAGGGTAAGGAAACCGCACTGAACAATGCAAATAAATACCGCAATGAGCAGCTTCCCCTTGCACAGGCGCAGGCTGACGGTGTTATCAAGGATGCCGAGGCAAACAAGACCCAGCGTATTAATGAGGCTACTGCTCAGGTGGCACGTTTCAACGCTATGTACGAGGAGTACATAAAGAATCCTACCATCACCAGAGAGCGTATGTTCTATGAGGCTATGGAAGAAATTTTGCCTGACTTAAAGGTAATCATCGAAAGCCCCAACGGTGATATAGAGACGATTTATCCCATTGAGTCCTTTTCAGGCTCAGGAAACTAAAAAGGAGGTGCCGAATCTATGAAAAAGACAATTAGAAACGTAGTGCTTGTAGTCATACTGTTTGCAGTGGTTATTTTCGGCTCATCCAGTATTGTCATTACCAATGAAAATGAATACAGTCTGATCCGCCAATTCGGTAAGATTGACCATGTTGTAGAAAATGCAGGTATCAGCTTTAAGGTGCCTTTTATTCAGAGTGTTGATAAGCTGCCCAAGCAGACACTGCTTTATGATTTGTTTTCTTCTGATGTAATCACCAGCGATAAGAAGACAATGATTTGTGACAGCTATGTACTTTGGGAAATTTCAGACCCTCTGAAGTTTGCTCAGACTCTGAACTCTTCCATCTCCAATGCGGAGAGCCGTCTGAACACTATAGTATATAACTCTACCAAGAACGTAATCAGTAGTATTACCCAGGAGGAAGTGATTTCCGGTCGTGACGGTGAGCTGTCCGCAGCAATTATCAGCAACATCGGAAACACCTTGGATCAGTACGGTATTACCCTTTTGGCATTTGAGACCAAGCAGCTGGATTTACCCGGCGACAACAAGGCGGCTGTTTATGAGCGTATGATTTCCGAGCGTGACAATATTGCCGCGACCTACACTGCAGAGGGTAGCTCCGAAGCACAGAAAATCAAGAACACAACCGACAAGGAAGTGACCGTCATGATTTCTGAAGCTGAAAAGAATGCTGAGATTCTCATTGCAGAGGGCGAGGCAGAGTACATGCGTATCCTCTCCGAAGCATATGCGGACCCCTCCAAGCAGGAGTTCTATTCCTTCGTAAGAAGCCTGGATGCTTTGAAGGCTTCCATGCAAGGCAATAACAAGACCGTGATTCTCTCACCGGATTCACCTATTGTACAGATTTTCTATGGAAAGTAAATGAACGGGCCGGCAGGACAAATGTCCTGCCGGTTTTTGCGTAAAAAATCTTTGAAATTTGAAAATTTCATTTTTAACTTTACGAATTGCATTAATTAGTCTATATTTGTTATATAAGATTCTTGATATTACTTATTTTCGACAATGCCTGTCGGCATAGTTATTTCCCACATTATTGAGAAATTTCCATAAAGGAGGAATGTATACGAATTATGATAGAATAGTTAAAGAACGGACACTGCTGATGGAACAACTAAATAATATACAGAAACAAATTAGTCAGCTTCCGGAGGGAAAGCTTATATGTAGCCGCAATGAGAAGCGTTATAAATGGTATCGGAGTGATGGGAAAGAAAAGACCTATATTCCTAAATCAAATCGTGCGCTTGCAGAGCAGTTGGCTATCAAAAAATATCTTTTGCTTAAGAAGGAAGAAATAGCACAAAAAATTTCTGCCTTTGATTTATATCTCCTTCAATATCCACAAAGTATGGAAAAGTCTGAGCAATTATTGATGTCTTCAGGATATGCAGAACTTTTAGCCCCTTTCTTTACTTCTCTTTCAGAAGAATTATCTGTATGGGCAACTGCAGAGTATGAACACAACTCTAGCTATATGGATCAATTGCTTCATAAAACTGTTTCCGGCAATATGGTTCGCTCTAAATCAGAGGCAATGATTGACATGGTTTTGTACAGTAATCGGATTCCGTTCCGATATGAATGTGCACTTTCTTTGGAAGGGATTACGATTTTTCCGGATTTCACAATCAGACATCCCAAGACGGGTCAATTCTTTTATTGGGAACATTTTGGCAAAATGGATAATCCTGCTTATTACAAAAATGTTTATTCTAAATTGCAGCTTTATAATTCTAATGGAATTGTCCCGTCCATCAATTTGATTACCACTTATGAAACAAAAGATAATCCTTTAAGCTCAGAAATCATTGAAAAGCTTGTTAATCACTATTTTATGTAGTAGTTTATACAATTTGCAGTTGCGCTAAATGTAGCTGATATTGTTTATCATTGATTGCTTTGTGAGTGCCTGCGGGGTCTGTGACGAGAAAAAACGTTTCCAGACCCCATGAGCTTCATTTTTTATTCAAAAATCAGCTTAAAAATGCTTGCCAGGGGTCTTGGACAGCGAATGACTACATAAGACCCCGTTTATGAAAATAAGTGGTATCTGATGAGTGGATATCTCTTGTTGAGACCCCGATGGCAATTCCATATTGAATCCTGCCTGTTTTGAGGGTAAGATAGTAGGTAGGAGACTACGCAAGGAAAGTGGCGCAGGATGGTGCGCCGACAGCAGCGATTAGTGAAAAATATGGGAGAGGAGCAGTTATGCCGAAGCGGGCGTGACACAGTAGATTATGAGATATATCATGGCGTTAGATCAGGGAACCACAAGTTCCAGGTGTATTATTTTTGATAAGGGCGGGAATATTTGTGCTATGGCGCAGAAGGAATTTACCCAGATTTACCCCAAACCCGGCTGGGTAGAGCATAATCCAAAGGAGATTTGGTCCTCGCAGCTTGCAGTGGCGGCGGAAGCAATGGCGATGCTTTCGCTTTCTGCGGAGCAGATAAGCGGTATAGGAATTACCAATCAGAGGGAAACTACTATTGTGTGGGACAAGGCTACAGGTGAGCCGGTGTACAATGCCATTGTGTGGCAGTGCCGCAGAACCTCGGATATGATTGATGCACTGAAGGAGTCCGATTTCGCAGGGCGTGTCACGGAGCGGACAGGTCTCATTCCCGATGCCTATTTCAGCGCCTCTAAAATTGCCTGGATACTGGAAAACGTACCGGGTGCAAGAGCGCGTGCTGAGGCAGGAGAGCTTCTCTTTGGCACGGTGGATACCTGGCTGATTTGGAATCTTACAAAAGGGGCAGTACATGTGACGGATTACACCAATGCTTCCAGAACTATGCTTTACGATATCAAGAAGCTTGATTGGGATGAGGAAATATTGGATTATTTTAAGATACCACGGGCGATGCTTCCTAAGGTGTGTCCCTCCAGCTGTATTTACGGCTACACGGACAATACAGCTCTGGGTCAGGGAATACCCATTGCGGGGGCAGCAGGGGACCAGCAGGCAGCATTGTTTGGGCAGTGCTGTTTTGAGCCGGGCGAGGTGAAAAACACATATGGCACAGGTTGCTTTATGTTAATGCATATCGGCAGGGAGATGATTCCTTCCAAGGCGGGGCTTCTTACTACCATGGCAGCATGCACGGATGAAACTCCGGAATATGCTCTGGAGGGCAGTGTGTTTGTGGCAGGAGCCGCTATACAGTGGCTTAGGGATGGAATGCGGATGATTCCTTCGGCACCAAAATCAGAAGAGTATGCCAAAAGAGTGGAGGATACTACCGGCGTCTATATCGTGCCTGCCTTTGCAGGTCTGGGAGCACCCTATTGGGACCAGTATGCAAGAGGTACCATTGTGGGAATTACCAGAGGCTGTACCAAGGAGCATTTTGTGAGAGCGACCTTGGAGTCTATTGCCTATCAGACCGCAGATGTGCTCGCTGCCATGGAGCAGGACAGCGGCATTGATTTTAAGAGTCTGAAGGTGGACGGAGGAGCAAGCGCTAATGATTTCCTCATGCAGTTTCAGGCAGATGTGGTGGATGCAACGGTTGTCCGCCCTAAGTGTATTGAAACCACGGCGCTGGGCGCGGCATATCTTGCAGGCCTTGCCACCGGATACTGGAGGGATAAGGAGGAAATCAGGAAGAACTGGCAGCAGGGCGCAGAGTTTATTTCTTCCATGGATGCAGGGAAGAGAGAGGCGCTTTTAAAGGGCTGGCACAAGGCAGTAAAGTGCGCCAGAGTCTGGGCGGAGGAGTAGTACATTCCCACTTGTAAAGTAGGTAAAATATGTTAAAATGTTAGAGTGACGATATAATGGCAGAGTGGGCAGACTACCCGCGCCGGTCAATTGGAGCGTAACAATTTATTATAGAAAGGAAACAATCATATGTTAGTTCAGAAATATAAAGACATGCTTTCCGGCAAATCCGTTATCAGACAGCTTTCGGAGTTTGCAACAGCAAGAGGTCAGGAAATCGGTTATGAGAATGTATTTGATTACAGTCTTGGTAATCCTTCCGTGCCTGTGCCTCAGGAATTTACGGATACCATGATGGAGCTTTTATCTACAAAGGAGCCCTCCGTGCTTCACGGCTACAGCCCCAGCCTTGGTATTACCAGTGTGCGTGAGAAAATTGCAGCTTCCCTGGAGAAGCGTTTTGGTATCCCTTATCGCAAGGAGCATATTTTCATGGCATCCGGTGCGGCAGGTGCGCTGGCACATGCCTTCCGTCTGGTGACAGAGCCCGGCGATGAGATTTTGACCTTCGCGCCTTTCTTCCCGGAGTATCATCCATATGTGGATTTGACCGGTGCGGTGCTCAAGGTGGTTCCCCCCAATACCGAGAACTTCCAGATTAACTTTGAGGCATTTGAGGAAATGCTTACGGACAAGGTTATGGCGGTTATGATTAATACTCCCAACAACCCTTCCGGTATTGTGTATTCTACAGAGACCGTAAAGAGACTGGCAGATACCTTGAAGAGAAAGTCTGCCGAGT
>CALYZQ010000103.1 GCA_945609985.1 uncultured Lachnospiraceae bacterium | reverse complement strand
CAGGTGTTATTCCCTACTTGTAATTCTGCAATTGATTTAGTAAAATAGAAGAGCATGTAGATAGAAGTGTGGAACACGGATTGTGAAGTCAATGTATCCGTGTCAGTAATAGAAAGAGCGTGTGGCGTTATGGGTATTATAAAAACCGAAGATTTAACATTTGAATATATCAGACGTGATGAAGAGGGCAATGTGGAAGGTATCACCACGGCGGTGGATGCGGTTTCCCTGGATATAAAGCAGGGGCAGTTTATTGCCATACTGGGACACAATGGTTCCGGAAAATCCACCCTTGCCAAGCACATGAATGCAATTCTATATCCCACCGAGGGTACTATCTGGGTGGATGGTATGGATACCACCGAAGAGGAAGCACTTTGGAATATCCGTCAGACGGCAGGAATGGTTTTCCAAAATCCGGATAACCAGATTATCGGACAGGTGGTTGAAGAGGATGTGGGCTTCGGACCGGAGAATATGGGGGTACCCACCAAAGAGATTTGGGAGCGTGTGGAGGAGAGTCTTCGCGCTGTGGGAATGTATGAGTTCCGCAAGCATTCCCCCAACAAGCTTTCCGGTGGTCAGAAGCAGCGTGTATCCATTGCAGGTGTGCTTGCCATGCATCCCAAATGTATTGTGTTGGATGAGCCCACGGCCATGCTGGACCCTAACGGTCGCAAGGAGGTTATCCGTGCCATCAGAGGGTTAAATCAGGTGGAGGGTGTGACTGTAATTTTGATTACTCATTATATGGAAGAGATTATTCATGCAGACAAGGTGTTTGTCATGGATAACGGTAAGATAGCCATGGAGGGGACGCCCAGAGAGATTTTTTCACAGGTGGAGCGTTTGAAGGAGCTTCGTCTGGATGTGCCTCAGGTAACGCTGCTTGCCCATGAGCTAAAGAAACGTGGTGTGAGACTGCCAAACGGTATTCTGACCACGGAGGAACTGGTAGCGGCGCTGGGACTGTAGGAAGCCGGAAAAGGAAGCATCTGTGCTGTGGAAGAGACGGCTGGCGGCAAGTGTAAGAGAAAACAGAAAGGTACAGGTTATAAACCATGTCCATGATTATAGACCATGTAAATTATATTTATGAGCCGGGAACGCCTCATGCGAGGAAAGCCTTATCCGATATCTGTCTGCAGATACCGGACGGACAGTTTGTGGGGATTATCGGGCACACCGGCTCCGGTAAGTCCACGTTAATGCAACATTTAAACGGCTTAATCCGTGCGACGGAAGGACATATCTATTTTAACGGTGAAGATATTTACGATGATGATTATGATATGAAAAAGCTCCGCTCAAATGTGGGGCTGGTATTTCAGTATCCGGAGCATCAGCTTTTTGAGATTGATGTCTTTTCGGATGTGTGCTTCGGCCCCAAAAACTTAGGCCTGGATAAAAGGGAAGTCGAGCTTCGGGCATTTGATGCACTGCGTAAGGTGGGCTTTCCGGAGGAGTTGTTTTATCAGTCTCCTTTTGAGCTTTCCGGCGGACAAAAGAGGCGTGCGGCAATTGCAGGCGTACTTGCCATGAAGCCGGATATTTTAATACTGGATGAGCCTACGGCAGGACTTGACCCTAAGGGCAGAGACGAGATACTGGGACAGATTAAGAAGCTGCAACAAGAGACAGGTATGACCATTTTACTGGTTTCTCACAGTATGGAGGATGTGGCGGAATATGTGGACCGCATCATTGTAATGAATAAGGGAAGCATCATGTACGATGATATACCTGCGAATGTTTTTGCACATTACAGAGAATTGGAAGAAGTAGGGCTTGCAGCGCCTCAGGTAACCTATATTATGCATAAGCTTAGGGAAAAGGGGTTACCGGTAGACGCGGGAGCGACTACCATAGAGGAAGCCACAGAGGAGATACTGCGGGCATTGAGATAGAAATGTCAGGGCGGTAATGGCCTGTGAAAATAGTAGTCTGCAAAAACAGACTAAGAGTTTTGGAGATTTATATGTTAAGAGACATAACATTAGGACAATATTATCAGACGGAATCCGTCATTCATAGAATGGACCCGAGAGTGAAGCTTGGAGGAACGCTGTTGTTTATCATATCCCTGTTTTTCTTTAAAAACTTTTTGGGATATGCCATTGCAGCATTGTTTTTGGCAGTTGTCATAAAGCTGTCGGGAGTCCCCTTTAAGTTTATGGTGCGGGGAATGAAGACCATTATACTGTTACTTATGATAACAGTGGTATTCAATTTGTTTTTGACACCCGGTACCCCCCTTGTAAGCTTTTGGAAGCTGACCATTACCATAGAGGGTGCAAAGCTGGCGGCATCCATGGCAATCCGTTTGACACTTTTGATTATCGGTTCATCCCTGATGACACTGACCACCACGCCCAATAATCTGACGGACGGTATGGAGAAAATGCTGCGCCCCCTTAGAGTTATCAAGGTGCCGGTGCATGAGGTGGCAATGATGATGTCCATTGCCCTTCGTTTCATTCCTATTTTATTAGAAGAGACGGACAAAATCATGAAGGCACAGATTGCCAGAGGTGCGGATTTTGAGAGCGGAAATATCTTTAAGCGAGCCAAGGCATTGGTGCCCCTTTTGGTCCCTCTGTTTATCTCAGCTTTCCGCCGTGCCAATGACCTTGCCATGGCGATGGAGGCAAGATGCTACAGAGGCGGTGAGGGACGTACCAAGATGAAGCCCCTTAAGTATAAAAAGAGAGATTATATTGCGTATCTTTGCATTTTAGTATACATGGTGGGAAGTATCTTTGTGGGAAGGCTGTCCTTTTAGAATGTTTTAGGACAGCACATAGAAAGAGTAGGATAGATATGATGGAACAAAGCATGGAAGAATGCACGGCAAAGGCAGCTGAGGCGACGCAGGAGAGGCGGAAACGTGTGCGTTTGATTGTGGCATATGACGGAACGAATTATCACGGCTGGCAACTGCAAAAAAACGGAATAACCATAGAGAGTGAGTTAAACAGATGTCTAACGGCACTTTTGGGTGAAGAGATTGCGGTTATCGGTGCCAGCAGAACAGATTCCGGCGTGCATGCACTTGGGAATGTGGCGGTATTTGATACTAGAAACCGCATGCCTGCTGAAAAAATATCCTACGCGCTGAATCAGCGGCTTCCGGAGGATATCCGCATCCAGCGTTCGGAGGAGGTGGATGCAGACTGGCATCCCCGACATTGTGACAGTCGTAAAACCTATGAGTACCGTATTTACAGGGGAGAATTTCCAATGCCTGTGAAGCGGTTGTATTCTTTGTTTACATATGTCCCCTTGGATGTAGAACGGATGCGACAGGCAGCCCGGTATCTGGTAGGAGAGCATGATTTCAAAAGCTTTTGCCAGACCGGTGCTCAGGTGGAGTCTACGGTTCGCACAATCCTTTCTTTGGAAATCGAGGAGCAGGGAGCGGATTTGGTAATTCGGGTTTGCGGAAACGGTTTCCTCTATAATATGGTGAGAATTATTGCAGGAACCCTGATGGAAGTGGGGCAGGGAAAGAAAAGCCCTAAGGATATGGAAGGAATTTTGCAGGCGTTAGACAGAGCGGCAGCAGGACCTACCGCACCGGCTCATGGACTTATGTTAATGAAATATGAATTTCTGTAGTTGTAGTTTAAGACTGCAACAACGTAAAATAGGGAATGGTAGAGCAGACTATACTTATGTGATAAGGAGGCAATATACAAATGGAAGCTACACAAAAGAAGGATTCCAATCAGATTACCCGCGAATATTTTGACAGACTCTTATTGGAGATGCGTCATATCGACAATGTGATGCCGGATACAGAAGTAAAGCTTTTGGGGGAGCGTTTTTCCATGCCCATTGCAACTGCGGCACTTTCCCACTTAAATGGTACCACTGAAAACGGTATGGCAAAGATGGCAGAAGGAGCGGCACTGGCCGAAGCTCTTTGTTTTTCCGGTATGGGAGAGCGGGAAGAATTGGCAGACATGTGCAGGACCGGTGCCAAGGTAATTAAGATTATTAAGCCCCATGCGGATAATGCCACTGTGTTTGAGAAAATCAGACAGGCAGAAGAGGACGGTGCTTTTGGCGTGGGAATGGATATCGACCATGCCTTTAACGGACAGGGGGATTATGACGTAGTAGTGGGACTTCCCATGAAGCCCAAATCCTCGGAGGAGCTTCGAAGCTTTATACAGGCTACAAAGCTTCCCTTTATCATAAAAGGTGTTTTGAGTGTGACGGATGCAAAAAAGGCTCTTGAGTTGGGCGCAGCAGGTATTATCGTGTCCCATCATCACGGAATTATGGATTATGCAGTGCCTCCCCTTATGGTGTTGCCTGAAATTGCAAAGGTGATTAACGGCAGAATCCCTATCTTTGTGGATTGTTGCATAGAGAGCGGTATGGATGTGTTCAAGGCACTTGCCCTGGGCGCAGATGCGGTATGCGTGGGCAGAGCGATTATGGGACCCTTGAAGGACAATGGTGCAGAGGGTGTGAGAGATACTTTCCTGCGTATGCAGAAGGAGTTGAAGGGTGTGATGGCGCGCACCGGCTTTGGTAAAATCAGTGCTATTGAAGGCAGCGTGATTCGGAAGCGTGACTTTTAGTTACAGATAGGGAATAGGAGAAGCGGAATATGAGACTTGGCGGAGGAATCGAACGAAGCTATAAGAATCCTGAGGAATGGTTAGCATTGGTAAAAGAACTGGGTTACAGTGCGGTATTATCCCCCATAGATTGTCGGGCGGACAGCAGTACAAGGAAAGATTATCTTGCCTGTGCAAAGGCGCACGACCTGGTGATTGGCGAGGTTGGCGTGTGGAAAAACTGTCTTTCCAAGGATGATGCGGAGAGAAAGGCAGCCATGGAATATGCCAAAGCGCAGCTTGAACTGGCAGAGGAGCTTGGTGCATGCTGTTGTGTGAATATTGTAGGAAGCCGCAATGAAATTTGGGACGGCTTTGACGAGGAAAATTATGAACCTTATATTTACGAGCTGGCGGTGGACAGTGTCAGAGAAATCATTGATGACGTAAAGCCCAAGAATACTTTTTACACCATAGAGCCCATGCCTTGGATGGTTCCGGATTCTCCGGAGCAGTATCTGGAGTTGATTAAGGATGTTGATAGGGATGCCTTTGGTGTACATCTAGATTATGTGAATATGATTAACTGCCCTAAGCGGTATGTACAGAGTACTAAGTTTATCAGACACTGCTTTGAACTGCTTGGCCCATATATCAAGAGTATTCACGGTAAGGACACCATTATGGACAGAGCCTACACCACCTTAATTCATGAGGTAAAGCCCGGAGACGGTACTCTGGATTATGTGAAAATACTGCCCATGGTGGAGACGCTGGGAGCAGACATTCCTTTCTTTATAGAGCATCTTCCTGACTTTGAAACCTATAAGCAGACGGCAGCCTACATCAGGGAACAGGGAAAACTGGCAGGGGTAACCATAAAAGACGCAAAAATGTAAAATACCTATTGACAGAAAATGGTTCCTATCATATAATATACAACTGTGACAGTGTTTCGAAATGCTTAGTCAAAGCCCCGACGAAGCATTTGAGATATAGTTGAGAACAGTCCCAAAGCGTTTTAAACTGTAGCCGGACATCTGCAGTTTGGGATGGGGATGGGACAAATTGATCTACTGGATAGAATCCATGGATAAATCATACGGAGGTAACATAATGAAAACATTTATGGCTAGTCCCGCTACAATCGATAGAAAGTGGTATGTAGTAGACGCTACTGATATGACTTTAGGACGTTTGGCTTCTGAAGTTGCTAAGGTTTTAAGAGGAAAGAATAAGGCAATTTTCACTCCTCACATTGACACAGGTGATTATGTAATCGTAATCAACGCAGAGAAGATTAAAGTAACCGGTAAGAAGCTGGATCAGAAGGTTTACTATCATCATTCCGACTATGTTGGCGGTATGAAGGAGACCACCTTGAGAGAGAAGTTAAACAAGAAGCCTGAGCAGGTTATCGAGCTTGCAGTTAAGGGCATGCTTCCCAAGGGACCTTTAGGAAGACAGATGTATACCAAATTACATGTATACGCAGGACCTGAGCACAATCATGCAGCTCAGAAGCCTGAAGTATTGACATTCTAAGGGACAGGAGGAAAATAAATCATGGCTAAAACAGAAAGATACTACGGAACAGGTAGAAGAAAGAAATCCATCGCTAGAGTATATTTAGTACCCGGTAAGGGCGATGTAACCATCAATAAAAGAAGCATGGACGAGTATTTTGGTCTTGAGACCTTAAAGGTTATCGTTCGTCAGCCTCTGGCAGCAACTGAGACCGCTGAGAAGTTTGACGTTATCGTAAACGTACACGGTGGCGGATATACCGGTCAGGCTGGTGCTATCAGACACGGTATCGCAAGAGCATTGCTCACCGTTGATGCTGATTACAGACCCGTACTTAAGAAGGCTGGCTTCTTAACCAGAGACCCTCGTATGAAGGAAAGAAAGAAGTACGGCTTGAAGGCAGCTCGTCGTGCTCCTCAGTTCAGCAAGAGATAATTATCCGTTTTGGAAAATTTATCAATCCCGGGACATTGTTCCCGGGATTTCCTTTAAACAAGCTATTTACAGCAAATCATCTTCGAATTCCAATTTATTTACATTCCCATTAGTTAAACCCATTTTCTTTGTATCAATGCATTTCCCAGGCAATTCGCCTCTGAATTCATCAATCATTTATCCGCAAAAATTAGTAAAATCTTAAGTTACGTTCAAATAAGAGGAAGTATATATATGGAACGTAATAAAATACGCATTTTACGTTTGAAAAAGCAATATGTAGAAAAACAAACGTAATAAATGGAAGTATGTTACGTTCGTATAACGGAATTCTTTCTATCTAAACGTAATCTCATAATCTTTTTACGTACTAATAACTCAAAACAACTAATTTGAACGTAATAATCAGGTATTTTGTACGTTCAAAATCATAAAATATTCAATTGAGGAGGTACTAACAATATGAAAGGACTAAGAGACTTGTTGCTAAAAGAGCAATTTAGATTACGAACCATTATTAAAGATACAAAAAGCAGATTAAAAAATGCTCCAAGAGGCAGACTGCGTTTGGCGAAAAGCCATGATTATGTCCAATATTATTGGTGTGTTGATGGCAAAAGGTCTGGAGATTATATCCCTAAGGGGAATGAAACATTGGTGCAACAATTAGCACAAAAATCATATGACGAGAGAATTTTGCAGTTGGCTGAAAAGAGATATTCTCAGATTAAGAGATTGGTGAAAGACTATACAGATGATGAACTGGAAAGTATTTATTTTAAAGAACATCCTGAACGACAGAAATTTATTGAACCGGTGGAACCAACCTGGGAGCAAAGGATGAACGAATGGATATCAAAAGAATATGACGGAAAAGAGTTTAATGAAGATATGCCTGTTATTCTAACAGAAAG
>CALYZQ010000102.1 GCA_945609985.1 uncultured Lachnospiraceae bacterium | reverse complement strand
TTGCCCTAATTGCGGCCAGCAGTTCGTACAAACTCAAAACTACGGTGCAACTTATGGCACAGCACAGCAGCCCGAATATCTCCCCCCTTATGTGGTTTTGCAGGTAACCTTAAAGGAAAGATTCATCGGAACTTCATCCAAGAATCTGGGTGAATTGGAGGCAGTTATCAATGCACAGGCTGCGAAGGGATATCGACTTCACACCATAACCACTGCTTCCGGCGCAAGTACCGGTTTTGGTGGTGGCGACCGAATCCAGGCTACGATGGTTTTTGAGAAGCTGTAAGTAATAGATGTTCGTAAAAAAAGCCCGCATTGCGGGCTTTTGCTTCTGCAGTACGGGCAACAGGACTTGAACCTGCACGTCGGGGACACCAGAACCTAAATCTGGCGCGTCTGCCAATTCCGCCATGCCCGCTTATTTCCGTGATTGCCCACATCCGCAAGCAATCACGGTATTGATTATAACCTTATTAATTTAGCTTTGTCAAGACCTATCTCACAAGCCCTTCTCCGAAATCTCCCGACACCATAAAATTATCCAGATACAAATTGCCGGGAAGCTCTTCCGATGCTATTAACTCGATACTATTTTCGCCTGCCTGCAGAGGTATCTGGCAATCACACACTGTCCAACTGCTCATGGTATCTGTTGCCTCAAGGGACAACGTAGTTATCTTTGCACCATTTACATATAAGTCAATAGCCTGATTTGCCGCCTCGCAGGTATATCTGAGCTTAAAAGCAAACAATCCGCTCTTTGCCGTATTCACGGTATCTCTCACTGCCGCATTCGCCTTGGTGCCAAACTTCATAAAGCCCTGAGCCTGGAAGCCTTCCACATCACTCCAACAGCCGTTTGTCACGTTTTCAACAATGTTTTTGTAGTCAAACAGCTCCGCCTCATACTGACGCTCTCCCGTATAGAAGGCCGGCTTCTTTGGCTCAACAATGACTGCTTTCGTATATTCAGCCAGCCTGTCCGTAGCCGCACCTTCACAGGTTATCATGATATCCAAGGGACCATTGTGCATAACCGTCAGGGTAAACACGCCGTCTTCCCAAGTACTCTCCAGTACACTCTCCTTTTGGTTATAGCCCCTGTCCTTCCAGGTATATAACGGTTCATTTGTGCAACCGTATATTTTGATAATATTCGTCTTCAGAACCGGATTTCTCTCATCAAAATTGGTAAGATAGATATCCAGATAGTCCGCATATTCCCTGATAATTCCTGATGTGTAGCCGGAATACTCCAGTTCAAACTTTTCGCAGGTATTATACTTGAAGGGAACGGTTGCCGTAGATATTGTACCGTTTTTAAAAGGATTATAGGTTACCCAAGTATTCTCGTTCCTCCCCACATAACAGGTACCCTGATATTCCTCCGGGAACATCTCATTAAACTCCGCTATCTTATCTGCCGTCTTTGCCCACAACCCATTTACCTTCATCATATCTGTTTTGTATACTACCCGTTCAAAACCCAATGCTGCATCATCTGCCAACGCATACGCCATGGGAATAGTAGGGTAACGTCCGGTGCTCTTATACAGATCGTGATTATTCCTAAGATTTCCGTCATCAGACATTCGATATAGCCCTTCAAACAGCTTTGCAGGGGTACTGTACTTCTGGTCATCATTTCCATCCGTCACATCATTGATAAGAATCACCTTGGTACGGGCAATCACCTCTTCCCTATCAGGAATTCTGATGCTGCCGTCCAACACCTTTCTGAACAAATCAATCATATTGTTTTGGAACTGGTCGCACATTGCCCAGGAACGCGAGGTATAGCCGTCCGCCCCCTCCTTGGCAGGCTGTTCCCTAAAATCATCCACCCAGATAAGCTCCGGACCGTCAATTACAGTAGCACCATTTAACACCATGCGCTCCAAGTGAATAGGCAAACCCGTAGACTGTCTGTACTCCTCCTTGGTGATGTCCCCTGTACCCGTCCACGTAGAATCCGTCCAGCCGCTCTCGTCATAGCGCACGCCGAAATTGCCGCAATAACCGGAAACATAGGCTCCATAAACTATACTCTCCATATCAGCTATATAGCTGGTCTGTGTATATTTTTCTTCCAGGATAAAATTCTCTGTGTAGGTTCTACAGGCCTGTTCAAAATTAGGAACTCTTTTTATCATGGCAAGGGGATTGATAGCCGGACTCCACTGATTGCCGCACCAGCTCACCACCAGATATCCACCATACTTATTACTAAGCTCAAGCAACTTGGCAAAATGCTCATACCTCTCCGTGGGGGTAACAGGGAAATCTGCCTGTTCAAAGCCCCAGAACTGCTCGCAATAATTAAAGCCCAGAAAATTGGGATACTCTCTGAAAAACTCTGCATACAGGGTATCCTCATAATCCACCGTCTCATCATAATCCGGAAAATGGCACTGACCACCGCTGGCAGGCTGAATCATTGCCCATACCTGATTGTCTGCACAGGTTCTCAGCCACGACTTCGCTGTCTCGTAACCATCATGTACAATACGCCATTTTTTTGCATCATTATCCCAATTGATGGAAAGGGAAATATTAAATACCACGTACGGACGAATATCCTCTGGAATCAGGTCAATGATTTTCTGAGGATCCGCATAATTCCAGGAATCAATATGTATAAGCCACATAGGCTGCTCATTGGACACCTCGCGCCTCATTTCCGTGTTAATTTCTACCGGTTCAAGAACTACATCTGTTGGGATTTCATCGGTAGTTTCCGTGGCATCAGTCTCCTCATTTACGCCCACATCACTGACAGACTCCTCTGTCTGCTCATTCGTATCCTCTTGCTCTTTAATACCCGCAACTGCTTCGGTACTTTGATTCTCGCCATTTTGAGGCTCCTTCGAGCCGCACAAAACACAGATTAGCATTGCTGCAATCACAACAATGACAATTGCAACTGCTGCCAGAATACCCATTTTTTTCTTACTCATGTCATAATTCCTCTCTCTCTGTAGTCTTCCCCATCAAAGCCTGCCCCGGCTACACAAGTTCCTTAATACTGTCAATACAACCGATTCGAATCAACCTTTGTACCTTTTTCTTTTTCGACATTACCTCTATCAAAAACCACTCTTCATCCATATCTACGATAATACCTGATACTGAATATATCATATCCAATTCCGCCATGGATTCTTTAAACGTAATCTCGCAATTCTTGTTGAGATAATCCGGCAAAATTTTGTCATATGACAGAGTTTTCATCTCCACAGCTTTTTCTTCCGGCTTCTTAACAAGGTGAATGATGTAAAAAAGTAGCAGTACGATAAAAAACAACAAATAATTCGTCATTGCTGCGCCTCCTCTACTATCTCAAATCCCAGTATGGCATTCACATCAACCAGCCTAATCACTTGTTCCTTTTTACGTGAATACGCAATTCGAAGCCACTCCTCATTTACCTCCAACACCCTGACCACATCATTCCTGCCACAGTCAAGAGCCATATCAATAAAATCTGCAGTTTGCAAAATAGCTAGCAAAATGCTTTGGAATTTTCGCAAATTTTATTTACACACATTCCAAATGCTACGCTTCTACCTCAGCTTACTCAATTTCGCCGGATTGGCAATCACAATCAGTTTCATATCTGCTTCCAATACCTTCTCCGGTTCAATCATGGCTGTAACTGCTTCTCCCTGACAGATAGCCACGATATTCATAGAATATTTCTTTCTAAGATTTAACTCCAAAATGGTTTTTCCTACCCATTCTTCTCTCACATCCAGCTCCACCATGGATACATCCTTTGACAAATCCATAATGTCCATGAATCCAAAATGTACAAGATTTTTAGCCAGTCTGGTTCCCGATTCACTCTCCGGAAATACCACCTTATCCGCACCAACCTTACTCATTATCTTATGCTGCATCTCATTGGCGCACTTTGCTATCACAGTTTTTACACCGGCTTCTTTACACAATACGATTGCCATTACGCTTGCTTCCATCTGATGCGCCATAGATACAATCACCACATCAATATTTCCGATACCCAGCTGTTTAAGCACTTCTGCATCCGTTACATCCGCACATTTACATATGGGCAGCTCTGTTGCAAGCGCATTTACAACCGCTTCATCCGAATCAACAGCCAGCACCTCAGCACCGTTTGCCACTAGTTCTTTCGCTACAGCTCTTCCATATCTTCCCAGACCCAATACTGCATATGTTCTATGTTTACTCATCTTACCCTCTTTCTATCCCACACTGATTTCTTCCATGGGATTCTTGATGTTATTTTGTTCCCGCTTCCTAACCTTAAACGCAACTGCCAATGAAATGGGACCCACTCTTCCCAAAAACATGGTTACAATAATAATCAGCTTTCCCCACAGATTCAACGTACCCGTGAGACTTCGCGTAAGACCAACCGTTGCCGTTGCACTGACTGTTTCATATACAATGTCCAGCATCCCGGCATCCGTAACTGCCGCCAGCAAAACTGTAGATATGAACATAATGATAAAGGACATGCTGACAACCGCAACTGCCTTACTGACTGCCTGTTTTGACAAACTTCTGTTAAATAAGGTTACTTCATTCTTATTTCTGATGGTTGCCACCATGGATACCATCAAAACTGCAATGGTTACTGTCTTGACACCTCCTGCCGTACCAACCGGTGACCCGCCGATAAACATCAAAAGCAGACACACCAACGAAGATGCGTTGGTAAGATTCTCCTGTGGCAGTGTCGCAAATCCGGCAGTTCTTGTGGTTATGGACTGAAACAGGGATAATCCGGCCTTTTGGGCAAATGTACAATCCTTCATGGTAAGGGGATTCTGATACTCAAACAAAAAAATGAGTATGGCTCCCACCATAATTAACAGAAACGTAACCCACAGAGCAATCTTACTGTGTAATGTCAGTCCCTTAAAACAGCGGATTTTCTGACTCCGTATATTCTTAAGCACTCTCACAACATCCCACCAGACAATGTAGCCGATACCTCCCAAAATAATCAGAAGGCTCGTGACCGTATTGACCACCGGATGAAATGCATAATCGCACAAGCTGTTATCGGAAATAATATCCATTCCGGCATTGCAAAAAGCAGATACTGCATTAAAAACAGATATCCATATCCCCCTTGCCCCAAACTGCGGCACAAAAACAATCATGTAGAGCAGTGCACCCACTCCTTCCACCAGCAGAGTGCCCTTAATCACTTTTTTGGTAAAACTTACAAGCCCGGACAGGGAATTCAAATTAAAAGCATCTTGTAGCAAAATCCTGTCTTTGATACCAATTCTTTTGTGCAGGGTAATCATCAGTCCTGACATTATGGTAATAACTCCCAAACCGCCTATTTGCACCAATACCAATATTACAATTTGCCCAAATACGCTCCATGTGGAAAACACCGGAAGCGTCACAAGTCCGGTTACGCAGGTGGCGGTAGTCGCAGTAAACAATGCATCCAAATAGGGCACTGATTTACCGGTTGCCGAGCTTATGGGTAGCGATAATATCATACTGCCCACAAGCACCACAAGCAAAAAACCTAACATAATAATTTGTGTTGTAGATAACTCAACATGAAATTTCTTTTTCATCCCTGTATCCTTCTATTCCTTACCGTCAGGAAAACGGTATTCATCTCCCACTGCAATATACTCAAAGGCGGAAGCAGTTATTGTAACCTCTGCCACGTCCCCTTCTATTTTAATATCACCCTCCACAATGGGTGCATCACTTACAAAATGGAATGAACCGTCCGCACCAGTCGCTGTTCCCTCCAAAGTAGTTATTCTGTAAATACCCATAGTAAAAGCATAGGTGTCATCCTGCTGTTTTTCCAAAATAAGTTCACTATAGATATCTTCCGTTCCCATCTTATCCGTATAGGTACCGGAGTAATCTGTCTGTATCTTTTCCCCTTCCAGAGTATAAACATCCTTTTGCTCTGCCTCTTGCTTCTCAACAGTACCACAGGCTGTCATTGTAAGTGCTGCACACAACATACCTAATAATAATTTTCTCTTCATTTTTATACTCTCCTTTTCAATATTATCATTATACTCGCACTGTGCTTCTAACTCAACAAAAAAATGAAGGTTCCTAAACTTAGAAACCTCCACTTTTGATATACTTGTTATACCTCTGACTTCATCTTAATAACCGATACATCACTTAAGGAAACTCTTGCTACGAACTCTCCTGTTTTTATCACGATTTCTTCCCCCGAAACTTCCGTGATTTCACTAAATAGATAGGTATTCCCTCCAAAATAAGTTCCCTTATTTACATATACCGTACATTTCCCACAGTTTAGCTCATTTATTCTTAAGGAAAGACTTCCTTCCTTTTTCTCCAATATTCCCATCACCTTGCTCATATTGGCAAAACCGGGCTTCCTATTTTTTACAAAGCAAATGAAATGATTGGTCACTCCCACAATCTCTGCATTTCTGATAACAGAGTAACGGAAGCTTTTCATGGAAATGTCACAGATTTTGCCGATATATGCAGAGTACATTCTTACGTAAGCAAAATAATCTTACGTAACAATGACAATTTTTCACTTAATACCATAACTTAAAT
This sequence comes from uncultured Lachnospiraceae bacterium, assembly GCA_945609985.1. Lineage (GTDB taxonomy): Bacteria > Bacillota > Clostridia > Lachnospirales > Lachnospiraceae > Acetatifactor. The sequence continues at coordinate 928 of CALYZQ010000102.1, read as the reverse complement.
CTCCTTTGCTTTTTTTCTTTCATCTTATGCTTTTCCGACAAAAGCTCCAGCAAGCAGGCTTTACATTTCGCTACTATTCGTTGCATTTAGCGCTTTCTTTAGCTTGTTGCAAAATGCTTTCGGGTTATCCAGCTGTGGCGCATGTCCGCAAGCCTCCAAGGTATCAAATGCTTTCCATGGTGCCTGAATTTCCTCACAATACGTCCGCGTCACCTCCGCCGTTGTAATCCAGTCACAAGCCCCTGACAAAAACACCACCGGCATTTGATATTCCAGACCGTAGTCACGTACATCTGCAATATTCATATGCGGCGAAGCAAGCCCCAGCCATATCTGGTTTGCGCATTTTGGTACCTTATGATATTTATTTACCTGCATCCTTAAGTTTATCATGTTAGGCATGGTTTTGTCCTGTATAAATGCCTGACTGGCAGCTTCCATAGCCTTGGTATCGTCACCCTTTTTCTTTGCCTTTTCAAGCGCATCCCGGTAGCTGAATATTTCACTCTCCATACTGACCATCTGACCCACACCAATATACTTCTCCACCTTTCCAGATGTTGCATAGCATAACTGTCAACCTTTATATCGAGTCCTGTATTTTTCGAAATAGTAGCCGCTGTTTGTAAAGCTCTTGTATATGGTGACGATACAATGATTTGACCCCCTTTAAAAAGCGGATTGACAGACACTTCTTCCTCTTGTTGAATCCCCAATTCCGATAAAGGCGCCATATCTCCCTTGTCCAATAAATCCCCTTTCGTCAACTCCTGTTTTATCCGGTTCACCGTGACGAATAAATACTATTTTCATTAGTACTGTATCAGCATAGCACACATACAGGTAAACTTCCTCTAAATTTTTTATTAAAAAGATTAGGGTGTCAAAAGGTTACTGACCTTTGATATATATTTGTACCTTGAAAACT
>CALYZQ010000101.1 GCA_945609985.1 uncultured Lachnospiraceae bacterium | reverse complement strand
AGACGCTAGTGCATAGAGAAATAAGAATATCAGAGATATGTGACAAGCTTTGTCTGAAATATTTGGGTGATGATATCTTAATAAATGGATTGAATTTGTGTAATAGAGAAAGTATTCACGATCGTATTTTGACTTATGTAACCAGTGATGCATATTTAGAGCAAATAAGTGGAAATAGAGCAGTTGTGTGTGTGGTTCTGGCAGAAAAGCATTTGCCGATATATCATGCACTAGTAAAAGGGAGAAATATTTCCTTTGTTATTTGTGATGATCCAGAAAGTGTTTTCTATGACATACATGATTATTTGTACCATCAAACCGATTTCTATGACAAGTTTGAATTTGCGACTATAATAGGAGAAGAGTGTGACATTCATAGAAGTGCAATAATTGATTTTGGTGTAAAGATTGGAAATAATGTCAAAATTGGTGCCAATACTGTAGTTAGAAAGGGTACGATTATCGGAGATAATTGTGAAATAGGTTGCAATACCACAATAGGATCAGAGGGATTCCAAATTGTAAGATGTAATGGAAGTAATCGGAAGATTGTTCATAGTGGAGGGGTGTTAGTTGGAGATTGTGTAAACATAGGTGATAATGTGACGATATGCAATTCTCTGTTTGAGGATACTGCTCGCATTGAGCGTGGAGTGATGATTGATAATCATGCGTATATTGCACATAATGTGGTAATAGGGGCTAATGCTGTTATTACAGCATCGGTAGTTTTGTGCGGTAGTTCGGTTGTGGAGAGAGAGGCCTGGGTAGGCGTGAACAGTTCTGTGTTGAATCGCGTTAGAATCGGAGCAGAGGCATTTGTCGGAATGGGTAGTGTTGTGACAAGAGATGTAATACAAGGTGGATTAGTGTATGGAGTGCCGGCAAAATTGATAGATTAAGAAAGTAATATATGAGAATGAAAGGATTTGGAGGTATTAAATGTTCACAGGAAAAACTTTATTAATCACCGGAGGAACCGGTTCTTTCGGTAACGCAGTATTAAACAGATTTTTGGCAACTGATATCGGAGAGATTCGTATTTTCTCCCGTGATGAGTTAAAACAGGATGATATGCGTCATTTTTATCAGCGTGAGTATCCTGAATATAGTAACAAACTGAAATTTTATATCGGTGATGTGCGTGATAAGCAGAGTATCGATAAGGCCATGAGAGGCGTGGACTATATTTTCCATGCAGCCGCTTTGAAGCAGGTACCTTCTTGTGAGTTCTTCCCTATTGAGGCGGTAAAGACCAACGTGTTGGGTACGGAGAACCTGTTGCAATCCGCAGTAGACCATGGTGTAAAGAAAGTTATCTGTCTGTCCACAGATAAGGCAGCTTATCCGGTAAATGCTATGGGTACCTCCAAGGCTATGATGGAGAAGGTTATTGTGGCAAAGGCTCGTACTGTTGACCCTGAGGAGACAAGCATTTGCTGCACCCGTTATGGTAATGTGCTCTGCTCCAGAGGCTCTGTAATTCCTCTGTTCATCAGCCAGATTAAGGAGGGCAAGCCTCTTACCCTGACAGAGCCTTCCATGACCAGATTTGTTATGAGTCTGGAGGAGGCTGTTGAACTGGTTGTATACGCATTTCAAAATGCGGAAAGTGGAGATATTATGGTGCAGAAGGCACCTGCATGTACCATCGGTGTATTGGCTCAGGCAGTAAAGGAATTGTTCCATGCAGATAATGAGATTAAGGTGATTGGCATCCGCCATGGTGAGAAGATGTACGAAACCCTTCTCACCAACGAAGAGTGTGCAAATGCCATTGATATGGGCAATTTCTACCGTGTACCTGCGGACAAGCGTGGCTTAAATTATGATAAGTATTTTACAGATGGCAACTTGAAGCGTGTGGAGTTGTCTGAGTTTAATTCCAATAATACAGAGCTTATGACTGTGGAACAGGTAAAGGATAAGCTTTTGACGCTTTCTTACATCCGAGATGAGATTGCTAAGTGGGAGAAGTAGAAGTTTGTGAGGGATAATATGCAGCTGTGTGAAAGAAAAATCGAGATTACCAATTTTGGACCGGTAAAGCATGCCGTTGTAGATTTGAATAAGACATATCAGATATATATTGGTGCTCAGGCGTCCGGAAAAAGTACAATATGTAAAGTGATATATTTTTGCGAAAAAATGCGAGATTACAGTCTCACTTTTTTGCTGGAAGAAACCCAACTGTTGTATAATAGTTCATCTAATCCTGTGGGGAGCTATTTGAACTATTTGAAGAAACAGTTCATGGGGTGCTTTGGCAAAACCACGCATATGAAGCCCTTTGAAATTTGTTATCAATTTGGTGAGAATCAAATTGATATTACGTTGAAAGATGGCTTTGTCAACTTTAGATTTTCAGACGGGCTATTCTATACGATGAATGCACTGATAAGAGATGCTTGCGGTATACAGTTTCGAATCAATCAGGTAAATGAAACAGTAACTATATTTGATAAACTCAATGAATATCAGATGATGAAACAGCAGTTTCAGGTGCATTTGGAGGAATTGTTTGCAGATAGTAGAGAAATTATATATATTCCTGCGGGACGTAGTCTTTTGGCAACGTTATCCGAGCAGTTACAGGAGTATTCTGTTTCTGAAATGGATCTGACCATGCAGGAATTTATTACTCTGATTCGCAGGACAAAAAACCGTTTCGGAAGTAAGATACCGGATATGATCAAAGAATATACCAAGACGGTAGATGGTCGTATTGATAAAAAAGCTGTGGAGCAGGCATACAATCTGATAAAGAAGATATTGAAGGCAGATTACACCAGTGACTCGGAAGGTGAAAAGATGTATTTTGACGAGTATCATTGGGTAAAACTGATGTATAGCTCCTCCGGACAACAGGAGGTATTGTGGATATTAATGCTGTTGTTCATTTTGATATTACAGAAGAAAAGTGCGTTTGTTGTGATAGAAGAGCCGGAGGCACATTTATTCCCGATAGCCCAGAGGGACGTGGTACAATTTATAACGCTTATGGCAAATGTTACATCCAGTAGTGTATTACTTACGACACATAGTCCATATATTTTGACATCAGCTAATATCCTGCTATATTCAGCACAGATTGAGCAGGGAGATGAAGACGCTGTAGTACCGGTAGCTATGCGCATAAACGGAGAGCTTTTTGACGCTTATAAAGTGCTTTATGATGCGGAAGACGGAAGCAAAATAGAATCAATTTTTGATAAAGAGGAAGCATTGATTGACACGGAATATATTGATGAAGTTTCCGGCATTACAAACAGAGAGTTTGACAAATTAATAGAGGTGAGTATGACATATGATATGTAATAAGCTCAAGGAGTGTGTGGATGCACAGTTTGCCGGAACAAGCATTACTTGTGTAAATGAAGAGGAATTGTGTATAGCTTCTTTTGATAAGAGACCGCAGGTAAAGTGTGAAGAAAAGGGCAAAAAATATATATATTGTAATACAAAAGAGTTGGAAGTTATTAATTACAATATGGATGGAGGCGTGATTAAGACTGACAGGTCTGTACCACCCGGAACGCAGAAGTGTGACAATGTTATTGTCACCAAAGAAAATTCTCAGAATGCTATATTTGTAGAACTGAAGGGGGAAGATGTGAAGCACGCATTTGAGCAGCTGCTGGCAACCGTTGGACGTGAGCGTGCATTGGTAAAGGCATGTGGGAAAATATATGCAAGAATAGTTATGACATGTGCCACACCTCGGATTCAGACGCTTAAGGAATACAAGGATTTGCAGAAGATTGTTTTGGCGAAGGGTGGTAATATCAAACTACATACCCGTCAGTGTGTTGAAAAAGATACTGATTTGGATTTGGTATAGAAAGGTTAATAGGTAATGAAAGTACTGGTGACAGGTGCCAATGGCTTTATTGGCAAAAATCTAATAACTGAATTGAAGCGAAGGGAAGAAATCACTGTTCTTCCCTTTGATATAGATACTCCGGCAGAGCTACTTGACGAATATTGCCGGGATTGTGAGTTCGTGTATAATCTGGCAGGGATTAACCGCCCTGAGAATGTGGAAGAATTTATGGAGGGTAATTTCGGTTTCGCATCTACCCTTGTAGATACCTTAAAGAAGCATGATAATAAATGTCCTGTTATGAACTCATCTTCCATACAAGCAGCTTTGGAGAATCCTTACGGACAGAGTAAGAAAGCCGGTGAGGATATGCTTTTTGCTTATGGTAAAGAAAGCGGCGCTCCTATCTATATCTATCGTTTTCCCAATGTGTTTGGCAAATGGTGCAGACCCAATTACAACAGTGCGGTGGCAACCTTCTGCCACAATATAGCCCATGATTTACCCATTCAGGTCAATAATCGCAATACGGTGATGCGTCTGGTGTATATCGATGATGTAGTGGAAGAACTGTTGCAGGCGCTTTCCGGACAACCTCATAGGGATGAAAACGGTTATTGTTATGTCCCTACAGAGTATGAGACCACACTTGATGAGATTGTAGATTTGTTATACAGCTTTAAGGCAAGCCGTGAGAATCTGATGGTTCCGGATATGACAGAGGGTTCCTTTTCCAAGAAGCTGTACAGTACTTATTTAAGCTATTTGCCGGAGAATGGTTTTTCCTATTCGGTAAAAATGAATGTGGATGCTCGTGGCAGCTTTACGGAGATTCTGAAGAGTGTTTCCTGCGGTCAGGTATCCATCAATATTTCAAGACCTGGTATTACAAGAGGAAATCACTGGCATCATACTAAAAATGAAAAATTTGTGGTAGTTAGTGGTGAAGGTTTGATTCAGTTTCGCAAAATCGGAACTGATGAAATTATCGAGTATCATGTGAGCGGAGACAAGCTTGAGGTGGTAGATATTCCCACGGGATATACTCATAATATAATCAATGTGGGTGATACCGATATGGTGACTCTTATGTGGTGTAATGAGTGTTTTGACCCGAACAGGCCGGATACCATATATGAGCCGGTAGTACGAGAGGAGAACTAAAATGGCGTCTTTTAAAAACAACGGAAAATTGAAACTGTTAATCATCGTGGGTACACGCCCGGAGATTATCCGTCTGGCAGCAGTCATCAAAAAATGCAGAACATATTTTGATACGATTTTGGCACATACCGGTCAGAACTATGATTACAATTTGAATGGTGTATTTTTCCATGATTTAGAATTAGATGACCCTGAAGTATATTTGAATGCGGTGGGCAAGGATTTGGGCGAAACTATGGGTAATATTATTGCCAAGTCCTATGAGTTGATGGTAGAGATAAAACCGGATGCAGTGCTGGTACTGGGTGATACCAACTCCTGTCTGTCTGTAATCGGTGCGAAGAGGCTTCATATTCCAATTTTCCATATGGAAGCAGGTAACCGCTGTAAGGATGAGTGCCTGCCGGAGGAAACTAACCGTAGAATCGTAGATATTATCAGTGATGTAAATATGGCGTATTCCGAGCATGCCCGTAGATATTTGGCGGATAACGGACTTCCTAAGGAGCGTACTTATGTGACCGGTTCACCTATGGCGGAGGTACTTCATAATAATCTTGCTAAGATTGAAGCCTCTGATATCCATGAGAGACTTGGGCTGGAGAAAGGCAAGTACATTTTGCTTTCCGCGCACAGAGAAGAGAATATTGATACGGATAAGAACTTTGAGTCCTTATTTAATGCTATTAACAAGATGGCAGAGAAATATGATATGCCTATTTTATATAGCTGCCATCCCCGTTCCAGAAAACGTTTGGAGACATCAGGCTTTCAACTTGATTCCCGTGTGATTCAGCATGAGCCATTAGGCTTCCATGATTATAACTGTTTGCAGATGAATGCCTTTGCAGTGGTATCCGATTCCGGTACCCTACCGGAGGAATCAAGCTTCTTTACATCAGTGGGACATCCCTTCCCTGCAATCTGCATCCGTACATCAACAGAGCGTCCGGAGGCAATTGATAAGGCTTGCTTTATCATTGCGGGTATTGATGAAAATTCCCTGCTTCAGGCAGTGGATACTGCTGTGGAGATGAACCGTGCAGGGGACTATGGTATCCCTGTTCCCGATTATGTGGAGGAAAATGTAAGTACAAAGGTTGTAAAGATTATCCAAAGTTATACCGGAATTGTAGATAAAATGGTTTGGAGGAAATTTTAGTGTCCACAATAGAGTTGAAAGATAAAGTAATATTAATTACCGGGGCGGCAGGCTTTATCGGCTCCAATTTAGTAAAGAAAGTATTTGAAATAGCGCAAGAGACTACAGTGATTGGTATAGATAGTCTCAATGATTATTATGATGTTTCCTTGAAGGAGTATAGACTACAGGAACTTATGCAATACGAACAATTTACTTTTATCAAGGGAAATATAGCAGATAGGGCCTTGATACAAGATGTTTTCGAAAAGTACAAGCCTAATATAGTGGTTAATTTAGCGGCTCAAGCGGGGGTGCGTTATTCTATAACAAATCCTGACGCGTATGTCGAAGCTAATTTGATTGGTTTTTATAATATTCTTGAGGCATGCAGACATTCCTATGATGATGGTAAAGAAGGTGTAGAGCATTTGGTTTATGCTTCCAGCTCTTCTGTATATGGCTCAAATAAAAAGGTGCCGTACAGCACAGACGATAAAGTGGATAATCCGGTATCCTTGTATGCTGCTACGAAAAAATCAAACGAACTGCTTGCCCATGCGTATTCTAAACTTTATAATATTCCATCTACCGGTTTGAGATTTTTTACAGTGTATGGTCCTGCGGGGCGTCCGGATATGGCTTACTTTGGCTTTACAAATAAACTTCGGGAAGGAAAGAAGATACAGATTTTTAATTATGGAAATTGTTTAAGAGACTTTACTTATGTGGATGATATTGTAGAAGGTGTTGTACGAGTTATGCAGAAGGCCCCGGAACGTGTAACCGGAGAGGATGGTTTGCCATTGCCTCCATATGCTGTATACAATATCGGAAACAGTCGCCCTGAGAATTTGCTTGAGTTTGTAGATATTCTGCAACAGGAATTAATCCGTGCAGGGGTGTTGCCAGCGGATTATGATTTTGAGGCTCACAAGGAGTTAGTACCTATGCAACCGGGTGATGTGCCGGTTACGTATGCAGATACCGAAGCTTTGGAGCGGGATTTTGGGTTTAAACCGTCGACTTCGCTTAGGGACGGGTTACGAAAGTTCGCGGAGTGGTATAAAACGTATTATTCTATCTAAAAAGTTTAAATGTTGAACAGTTTGCGATTACTATATGTTAAAGCGAGTGGTTTGTAAAGTGCTTGAATTAATAGACGAATTAGTATGGAGGAAATGCTAAGAATGCAGAATGAAAATGTGAGAATGAAGGAAAGAGAAATAAGTTTGGGTGATTTGATAATCGAGATTTTACTTCGCTGGCGGGTTATTGTGGTTGCAATAGTGATAGGAGGAATGCTGTTTGGAGCATTTAGTTTCTATAGTTCCTCGCAGACGGCAAAGATTCAACGGGCAAAAAAGCAGCAACAGGAACAGCTTTTGGCAGAACAAGAAGAACAGGAAGCGTTAATGTC
>CALYZQ010000100.1 GCA_945609985.1 uncultured Lachnospiraceae bacterium | reverse complement strand
GGAGCTCCTTACGGCTTGATTGTAGGACTGATTGTTCCCATCCTCAGAAGCCTGCTTCTCGGCATGCCCCAAATGATGCCCACTGCCATTGGCATGGCTATTGAACTGGCCACCTATGGTTTTGTAACAGGGCTGTTATATTCAAAACTGAAAAACAAGAAGTTCGGCATTATCATTACTTTAATTGCTTCCATGATTGTGGGACGAATTGTGTGGGGCTTTGCTAGCTTTATCCTACATAAAATCATTGGAAGCGTATTCACATGGGAACTCTTTATGGCAGGTGCCTTCCTAAACGCCATACCCGGCATTATTGTACAATTGATTCTGATTCCTGTTCTTATCTATGCTTTAAAGAAAAATAATTTGTTGGAATGTTAGCAAAAAAGACTCTACGCCTTACAGCATAGAGTCTACTTTTTCGCATACCTGACGAATATATTCAGAAAGTCCTGCATCCGTACAGCCTACCACAACATGATTGCAGCGGTTTGTAGGAATCAATATTTTATAAGCCTTACTTGCTCCGATTGCAGTTGCAATGGCGGGTGTGATTTCACCAAGCAATGCATTGGCAAATACAATTCCGATAGGTCCGATAATAATATCCGAATCCGCAGCATTTACAATACAAGGGTTTTCACCTGTAGCTCCAAAAGTGGCTCCTGCCTTCATCATGGTAGAAGTGGCTATGCTGTTGGTTCCGATTGCATATAACTCTAGTTCCGGATGATTCTTCACCAGCTGCTCGATTACTGTTTTGCCGATTTTGCCACCCTGACCGTCAACAATGGTAATTTTCATATATTTTTCCTCTCTGTGTATGCTCTGCATTTATACTAACATACTATCTCACCATTCGCAATTATTTGCACTCTCCTCAAATATATGCTTTAATCAATTATAGATTGAAATATTCAGCAAGTCAAATCAAGCGAAGTTTCGCTATTTTCTTTATACTCTATACAAAGCAGTTGAAACGGGGTGAACGACCTATGTACGAGTGGTATCAGCAAATTCAAAATTTGATTAGCGAAATTGATGTCTGTATCAAAAGGCACGACGACGAAGCATTAACATTAAGCAATCTTTCCCACAGGCTGGGATATTCAGAATTTCATATGTCACGAAAATTTAAGGAAATCTCCGGCATGCAGTTTAGAGATTATCTGCGCTACCGCAGACTGGCATTTGCCCTAAAAGAGCTTCGTGATACAGATACAGGCATCTTGGATATTGCCTTAAACTATGGTTTTTCTTCTCATGAAGCCTTTACCCGGGCATTTAAAGAAGCCTATGGTATGACCCCTGTAGATTATCGCAAGCATCCCGTACCCGTGGTTCTTCGCACCATCATCAAGCCCTTCGACTGCTATTTATTAGGAATAGGAGAAAGCGGTATGGCTAAATCAACAGAGGATGTAAAAACTTATTTTGTTACAATTCCGGCACACAAATTTTTGCACATTAAAAACTATGAAAGTATCGGTTATTGGGACTTCTGGCAAAAACAAAGTCTCATTCCCGGACAAGACTGTGAAACTATCTGCGGTCTGTTAGACAGCATCAAGGGCAAATTGGATGACTTGGGCGGAAGTGAAGCTGACAGCGGAAGCGGTCAGGTTATGGCATTTATCAATGAGCCCACCGGCAGAATCTGCAGTTGGGGAATTCCCCTTGCAGAATGCTACGGCGTTCGCCTCCCTCTGGATTACGATGGGGAAATACCGTCACAGATGCTGATGGTTGATATTCCGGAAGCGGAGTACATTGTTTTTGAACACGGACCCTTTGATTATTCCCAGAACAGTGATGTGGAGGCAAAAATCGAGGCTGCAATGAAAGCTTTTGATTATACTCAAACCTGTTACTGCCTTGATACCACTCCCGGCAGAATCTTTTACTTTTATCACGACACCAAGCGGTTCTGGAAGTATATCCGTCCGGTGCGGAAGATGTAGTTTAATCCAACTTGTCATCTTCCCTTTCTTAACCAAGCATAGTATAATCATATTATCACACAATGCTGTACAAGGAGGGCTGTCAGGGTTGTTTTTATTGCCACAATCACGCAGACTGTGCAACCAAAGACAAGCTGTATCCCATGTATGAGGATATCAAATCCGCCTGTGGAATTGTAGGCGGCTTCCCCATCTATTTCGGCACTGTAAGCGGTCAGGCAAACGGGGACGACAATGCTTTTGCGGACGCCATCCGCACCAACAACTCACTTGTAAAAATGTGGGGTTGGGAATTGACGGAAAGCCTGCTTGTTTACGGAGATGTTGCTCCCGGCTATACCATCCCTGTGGAATTATTTGACCGTGCTTATGAGGCAGGCAGGAAGCTTGTCGAATAAAATATTACCAATCAAATTCCAGTGTTTTACGATACTCATCCACAATTTCATTGATATCATAGGGGGCAAGAATCTCCTTAATCCCTCTGTAAATATTCCAGAACTTCTTTCCTTCCGGCATATAACCGCCCTTGGAAAGGAGTTCTTTGTCATTCTTATCATAAAGGGTTATGTAATAGGAGCTGCCATCGCAGACATCCATATCGCTGCGCACTTTTAAGTTGCTGATTTCCTTCGGTGAAGCAATTTCCAAAATCTCTTCATATTCTTCCTCTGATAATTCTAAAGACGCTATTTCAGGGCAGTTTTCGATATCCATAAAAACCTTCACAGTCCTGTCAGTATATATCATGATCGTGGCATCCGTACAATCTGCCATTGTCCCATATCCGGCAGCACCGTTATTCAAGGATAAAAGAATATTCTCACTGTACTCCTGCTTTTCTGCCCCGGTTGACACTGCCAACATTAAAATTAATAATACACTTTCCAAAAATCTTATCATCATATAACCTCCCTTGCGGCTTTTCTTTCCTGTTTCTGCCGCTCCATCCTATAAGACGACGAAGATGGGGCATTTGTTCCAGGGAAAATCGCTCACGGATGAGCGATTTAGGCGCGCTCATGCATGGCAGCATCCGCCACCCTCCCCAAACTATATATATCAAAAAAAGAGAGCCACCAAGTGACTCTCTACATTTTGTCTTATACAAACTCTATCTGCAACCCTTCCGTCTCCTCCACGGCATCTGCAAACAGTTTCTGAAGCTTCTCCACATAGGAAGGTAATGCCTCTTTCATCTCCTCCGTGTGAAGAAAAGTAATTACTCTTTCCTCTGCACACTCCGTGAGCATGTCATAAAGTGCATCCAGATTATTCCCATAGTACTCCGGAAAGGATAAGGCATCGCTGATTCTGTTATGAAACTCGCCGTAAGTATCCACACCTGTCAAATCAATTTCATATGTTTTCTTCATGTTATTCCTCCCCATACAATAAGGTAAAGGTCTCGTAGTGATCATCCGTGTAATAAATCAGACCGTCGTTGGACCACACCAGTCTCTTGGCACCGCGCTTTTGGGCACCTAAAGTATCAATATCACACTCCTTGTAGGTACGACCCTTTTTCTCCGGCAAAAGCTCGTCATAGTTACCGAAATGGTCACCTCCGATACATTTACCCGGTGCGTACTCTTCCAGGGAACCACCCGGCCAACCCAGAGCTTTTGCCGCCTTTTTGGTGATAAAGTTGGGAGGCAGTTCGTCATAGGTATGCAAATACAGCGCCACGTCCTCTGCAGAGGTGTAGGTTTGTCCATACTCTATATCTTCCTCGGGTGTACTCTCTTCACTTTCAGTACTTTCCTCAATTTCAGCACTTTCTGCACTTTCGGTTCCACCTACAAGCTCATCGAAGGCATCTTCTATACCGCTCCAATCAGTTCCGACAGCCTCTTCCAAAGCACCGTCCACCATGTCACCGATTGCACTTCCAATCTCATCCTTGGCATTGTCAATCGCTCCTTCTACGGCATCTCCGACATAGGACTCCACGTTACTTTTAATGTCTCCAAGTACATCACCGGTTATGTCTCCGCAACCGCACACCGTACACAGCATAAAGACTGTTGTCAATGCGGCTGTCAATGTTTTCCATGCTTTTTTCATATGTTTCTCCTCTGTAACTTCATTTCATTTTTCACATTTTAGCATATCAGTAAGAATATTGCAATTTCGTCCATTACATCTCGTAGGGATTGACATGAATCATAATATGCTTTACCTTGGGGAAATTCCGCTCAATATCATCATGCACTTCCTCTGCAATGGCATGGGCTTTCCCTAAGGAAAGTGTAGCATCCAGTAAAATCTCCACATCAACATAAATCTTATTTCCAAAAATTCGGGTCTGCAGCATATCAATTCCGTGAACATTTTCATTTTGCAATACACATTCGCGCATTTTATTTTCGGTCTCTTCATCACATGAGTGATCCACCATCTTATCCATGGCATCCTTGAAAATATCATATGCCGCTTTTGCAATAAATACAAAAATCACCAGACTGGCTACGCAGTCCATCACCGGATATCCCAACATTGCACCGCCAATACCGATTAATGCACCGATAGAGGATAACGCATCGGAACGGTGATGCCATGCATCCGCCATCAGAGCTGCGGAATCAATCTTCTTGGCATAATGTCTTGTGTACCAATACATACCCTCTTTGGTCAAAATAGATACCACTGCGGCAATCAACGCCAGTACACCCGGCACAATAAGGTCCCCATAATTGCCTGACACAATCTTTTTGAATGCATCCAACCCGATTCCAAGTCCGGTAATAAATAAGATTACCGACAAAAGAATTGCCGCCACGCACTCAAGTCTCTCATGTCCGTAAGGATGCTCCTTGTCAGACTCCTTGGATGCCAGCTTAATACCGATAATCACTACAAATGTGCTGAATACGTCGGACGCCGAGTGTATGGCATCACTAATCATGGCGCCTGAATGCGCCATAATACCCGCAATCAGCTTAAACACCGACAATATCACATTGCCGATAATCGTAATGACTGATACCCTGTTTGCTGTTTTTCTGCTTTCTTCCATTTCAGTTACCTCCAAAATATAAGATAGCTCCATGGCACTTAATATCTGTGGGGTAAATACCGCGATAAGGGCTAACCGCTTGCAAGCCCTTATAGATAAAAAAACACCCACGTCCAGTAAGCAACTACTGTCCCGTGGATGAAGATTCCACTGTCACATCAGTGACCCGACTCCATGATAAGATATCACGGTCTGCTCAGTTTGTACTGTAGATTATATGCAGTGCAAAGAGTTCTTGTAGGATATCATATGTGGGTAACCTTGTCAAGGTTCCAATGTGATATTTCTTGCGATACCTGTGGTATTTGAACCCGAAAACCTTCTTCTTAAACTACAGATTTTCATAGTATTCCCTGCGAATATGTTGTAAAATAATATCAGGAGGGTTTACTTATGAAAATAGCAGATATTCAAAAATTAATGAACGAAATGTCCCTGGAGGAAAAGGTAGGTCAGATGGTGCAGATTCCCGCAAACATGCTGACCGACGGCGGACTGATTACCGGTCCCACAGACTCCATTGAAATGAATGAGGAGACCGTTTCCCTGGTGGGCTCCATTCTGGGTAAAACGGGAGCAGCCGACCTGCGTAAAATTCAGAACGACTTTATGGAAAAACATCCCCACCACATTCCTTTGCTATTGATGCACGATGTAATCAACGGCTTGGAAACCATTTTCCCCATACCTTTGGCACAGGGCTGTACATTTTCTCCCGAGCTTGTGGAAGCAGCTTCAAGGGCATCTGCCAAAGAGGCCGCCGCTGCCGGAGTACATGTTACTTTTTCTCCCATGCTTGACCTGGTGAGAGATGCCAGATGGGGACGTGTCATGGAATCCACAGGTGAAGACCCTTGGTTAAACGGGGAACTGGGAAGAGCCATGGTGCGTGGCTATCAGGGCGACAATGACCTGTTAAAGGAAGGAAATATTGCGGGGTGCGTAAAACATTTTGCCGGATACGGTGCTCCCGAGGGCGGCAGAGACTACGACAATGTAGAGCTGTCTGAGCGTACCTTTAGGGAGGATTATCTGCCTGCTTATCAGGCTGCTGTGGAGGAAGGCTGTGTTATGGTTATGACCTCCTTTAACAGCTTAAACCGCATTCCTTCTTCCGGAAATCAATGGTTGATGCGCAAAATTTTACGTGAAGAAATGGGCTTTGACGGCGTGCTGATTTCCGATTACAGCGCTGTTGACGAAATGATTAATCATGGTATTGCAGAAGACAGCAGAGCTGCTGCCAAGCTGGCAATTCTTGCAGGTGTGGATATCGACATGGTGTCCAACGCCTACGTAAAATACCTCGCAGAGCTTGTTCGTCAGGGCGAAGTAGAGGAACGACTGATTGACGAAGCGGTCTTCCGTATCCTAAAGCTGAAAAATGACTTGGGCCTGTTTGAAAATCCCTACAAGGACGGCTCTGTCGAGAAGGAAGCAGCACTTTTTTGCTGTGAAGAACACCGTAGTCTTGCCCGTAAATTTGCGGCTGCCTCCTTTGTACTTATAAAAAATGATGAAATCCTTCCTCTGCAGAAGGAAGCTACGGAAACCATTGCCTTTATCGGACCCTTTGTGGACAACAAAGAGCTGTATGGCTCCTGGTCTTTCCCTCAAAAGCCGGATAACACCGTTACTATTATGGCAGGCGCAAAACAAAAGAAAGCTGAAATGCTCTACGCTCCCGGTTGTTACATTCAGGACAGGGGAAAATGCAATAGGTATGGTCAGAAGCAGGAGTATGATGATGCTGAAGAGGCACGCATACTGGCAGAAGCAATTGACCTTGCAAAGAAAGCAGACAAACTTGTGCTGTGTCTGGGAGAGCCCCGTGATTATACAGGAGAAGGCGGAAGCAAGGCTTCCATCAAACTTCCCGAAAACCAGTTTCAGCTTTTGAAAACACTGCAACAGATTAATCCCAATATCGTGACCGTCCTGTTCTCCGGCCGTCCCTTAGAGGTGCAGGAAATCACTGAATTGTCCAAAGCAGTACTAATGGTATGGATGCCCGGTACAGAAGGCGGAAACGCCGTGGCAGACATTTTGTTTGGCGACGCAGTGCCCGAGGGAAGACTCTCCATGTCCCTGCCCAGAAGCGTGGGACAGCTGCCCATCTACTACAACAAATTCCGCACAGGCAGACCCAACGGCCCCGGAAATGCAGTGGGCTTTATCAACGGTTACATAGATGAATATACCACACCTCTGTATCCCTTCGGATACGGTCTTACCTACACGGATTTTACCTATTCTGAGGTTACTCTCAGCAAAAAGGAAATGACAAAGGACGATAGGATTCTTGCAAGTGTACAGGTTACCAACGCAGGAGGCTGCACTGCCACCGAAACTGTGCAACTATACATGCAGGATGTGAAGGGAAGCGTTATCCGTCCCATCCGCTCCTTGAAGGGTGCAAAAAAGATTACCCTTGCACCGGAAGAAACCGGGGAGGTAACCTTTGAAATCACAGAAGAGATGCTGCGCTTTTATGATATTAATATGAATTTTGTCAGTGAGCCGGGACTTTTCAACGTGTTCATCGGACACGACAGCGATACACAGAATATGGCAGAGTTTTTGCTTGTGTAGATATA
>CALYZQ010000099.1 GCA_945609985.1 uncultured Lachnospiraceae bacterium | reverse complement strand
GAAAAGCCGAGGTAGACGGACTGTTTACAAAGATGTATGAGGACTGGTCTTTAGGAAAGATAACCGAATACAACTTTACCATGCTTTCGGAACGGTTTCAGACAGAGCAACAGGAACTGGAAACAAAAATTCAGGAATTGCAGGAAGCTTTAAGCTCCATGGAGCAGACGGAAAGTGATGCGGGGAAATGGGTGGAACTGATTAAGCAGTATGTAAGTCCCACAGAACTGACCACCGAGCTTTTAAACACCCTGATTGAGAAAATCGTGGTGCACGAAGCCGTAAAAAGCCCGGATGGCTACCGGAAACAGAAGGTAGACATCTACTACCGCTTTATCGGAAAAATTGATTAAAAGAAACTCCCTGTGTGTTGGGAAGCGGTACGCAGGGGAAACAATAACCTTAACTATGGGAGACGGGCGGAAGCTATCCCGACATGGAGACCATACCTGCCATAGCAAATTATTTTCACATTTCTATTGATGAACTCTTTGGTTACAACAATGACCGGGAGGAAAAAATAAACAGTATTATAGAGAATGCCAAGAAGATACTTACTCATCAGGGCTTTGTGTTGTATGAAGGATGCCTGTCTGAGGATGTTTTTGAATGCATTGAAATGCTGCGTGCGGCATCCGAGGAATTTCCCAATGAGCCCAAGATTCTAAGCTGGCTTGCCCAGGCACTTATGATGTGGGGAATTCATGCTCATGGCATGAAAACAAAATTAAATGAGACCACAGGAATCATGGAAGAGGATGAACAACATTATGCCCAAAATGTTTTCTGGCAGGAAGCCATAGAGGCTTATGAAAAGATATTGAAGGCAGAGCTTTCTACCGAAGCTCGGGAAAAAACGATTCAGCAGCTTACACCGCTGTACTGTAGAATGAGTCAATATGATAAGGCAAAGGCGCTTGCCAATGCTCAAAATTCCATTGCTGTCAGCAGGGAGCTTATGCTTGCTATGGCGACAAAGGGAGAAGAAAAGGCCCGTTATCGAAGCGAAGCGATTCTGGAGTTGATTGTCAATCTCGAGTGTTCCATACGGGAAGCTATTTCTCTGAATACCAAAATACCAAAGGAGGAACACAAAGATTTACTGCTTGTGCTTATTCGATTGTATGAGACGGTTTTTGCAGATGGCAGATGCGGATTTTATCATTGGTATATTGCAAACTTGTATGTTAATTTAGTAAACTGTGAGGCAATTCTTGGCGGAACTATGGAAAATATGATTGCTCATTTTGATAAAGCATTTTATCATTGTAAGCAGTATATGCGAATTTGCGAAGAAGGTGAGTACGAATATACCGCGCCTCTTGTTGCGAAGCTGCCCCGTCTCACAAGGGAAAACATGCCGCCTATGGGTCAGGATTTTTGGCAGAGACAGATACCTATATTGCCGGAAAACGTTAGAGATGAACTTCAAAAAATCCCTAAATATGCAGAATGTTTTGAGTAACAGTTGGCCCCGCCATGTGCGGGGCTTTTTATGCTATTGGAAATTGCGCGAGTACAGTGGTGTATTCAACCACCACTAGAATAATTCTCTCTACATGAGTTATTGTTTTCCTGCATCAATATACTATAATAACATCAGGATAAGCGCGAATCCAAAACATTTGGAGGAAAAAACCATGATAAAACTTGGAGAAAAAATTAAATCATTAAGAAAGCAGAAAAACATATCACAGGAGGTTCTCGCCAATTATCTGGGCGTATCATTTCAGGCTGTTTCGAAGTGGGAAAACGATAGTACGATGCCGGATGTAACAATGATACCGGCGCTTGCATCATTTTTTGGAGTTTCGACGGATGAGCTTTTCGACTTTAATCTGTTTGAAATGGAGAAGCAGGTTGAAGCAATTTGTAAGGAAGCTTACAAATATCGAGATACGGATGAAGCAAAAGCTGAGAAAATTTTGCGTGAAGGATTACAGCGTTTTCCCGGAAACGATATTATCTTGAACAATTTGCTTTATACGTTGGATTACAAAACACGGGCAGACGAAGTAATCAATCTATGCAAGACATTAATCGAATCAACCAAGGATGATTCTGTAAAATATGATGCCTGCCGTATTCTTGCATTGTGCTATAAGGAAAACGGACAATATGATTTGGTCAAACCGGCACTGGAAAAAATCCCTGAAATTTATTTCACTAAGCTGGAATTAATGGCAACACTTTTAAATGATGAGGATAGATATATGGCTGCCCAAAAGCAAAAAAACATATCTGCAGAATCATTGATTGATATGCTGATTATCATAGGAAAGCATTTGCAGGAAAACGGCGAATCCGAGAAAGCCCGTTCCCAATTCAAAATTGCCGGGAAGGTCATAGATGCCTTTGCGGAGGACTTTTTGGAAAACAGGTTGTTTCACTCTACCGTATATGAAAACACCCGTGATCAGAGAAACGAAATAGAACAATTGCTTGAAAACTAATTGAAGAAAAGCATTTATAGGGATATAATTTAAGGGAAACCGTTTGTTAAAAGCTATAATTTGGAGGGCGCACATGAACATTTTGACCATTATTCGCCGGAGGACATTAAGAAGGTAATTAAGGCGGACACACGGATTGTTTGCCCCAACTCCATGCTGGCGGTTATGGAGGCCAACGCTTTCCCCGTGCAGGCGGTTTATGGAATGGACCCGTATGAAAGCAGGGATTTTGAAGGCGTGAAATGTGAGGGTATCCCATCCTATAACATAGGCAAGCCCTTCCATCCCAAGGAGAACAACTGGTTGGCATATCTGGTGGAGCTTGACGGAAGGACCTATTTTGCCATGGGTGATACGGATGCTACGCCGGAGGCTATGAAGGTGGTTGCAGATGTTGTTTTTGTGCCCATCGGCGGAAAATATACTATGGATGCCGCAGAGGCAGCAGCGTTTATCAAAGAAAACAAGCCCGGGCTTGCAGTGCCCATCCATTATGCTGAGGAAGCGGATGTGGAAACCTTTAAGAAATGTTTGGTGAAATAAATGCAGATTTCGATTGTTTATCTGCATATAAAGTGATAAAATATATGCAGATAAAGGAGGTAGATAATGCATATTTTTGATTATTCGTTTTTAGACAATGGATTACTTCCAACAGGCATCGTAAATCTGACATCTACAATCAGTGCATTAAAAGCACTGGCAGATGAGCGAAAAAGTAGAAACCAAACAGTATATACACAATTAGAATCCATTGCCAGAGTGCAGTCCGTTAAAAACTCAAATGCTATCGAGGGAATTGTTACAACAGATGCAAGAATTGATGAGATTGTTAATGGTAACAGTGCGCCTTTAAACCATAATGAAAGGGAGATTGCCGGATATAGGGATGTTTTGGACGAAATCCATCGTGCGCATGATATGTTGACGGTAAGTGAAGATATTATACTTCATATGCATGCCACAATGCTTGATATAGCGAATTATTCTTATGGTGGTCAGTATAAAACAGAGGACAACCTGATTATGTCTATTGATGCTTCGGGCAGGAGAAGTGTTCGTTTTAAGCCGGTTCCGGCATCTGAAACAAAAGATGCAATGGAGCAATTAGTATTAGCGTATATGGATGCAAGAGCAAATGCGAATATTAATCAGTTATTATTGATACCTTGTGTAATTTTGGATTTTTTGTGTATTCATCCTTTTAGTGATGGTAATGGTAGAGTTTCGCGTTTATTATCTCTGCTACTCTTATATAAAAACGAATATGACATATGTAAATATGTGTCCTTTGAAGAACAGATAAATCATACAAAGGATTCCTATTATCAGGCGTTGCATGAGTCCTCTCAAGGATGGCATGAGAACAAAAACTCTTATATTCCCTTTATGGAAAATTTTTTGATGACATTATACAAGTGTTACAAGGAATTGGACCAGCGATTTTCTACAATTAATGGAAAGCGCCTGAAGAAAAAAGAACGTATTGAGCAGACGGTATTAAATAGTATTCTGCCGGTGTCTAAGGCAGATATTTGCGATTTCCTTCCGGATGTAAGTGCTACTACAGTGGAAGCGGTATTAGGAAAAATGGTAAAAGAAGGTTCTGTGAAAAAACTGGGACAAGCCCGAGCCACAAAATATGTAAATGCCAAATATATAAAGTAATCTTTCCAACTAAAGGTTACATCACCTAACCTGACCGGCCCCGCCTTGTGCGGGGTTTATTTTTTGCAAAAATGCAGTTAACCAAATGATTCCTCCGGGTACTATATATATGAAACCTGAAAAACAAATGGAGGAATGGTTAAGATGAAATTGATATTAGATACTACACTCACAGATTGTATATTAGAACAGTGGAAAAAAGGGACATCTGAATTTGACGTGGTATACAACCACCCGGTCTTTCAAGAACTGCTTGCTCATGCAGAGGATTTTCAGAAAAGGGAAATTGGTGCTAAGCAATATTTAAATAAATTGTTACATATCGGTAATATGGATTTACAGCAGCATCAAAGGGAGATTGAACGAAATCTTAATATTGTTAAAGGTCTTGATTTATCCGTGTTTTCCAAGGAAGTAGAGTCTTTTTTGCCGGAGGATGTCTGTGAAAAGATGGGAGATATATATGTTTATCCCGTGCTTGGAATGGGAGGACTTTCCTTAGGTAATAAGATTGTGTTTGATCCTTCACCCTGTCCCTGGTATCCTGCGGATGGTTCGGATGAAGAAAAATACTTATCAGATTTTATTTATCCGTTATTCAGGCACGAGCCGCATCATGCAGGCTACAGGCATATACGTACGATTCCAACTATTTCCGAGCTTCATAATCTGGGTGATTTGGCGGCTAACATGGCTCAGCATATGCAGTTAGAAGGCGGCGCTACTTTGTGTGAGAAGCAGTGTCAGGCAAGAACACTTTCTGATGATGAATTAGCGAATGGAGCGAAGGAACTTCGGAATTGTTATGAAATAATCCAAAAGTGGATGAAGCAGGCAGAATGTGAAATAGACAAGGAAGCTTGGGATTATTACTATACGCTCTGGGGCGAAAAACAACTATCCTATAGACTGGGTGAATTTATTATTTTGCTGTTAATTTAGTGCGGTTATGTAGAGTCCGTTGCAGATTGCATGGTTATGGAACCACTTGATTTATTGGAAATGGCTCATAAAGCAATAGATAACAACTATCGGTTACATCAACTAACCTGACCGGTCATTGTCTTTGCACGGTGTCATGCTATAATTGGCTTGTAAGCTTACAACGACGTCGTTAAAATGATACTGTGAATGACACGAACGGAGGTTATTATGAATTTTGCAAAGAAATGTAAGGATTTACGCATAAAGAAAGCAGTCACTCAGGAGCAGATGGCGGCTGCACTGAATATTTCTTCCCAGGCAATCAGCAAGTGGGAGAACGGTTTGACACTGCCGGATATTACTCTGCTGCCGGAGCTATCCGTGTACTTTGGTGTGACCATTGATGAATTGTTTGATATCACGGATGACAAGCATCTGGCACGGATTCAGAACATGGTGGCGCTTCAGGAAACCATTGATGACAATGATTTGGAATATGCACAGAACTTCCTGCTCTCCCAGATAGCGGAGCAGAAGAATGTGGAGTACTGTATGCAGCTTCTGCCGGCACTTTACAACAAGAAAGCAGCAGAGTACCGTAAGAAAGCTGAGTACTATGCAAAGGAAGCACTTGCCAGATTTCCCGAAAATCACAACAACCATGCGAACTTAAATGAAGCCCAGCAGGGAGAATGCGGTGACTGGAATCTGGACAACCATGCGGAGCGCATTTCCTACTACAAGGAATTTCTCAAGGAAAATCCGGAGTCAAAGGAAAGTCTGCGCTGGTATTTCGGGGCACTTTTGCAGGTGGGACGCTGCGAGGAAGCGGCAGAGGTAATTGATAAGTTGGATGCACTTTACAAAGTAGCCTGCGCAGGTGATGCAGACAAGCTGCGCATCGAAATTTACCGCGCACAGCTTCTGTGGGTACAGGGCAGACAAGTGGAAGCCCTTGCCCGCTTTGAGGAGATTACCACAACGTATGATACGGAATGGCTGGCTTGGAACTGTGCTGCTGACGCCTATGCAAAGGCATGCCGCTATGATGAAGCATTGAAATGCTATAACCGCGTTATGGAGGTACAGCCTAAGCCCAGATATACGGATGCACCTATGGCTATGGCGCAAATCTGCGAAATCACAGGAGACAGGGCAGGTGCAATAGAAGCATGGAAATGCTATATCCAAGTGTTAAACGAGGATTGGGAGACCTCCGAAGGCGCATGCATTGATTATGCAAATAAGAAGATTAAAGAGCTTACCGGGGCATATTAATGCCCACGGTGATAAGATAGAAGCCCCTCTCGTAAAGAGAAGGGCTTCTTTGTTTATTCTTCCATTTTTTCTTTACATTCCTCTGCTTTTCTTAGGGGGAATTTCACATCGATTTCATAACACGGTTCATTTAACAGCCTCACAATCCGCATATATGCCTCATAGGCCTTGTCATACTCACCCCGTTCCTCACGGCAAGACGCAATTCCGTATAAGCAATCTAACTTCGTCGGATCCAATTTACACAGCCACCAAGAGGTCGGACAGCCTGTCATATCCCTGCAGACCTTCTTTAAATAAATCATCCACTAGTACATTGTAAAGCTTTGCAATCTCCGGCAATAAGATGACGTCCGGGTAGGTAACCCCGTTTCCCAGCGGGATACGGACTGAGCACTTACACAAAGCCTATCGGCCACTTGTTCTTGGGTCAAGTTTTTTTCATGTCTCAGTTTTCTGAGATTTTTTGAAAAGGTTTCACTCATCGTATATTCTCCTTTTTAAATGATATACAAACTCTTTGCGCAAAGGAGTTTGCTGTTTCAAGAAGACTTCTTGACCTTAGCATACAGTAAGTTATAAAAAATATCCATATCGCAGTTTGCGAGAGAACTCTCAGTTTATGCAAGTTCTTTGTGAGAAATTTGATGTTATGTCAGTCGCTTCCAAAAATAAACGTATTATCGATAATATCATTTGTATAATAAAGTTGCAATGCAAATACTATTTTGTTATAATTAACTTGTGCTACCTAAACGGTAAGCGGTTTGCCTTTTGCCAAAATGAGTACATTTTGAGAGCTTCCCGGAATTTTGGAGGTGATTCTGATGGAAAATATGATGAAAGGGTACGTATGTACATATGATGTTGGAAATATTAGTCGGAGTAATAGGTATCATTGTAACAGTCATTAGTATTATCGTGACGGTTGTAAGTATCTGTCAAACGATTCGAAAAGATAAACATCAAAAAAGCAACCGCCCCTCACCAAAGGAATAATGGTTGCTTTTTTGATTAGTAACTATTAACTAAGGTGAACCGTTTGCTTTATGGGTAGCACCTTTTGACGTTAATATCTTATCACATTATTAAGAACATGTCAAGTAATTGTAGTCATCCGCATCCTGTTAAT
The DNA here is from genome assembly GCA_945609985.1 of uncultured Lachnospiraceae bacterium. Taxonomy (GTDB): domain Bacteria; phylum Bacillota; class Clostridia; order Lachnospirales; family Lachnospiraceae; genus Acetatifactor. The sequence goes on along the minus strand of CALYZQ010000099.1, from coordinate 185 downwards.
CACCGCCAACAGTTCATACTTACGGGGCAAATCCAGAAACCGCGCGCAAGAGGTAAAGTAGCTTGAGAAAATACAGTCCAATCCCTCCTCCTCAATGCGATGATACAGTGCGTCTAATTTTTCTGCGAGGTTTACGGTTGTATCATTGTTTGAGATTTCCAGATATCGCAGCATGAATCCCAGTG
>CALYZQ010000098.1 GCA_945609985.1 uncultured Lachnospiraceae bacterium | reverse complement strand
TTGTAAATACAGGGTTCACAGCCATTTCTCGTTTATTCAAGTGTCAAAGATGAGAGTATATCAGAAATGCGTCTCAAGTCAAGTTTTTATTGCCAAAACCGCCATATAATGTTAATGTTTATCTGATAGATAATACCGAAAGAAGAGAGGCCGGAATATGTTTAAGATTATGACTTCCGACGAAGCAATTAACATCATCAAGGACGGTGATGTCATCTGTTTAAATTCCTTTTTGGGAATTGAAAATCCCGTGGAACTACACGAAGCACTTTACCGCAAATATAAAGCTACCGGTTCCCCCAAGCACTTGACCATGATTTCCAGTGCCGGATTTGGAATCTGGGATGAGAACCGTAATGCCGAAATGTACATAAAAGAAGGCGCCGTAGACAAAATCATCTGCGGTCATTTTGGGGCTATGTTCAGCACCAAGAGGCTGGTTTTAGAAAATCGCTTTGAAGCCTATAACCTTCCCCTTGGCTGTATTTCCCATGCCATCCGTGCACAAGCAGGCGGTATCCCCGGAGCATTGTCCAAGGTTGGTTTAGACATCTTTGTAGACCCGCTGATTGACGGACCGGGTATCAATGATATTTCCAAGGATGACTCCTATGTAAAGCGTGTTGAAGTAGACGGGGAAGAATTCCTATACTACAAGCTTCCCAAAATAGATGTAGCACTGATTAAGGGTACTGCTGCCGACCGCAAGGGCAACATCACCTTTGATGATATGTATATGTCAGGAGATGCCTTATCCATCTGTCAGGCTGCTAAGGCTAACGGCGGCAAGGTAATTGTACAGGTTGACCGGATTGTAAGTACCCCCTCAAGACCCCGAAATACCATTATTCCGGGCTGTCTTGTGGATGCTATCGTTATGGTGGAACCGGAGGTGCGCCATGCTGCATTTGAATCCCTGACAGGTAGCTTTGAAATCCCTTATTCCCAATGGCAGGACTGGAGTGAAATGTTAGAGACCAGAACCTCCACCAAGAATATAGTAAATGTGCCCGGAAATATTATCGGCAAACGTGCCGCTTTAGAGCTTAGCGAGGATGATATCGTCAATATCGGTGTAGGCATTCCCGAAACTGTTACCAAATACGCAAGAGAAAGCGGTATCTTGGATAAAGTAACCTTAACCGTTGAGTCCGGCGGTGTGGGCGGCTTCCCTGCTTCCGGCAAAGTATTTGGTGCAGTAATCGGTGCAGATTCCATGTACGATATGGCAAACCAGTTTGACTTATACAACAACGGCGGTCTGGATATCTGCTTTATGGGCGGCATTGAAGTGGATAAGCATGGAAATGTAAATGCTCACCGCGGTCCCGGTGCATTTGCTGGTATCGGCGGCTTTGCCAACATTACTGCCAAAACCAAAACCGTAGTCTTCTGCCTGACCTTTAACACCAGTGGTCTTAACGTAGATGAGAACGATGGTAAGATTACCATCATTGACAACGGCAGCATTCCGAAGTTTGTGGATAAGGTTACAAGCATCAGCTTTTCAGCCAAGCGCGCCCGCGCCAACAAACAGAAGGTTTTATATGTGACGGAACGCTGCGTATTTGAACTTGGCGAAAACGGTCTTAAACTCATTGAAGTATACCCCGGTGTGGATATAGAGAATGATATTTTAAGTCTCCTGCCCTTCCCGGTTGAAATTGACCCGATACTTAATTATTAAAATACAGCCTGCTTTGAAGGTGTCACCTACACCAAGAGTACTCCTTACCTCCACGGAAAACGGCTTCATCCGTTTCATGGGCTGACCCTTTCTGCCGTACAGCATATCCTTTTCACCGGAGGTAATAATCACAAATCCCTCCGTATTCTCTGTCATCAGCTTGTAAATATCTTCCATACTCTGACCGTTCTCAAGATAAGCGTGAGTACACTCCTTGGATACTACATTAACGGCACAGTGGCGGTGCAAGTAGGTATCATAATTACAATCAATGGTCACATAAGGTTTTTTATGCTTTACACAAAGCTCTGCTACCGCCTGCGTCGCCTCAAAAAAGTAAGGGTCTATTGCTGCAACCTTACACTCCGCAATATCCTCTTCCTTTGGCATATTCCAGCGAATCTCACCACTCTCATAGAGCGTCTGAAATACTCCCATAGGTGAACGCACCAGACCGGCTATCACCACATAATCCATCAGGCCCTCATATTCCGGGTCAAAATAAAGAGAGGATAAATCCACAGTCTTATCCTTATAAAACTCCTTAAGTAGCGGTGCTACTTCCGTTCCGATGTGTGTACCATCCATCTTTACATTTGCCCCCAAGGAAGAAAGTACCGTAGCTGCCGTACCGGTCTCTCCTCCCGGCAAAAAATACTTCGCCTTAATCTCGGCATACTCATCGGGCTGCAAAAAATCGTCCTTCAACAAAAAGGAATGTGTTCCCAAAATCTGTCCATGCAAATACACTTCGCTACTCATAAGTACCTCCTAATAAAATCTTTTATAAACACTTCTATCTGCTCTATCACTTCCTCATGCCGCGAGGGCTCCCTGTCACAAAGGTGAACAAGTGCCGTCACCGGTGCCGTATACAGAAACGCAAGCATAACCGGATCATCCTGCTTGGCAATTCCCGCATCCATCATTCTTTGAAATACTGCCGCAAATATATTTTTTGTACCTTCCATAAAGTGTTTGGTTGCCAGCCTGCGTATCCGCTCGTCATGAAACTGTTCCGTAATAAGTAGTTTTCTTGTCAGAATAATCCGCTCATCATAAACCGTAAAACGAATCATACCCATAGTCATAGATAGCAGTTCTTCCTTAGATTCCGGTGTCTTTGGCATGTTATCCACAGAACCGAAACGTTCCGCATAATATGCTTCCAGCATATCAATCAATGCATTCCATATAGCTTCCTTGCTCTCATAATGCTTGTATAATGCGGACTTGCTTAATCCAAGACGTGCTGCAAGTTCCCTCAGATTGGTACCTCTATAACCATTTTCCGCAAACAGTACCAATGCTTCCTCTAAAATTCTGCTTTTTGTTGTATTCTTCATTCTGTCCTCCATGCAAAAAGGTGTCCGTTTGGACACCTTTATTGCAAGTGACCAAATGGTCACTTGTCAAGCTAACATTATTAATCTGTTACACCGGATTCCAAGATTGAAAAAGTTGCTTCCTCACAATTCACTTCACAAAGTGCCCCCATAGGCAAAACTGTCATCGGTGTGTGATGCACAAAATCCACATTTTCAAAAATAATCATATCCTCTCTATGCGCTTCCTGATTGATTACCTTCTGTATGGTATTTCTGCTTTCCTGATCCAGTTTTCCGGTAATAATCCCAGCTGCCTTATCAAAAACTCCGGCTGCCGCAAAGGCACGCAAATCATGCAACCCTGCCAAATGGCTGCCATAAGGAGCACCATGCTCTAAAGCCACAAACGCATCCTCGAAAAACTCCGGCTTCGGGAAAAATTTTGTTCCCATAATCTGTCTGAGTGGTCCGCCACACAAACAAAAAATCCTTCCTCTCCTGATTCCCTGTCCCTGCAAAACTAAATAACCGTCATTCTTTGTCCACTTTATTTTCTTAGGTTTAATATCACGCCATTCAATGGGTGTATACCTTTCACTGCACGCAACCTTACCAATCACAGCACTCTCAAACAAAGTCTTTCTTATGGCTTTTTCTGTGTATTCATCCAATGCTCCCGGTTGAGCGATGGGGGTAAGTACAGTCGGTCCATAGAAGGCTCTGACACCTGCATATGCAAACACCGCCATCCAAGTCGCAATATCCGAAAATCCCATAAACACCTTAGGATTATCATGAATAATCTCTGTGTCAATATAAGGAAGCACACGATACGAATCATCTCCACCCTGGTTACAAATAATGCCTTTAACGTCCGGGTTTTGAAGCGCCCACATCAGGTCTTCTGCTCTCTTTTCCGGATGCTCATAAAGATATTTACTCCCTTTTAGTGCATGAGGCGTTTCTATTACATGTACACCATATATTTCTTCAAATCTTCTCTTGCCCGTTTCATAACGGGGCAACATATCCTCATCTCCCGCACGTCCGCCGGAAATAGAAATAAACGCTACCGTGTCTCCTCTGCGCAATTTTCTCGGTACAAATAATTCCTTCATCTCTTCCTCCTCTTTTCTATTTTTCTCTATAGTTCTTAACTAACATCAACTTCACCGCTTGTATCAAATGTTCATACGTTTCCTGTTCAAAGGGCAACACTCTCCCCCACATCATTACACCCCGATAGGAGTACAAAAATGTATCCATCACTATGTCCGGATTCACATCATGAAACTCTCCGGTTTTCACTCCATACTCCACCAACTTGTGCCAATGCTCCTTCTCTGCACCATTCTTACTGTCAATAAATGGATTTTCAGAGGATGCTGCGTATTCAAAAAGAGCATATGCCAGACTTTCCTTACATCGCTCCATATCATCACGGTATATGCATAGCAGATTATCAAGTACCTGCACCGCACTAGCTCCCTCATTTATATCCTGCTCAACACGCTTTTCTTTCTTTAGCAATTCAAACAAAATCTCTGCTTTATTACCAAAATGCCTGTACAAGCCACCCTTACTCAAGCCTGTTTCATTACAGATATCCTGCATGGAAACATCCTTGTAACCCTTTTGGGAAAATAAAATATGTGCCACTTTTAGTATTTCTTTCCGGGTTCTTTCTCCTTTGGATTCCATATGCCTCTCATTTCCTGTCAAGAAAAAACTCCGTCCCTAACCATTACGGTTAGAGACGGAGCTTGTACTATTTTTACTTGAACTTAAACAGGAAAGTCAATAACGCAGGCATATGGCAGAACGCCCCCTCCAAGCGATACAACAGTTCGCCATTTTCTTCCTTTACAGTCACCGGCAGCTTCTCCAAAGCCTGTCTTGTCTCCTCCGGCTGCAATTTTGCCCTTTCAGCAATCTCTGCTACTGACACATAAAGGTCAAAATCTGCAATGGTTAATTCATGAAGAGCGTACATGGTTTTCAGAACGCGAAGGTCTGAAAAACGCTCCATATTCAGTGACAGCTCATAAAGCTGGGAAATGCTCGGTGTCTGGAATTCCTTACCTAACGAAAAGAAAACACTGTCCGCCATTCTTCCGGTGCTGCCCTCCGGCTCGGAACAGATGGAAAGTCCCCATGAGGAAATATTATCGGTAGAATAATCCTTTTCCTGCCATGGCGTATATTTCTTGTATCCGTCAGTAACTGCAATCTCATGTAATAAGGCCGCAATACGATACGCGTTCTCAAAAGCTTCCTTTTCCGGAAGAGAAACAAAATAATCCTTCAGATTTAAGCAAATATCTCCAAGACCTTTTGTCTCCTTGTAACCAAGAAGCTCGTCCACTGAAACCTCGAAAAGCTTAGCAAGTTCCGGAAGCAACTGAATATCCGGACAACACTGACCATTTTCCCACTTTGAGACAGCCTGATTGGTGACACCAAGATACAATTTGCTAAAAACATTTCCACATCAAATGTGTGATTTTTTTCACCGGTAAGTAAATATGTAGGATCAATTTTATACTTCTTATATAAAATCAGCATATTTTCCCTTTGCAATCCATACATACCGAGTTCTATCTTACGATAGTGTTCCACACCTATATCAAGAACTTCTGCAAATGCTTCCTGTGTATATCCACTGTTCTCTCTGACGGTCTGCAACCTCTTCCCAATTTGTACATTAAGTTCATTCTTCTCTGTTCTCATGGTCTGAACCTCGCTTTCAATATAAATGATAGCAATGCGCTCCACCATAAAACAGATTGCTTCACGACGCTTTTTATGTCGTATTGCAACTTTTCTGGTAATATGAAAAGGGAGCAATGGAAATCATCCATTACTCACCTTATCAATTCTTTATACTAGATTTCAAATCCCGGCATCAGCTTTACCTTAAACAAATTTTTTTCATGCAGTGAATCAATACGCCTTCTTTTCTTTGAATCTTCCATAACACCGGTTCTGATATACTTATCCAACTCGGCATATGTAAATCCCAAATTTTCCTCATCTGTCTTGCCACAAAGACCATCTATCGGTGTCTTTTCCACTAATTCTTCCGGAAGGCCAAGCACTTTACCAATTTCCTTTACCTCTGTAACTGTTAAATTACAAAGCGGACTAAAATCACCTGCTCCATCACCATACCGGGTTGCATATCCAACCCAGTCTTCTGACAAATTGCAGGTATTTGCCACTCTTCCATTCATACTTTGCGACACGGCATATAAAGTCGCCATACGAACTCTTGCAGGAAGATTTAACCTCGCCTGTTCTGTCATTTCAGGCAAGAATGCAATGCTTTCTGTAATAGCCTCTACAGCCCGTTGTATGTTTATCTCATAATGCTTGATTCCTAAATGTTGAACCAGTTTATAAGACATATAAATATCCTGCTGTTTACCGCAAGGCATCATAACTCCTATAACGCGTTCTTTACCCAAAGCTTCTACACACAATGCTGCTACAACGGAACTATCTTTTCCGCCGGAAATTCCAACAACCGCATTGCAGTCTTTTCCATTTTCCTCAAAAAATTTTCTAATCCAAATAATGCACTGATTTGTTACTTTTCTTGCATCAAACATAATCCGTACCTCATCCTTTACTTCGAAAGCAATTCAACCAATCTCCTTGCTGCTTCTTTCGTATCTTCCGGTGAACCGAAAGTAGAAAAACGGAAATATCCTTCACCACAAGCTCCAAACCCTTCACCCGGTGTGCCGACTACCTGTATCTCACTTAGCAGGTAATCAAAGAATTCCCAACTTCCCATATTCTCCGGACATCTCATCCAAATATACGGCGCATTTTTTCCTCCACAATACCAGATTCCAAGCTTATCTAATGCCTCCATCAGACATGTTGCATTCTGCTTATAAATCTTTATATTGTCATGTATTTGCTTCTGTCCCTCTTCAGTAAAGATAGCTGCCGCACCCTTTTGGATAATATAAGATACACCGTTTGTCTTTGTTGTACGGTTTCTTACCCACATTTGATTCAAGTTCATTCCGTCACGTTCCAGTTCTTTCGGAATTACAGTGTATCCACATCTCGTACCGGTAAAGCCTGCCGTTTTAGATAAGGAACATATTTCTATGGCACACTTTTTTGCTCCATTCACTTCATAAATACTATGTGGAATATCATCCTCTTCAATAAATGCTTCATACGCTGCATCAAAAAGAATAATTGCATCCGTACTATCCGCATAATCTACCCAAGCCTGAAGTTTTTTATAGTCAAACACCGCACCTGTAGGATTATTCGGGGAACAGATATAAATAACATCTGCCGTTATACTGGGATTAGGCATAGGCAGGAATCCATTTTCTTTTCCGGCGGGCATGTGAATAATCTTATTTCCGGCAATAATGTTAGCATCTACATAAGCCGGATATGCCGGCTCCATAATCAGAACTGTTTTATCCCTGCCAAACAAATCAAGAATATCTCCCAATTCATCGCTTGCACCGCTTGATACGAAGACTTCCTCATCCGAAAGCTCTACACCTCTTTTCCTGTAATAATTGGCAATCGTTCCCCTTAATACGGGTTCTCCACATTCCGGCATATAGCCATGGAAAGTATTCTTATCAGCCTGATCATTCACACCTTCATGGAGTGCCTTTATTACAGCATCACAAAGAGGTAACGAA
>CALYZQ010000097.1 GCA_945609985.1 uncultured Lachnospiraceae bacterium | reverse complement strand
TGGAATTCTAGGAAAGGAAGAGGAATACACCATGAAACACACAATCATAGATGCAAGCCAGTTAGAATTAACTGATAAGGTTGTTACCATCAAGCGTGTAACCAAAACCGTTAAGGGTGGTCGTAACATGCGTTTCACCGCACTTGTAGTAGTTGGTGACGGTAATGGCCATGTAGGTGCCGGACTTGGTAAGGCAGTAGAAATTCCTGAAGCAATCCGCAAGGGTAAAGAAGATGCTTGTAAGCATATCGTAGCTGTAGCTCTTGACGAGAACAATTCCATTACACATGATTTTATCGGTAAGTACGGCTCAGCTAACGTTTTGTTAAAGAGAGCTCCCGAAGGTACCGGTATCATCGCAGGTGGTCCTGCTCGTGTGGTATGTGAACTTGCAGGTATCAAGAATATCCGTACAAAGTCATTAGGCTCTAACAACAAGCAGAATGTTGTTCTTGCAACAATCACCGGCTTAAGCCAGATCAAGGCTCCTGAAGAGGTAGCTAAGAGCCGTGGAAAATCTGTTGAAGAGGTTATGGCTTAAGATTGATTAGCAGGAAAGGAGAACGACAATGGCAGATAAAATGTTAAAGATTACTTTGGTAAAGTCCACCATCGGTGCTGTACCGAAGAATAGAGCAACTGTTGAATCTATGGGACTTCGCAAGATTGGTAAGTCCATAATACTTCCTGATAATGAAGCTACAAGAGGACAGATTCGTCAGGTTAGTCACTTAATTAAAGTAGAAGAAGTATAATTAGACAAGGAGGTGTTAGGAATGGAATTATCCAATTTAAGACCTGCAGAAGGTTCTAAGCACAGTGATAATTTTAGAAGAGGACGTGGACACGGCTCAGGTAATGGCAAGACTGCCGGTAAGGGTCACAAGGGTCAGAAGGCTCGTTCAGGAGCACCCAGAGTTGGCTTTGAAGGTGGACAGATGCCTTTATACAGACGTATCCCTAAGAGAGGTTTCACCAATAGAAATACTAAGGAGATCGTTGCTATCAACATCAGCGCTCTTGAGGTATTTGAGAACGGTGCTACCGTAGACGTAAACGCATTAATCGAAGCTGGTATTGTGAAAAACCCCAGAGATGGTGTTAAGGTACTCGGAAATGGAGAACTTACCAAGAAGCTCGATGTTAAGGTTGATGCATTCAGTGCATCTGCAAAAGAAAAGATCGAGGCACTTGGTGGAACAGCAGAGGTGATGTAATGCTTACAACGCTGAAAAACGCATTTAAAATCAAAGAAGTAAGACATAAAATTCTTTTTATGCTGGCAATGTTGGCTGTGATCCGTCTCGGATCACAGCTGCCTACGCCCGGTGTAAACGGAGAGGAATTTGCTAAGTGGTTTACATCCAAAACAGGCGGCGCATTTAGTTTCTTTGACGCCCTTACAGGCGGTTCATTTGAAAGTGTAGCGATTTTGGCACTGGGTATCAACCCTTATATTACATCTTCCATCATTATGCAGTTGCTTACCATTGCAATCCCCAAGCTTGAGGATATGCAGCGTGAGGGTGAGGATGGCAGAAAGAAGATTGCTTCTATCACCAGATATGTAACCGTTGGTCTGGCTTTGATTCAGGCGACAGCAATGTCCATCGGATTTTCCAATATGGGCTATATGTATATTAAGGGCGTGTTCAGCGTAATCGTTGCGATTGCAGCACTTACTGCAGGTAGTGCGTTCCTGATGTGGATCGGCGAGCAGATTACCGAAAAGGGTATCGGTAACGGTATTTCCATTGTACTTGTTATCAATATCATTTCCAGACTGCCGGAAGACTTTATGAATCTCTATGAGATGTTTATAAAGGGTAAGCCGGTTATGAAGGGTATTCTTGCTGCTGCAATTATTCTTGCAATTATCGTAGGTATGGTGGTATTGGTTGTACTGCTTAATAGCGCAACACGTAAGATTCCCGTACAGTATGCAAAGAAGATGCAGGGCAGAAAGATGGTAGGAGGACAGACCTCCAGCATCCCCTTAAGAGTAAACACTTCGGGTGTTATCCCTGTTATTTTTGCACAGTCCATTATGCAGTTCCCGCTTTTGATTTGCTCCTTTGTGGGGTATCAGGGTACAGGCTTCTGGGGCGAGGTTTTAAAGGGTATGAACTCTGAAAACTGGTGCAGACCGGAAATGCTTAAATACTCCATCGGATTACTGTTTTATATTGTATTGATTGTGTTCTTTGCATATTTCTATACATCCATAACCTTTAATCCACTGATGGTAGCAGATAACATGAAAAAGCAGGGTGGTTTTATTCCCGGTATCAGACCCGGTAAGCCTACCAGCGATTATCTGAACAAGGTATTAAATTACATTGTTTTCATCGGAGCTATCGGATTAACCCTTATTTCGGTTATTCCATTCTTCTTTAACGGTGTGTTTGGAGCAAAGGTATCCTTTGGCGGTACCAGTCTTATCATTATCGTTAGCGTTGTATTGGAAACGATGAAGCAGATTGAATCTCAGATGGTTGTACGCAATTACAAAGGATTCTTACAGGATTAATAATTATGATATATCCGGATGATTTTTTTCGTCCGGATATATTTTTTTATTTTTATGGTTGCAAAAGATACATAAAAAAGATAAAATGTAAATGTTAGACTGCGTTAACTATGCAGTAAAGATACGAGAAAGGTTAGGATAAGTATATGAAGATTATTATGTTAGGTGCTCCCGGTGCCGGCAAAGGTACCCAGGCAAAAATGATTGCAGAGAAATATATGATTCCCCATATCTCTACCGGAGATATATTCCGTGCCAATATCAAGAACGGTACGGAGCTTGGTATGGAAGCTAAGAAATACATGGATCAGGGACAGCTGGTTCCCGACGAATTGACCGTAAAGATTCTGCTTGACAGAGTGGCAAAGGATGACTGTGTAAACGGATATGTTCTCGACGGTTTCCCCAGAACCATTCCCCAGGCAGAGGTGCTTGACAAGGCACTCTCAGAGCTTGGTGATGCCATTGATTTTGCAATTGATGTAAATGTACCCGATGAGAATATTGTAAGAAGAATGTCCGGAAGACGTGCTTGTCTGTCCTGTGGTGCAACCTATCACATTGAGCATATTCCTCCCAAGACAGAGGGTATCTGCGACACCTGTGGTAAGGAGCTTGTGCTTCGTGATGACGACAAGCCTGAGACTGTATTAAACCGTTTGAAGGTATATCATGACCAGACACAGCCTTTGATTGATTTTTATACCAAGAAGGGTGTTCTTCATACCGTTGACGGTACCGTGGATATGAAGGATGTATTTGCTGCAATCGTGGCAATTTTAGAGTAAAGGAAGTAAGGATAAGCGATGGCAGTTACAATTAAATCAGCAAGAGAAATTGAGTTGATGAGGGAATCCTGTAAGCTTCTGGCAGATGTGTTTCAAAATTTGGAGCAGGCAATCAGACCGGGTATGTCCACCAAGGATATTGACATACTGGGAGAGAAGCTAATCAGAGGACATGGTTGTATTCCCAATTTCTTAAATTATAATGGTTATCCTGCATCCGTCTGTGTATCCGTAAATGATGAGGTCGTACATGGAATTCCCCGTGCGGACCGTATACTGCAGGACGGAGATATTGTAAGCCTTGATGCAGGTCTTATTTACAAAGGGTATCATTCCGATATGGCGAGAACCTTTGCAATCGGTACTGTGAGCGAGGCAGCAAGACTTCTTATAGAAAGAACGAAGCAAAGCTTTTTTGACGGTATCAAAATGGCAAAAGCAGGCAATCATCTGTATGATATATCAAATGCCATTGATGCCTCTATCAGCCCTTACGGATACGGTATCGTAAGAGACCTGGTAGGACACGGAATCGGTACCAGTCTGCATGAGGATCCTCAGATTCCCAACTTTGCCCAGAGGAGGCATGGTTTAAAGCTTCATGCGGGAATGACACTGGCTATTGAACCGATGATTAATATGGGCAGAGCCGATGTGGAATGGTTGGATGATGACTGGACGGTGGTGACAGAGGATGGGTCATGGTCTGCACACTATGAAAACACTATTCTGGTTACGGACGGTGAGCCTGAAATTTTGACATTGTATTAAGTGACGGACGGAGGATGCAGATGGAAGACTCTTTAATCGGACGATTTGCCATCTCCAAGGCCGGACATGATAAGTCACAGATATATGTAATTATCGGTGAAGATGCAGAGTTTGTTACCTTGTGTGACGGCAGATTAAAAACAGTTGATAAGCCGAAAAGAAAGCGCAAAAAGCATGTGCAGATGATGAAGTATACAGTAGATGCAGCTTTATTGCAAAGGCTTTTTGCCAAAGATAAAGTGCTTGATGAAGAAATTAAGTATGAAATTAAACATTATAATAATCAAAAGCAGATTTAATATGGAGGAAATGTATGTCTAAAAGTGATGTAATTGAAATCGAAGGAACAGTAGTAGAGAAGTTGCCCAATACCATGTTTCAGGTAGAGTTGGAGAACGGTCACCGCGTGCTTGCACATATCAGCGGTAAGCTTCGCCAGAACTTTATTCGTATTCTTCCCGGTGACAAGGTAACACTGGAGCTGTCTCCTTATGATTTGAGTAAGGGACGTATTATCTGGAGAGATAAATAAACAGAGGATTTATATGAAAAAGAGACTTAAAAACGGATTTATCCTGCTGTTTGCCAGCGTGTTTATTGGATTAATCCTGTTATTCCTGATATTTTGCCTTCCGGTAAATTCGGTAAAGAAGAATGTGGAAGCTTCTTTATACAACATGGTTGATGTCAGATATGATGACGACGGCAGTCAGTTTAGAAAGAATCTTCTGGAGCAGAAGGAGTATTTTACGGATTACCTGATGGCACAGAATGCAATGGAGAAGGTAGAGGGTAAATCTCCCTTAGCCCATGCAATCTATATCTATCATTATGATCTTGGGGATGATACGACCTGGCTTACGGAGGAATCTCTTGTTACTTCCGTAAAGCAGGGCACGGAAGGAATGTATTTAAAGGAGTATTCCAAATACTGGCACGGCTATTTGGTATGGCTGAAGCCGCTTTTAATGATAATGTCATGGGACGCAGTTGAGATATTTTTGGTGGTTGTCCAGATACTGCTATTGTTGGCGGTAGTGGCAATTTCGTTTTATAAGAAAAAGCCTTACGTGGGCATTATGGTGCTTGTGGCATTGGCATTTATGAAGCCTGTCCGCATCTGGATTTCCTTTTCCATGTGCGTGAGCTTTACCATTACACTGATAGCAGTGTTATTGGAACTTTTGTATTTTGATAAGCTGGAAAAGAAAAACTGGCGGGATGAATTTTTCATCCTCATAGGTATCATGACTGCATACATGGATTTTTTAACCTATCCCATTGTGACTCTTGGAATTCCTCTTTGTACTTATGTGGTGATGAAGGCCCAGGAGGAGCTTCACTGGTTTGCCCGCATCAGGCAGATATTCTGGATGGGAGCCTGCTGGGTGGCAGGTTATATCGGTATGTGGGGAATGAAATGGGTGGTTGCCGAGTTGTTCTACCAGACAGGGACACTTAGAAATGCAGTTTGGTCCGTTATTTACAGGACCTCGCCATTGGATGGCAGGCAATCCTTTTTCTCGGGAGCACCGAGAACCTGGAACCTGGTTATGCAGCAGTATGATTCTCCGCTGTATACAGTGTTGTTTGTTGCCATTGTGGCAGCGGCGGTAATCTCATCCGTATGGTGTATGATAAAAGCACGTAACAAAAACTGGGGCATTTCATTGTTTGCTCTTTGTGTGATTGCTACTGCGCCGATTGTGTGGCTGATTTTGACACAGAATCACACTGCAATTCATTGTGGTTTTACATTTCGTATCATGGGTGCATCTGTTTTTGCCCTATGCAGCATTACAGCATGTTCTTTACTGACATTAAGGAACAAAGGAAATTATGAAACAAAAAAAGATAATTAAACCTTATGTTATAATTGGATTAGCGATTTTGTTATTATTATATCCACTCCGACACATTTGTCTCGGAGTGGATATTTGGGATACAGGCTATAATTATGCCAATTTCAAATACAACAGCTTGGAATATATGGACTCCATGTGGTTTTTTGCTACGTGGCTTTCCAATCAGACAGGTGCTTTTCTGACCGGGCTGCCTTTTGGTGATACAGTATTGGGGTTGAATGTTTATACGGCGCTGTTTGTCAGTGTGATGGCTGTAGGAACATTCCTTTTTTGCGTTTATAAATTAAAGATGCCGATTCTTCTTGCCTTTGTAGGAGAGGTGCTGGCATGTTCTTTATGTTGGGCGCCTGCAGCAATTTTATATAACTATCTGACCTATCTGTTTTTGCTGGCTGGATGTATTTTATTGTATCAGGGACTTGTAAACGGAAAGGACAAGTACTTGTTGCTGGCAGGTATTCTGCTTGGACTGAATGTGGCTGTCCGTTTTTCCAATCTGACCCATATGGGAATGATTCTTGTGGTATGGGGCTATGCGGTAATCGTGAGAAAATCGTGGCGTATAATATTAAAGGAAACCGGTATGTGTATGCTTGGTTATGTTATCGGTTTGGGTAGCTTTTTACTAGTTATGTCCATTCGCTATGGTTTTACAGAGTACTTTGAGAGTGTGCTGCGTTTGTTTGAAATGACAGAGGTGGCTACGGATTATTCGCCTGCGCGTATGCTGCTTGGTATGGTGCAGGCTTACTTTGACTGTAGCTATTGGTTGAAGCGCTTTGGATTGATGCTTGTGGTAAGCACGGTATTATGCCTGATTGCTCCGAAGAGATGGCAGATGGCAAAGAAATGTATCACACTGGTAGCAGCGGTACTGTTGGTATATTGGTTGTCCCAAAGTAATTTCTATTTGAAGGATTACACCATCTATCAGTCAATCTACTATCCCTGTGTTGCATTGTTTGCACTTGCCATATTGTTTTCAGGATACTTTATTTTAAAGCGCGGGACTGACGCAGAGGATAAGCTGAAAGCATTGTTTGTTGTTATTTTGATATTGATTGGTACACTGGGCAGTAATAATGCCATGTATTCCGGCATCAATAACACTTTTTTGGTGTTGCCATTCATATTGTATCTGATATGGAAGTTTTGCCGACAGGAGGATAAAGTATGGTTCTTTCCGATGAAGTGTGTAATGCTTTTGGCAGTGCTTATTGTGGGTGTTCAGGGAGTACGTTTTGGTTATACTTTTTCGTATGAGGAAGCGACCGGCGGAAGAAATATGGATACAAAGATAACAGGTGTACCCACTCTCGAAGGTATGATTACTAATAAAGAAAAAGCAGAAAATCTGACGGAATTGTACAATTATTTGGAAGAGAACGGTCTCAGAGATAAGGAATGTATTTTGTACGGTCAAATACCGGCAATTGCCCATTACATGGAGCTTACACCGGCACTTAATATCTGGAGTGATTTGCGCTCCTACGGATTTGATGTGATGTGTAGAGATCTAGAGAAGGTCAGGGAAGAAATAACGCTGAAAGGGAAAACACCAGTAGTCATTATGGAGATTTCCTGGGCAGAGTATATGCAGGGAAAGAGGCAGGATGCCATTTTTATGGATGAGACTACGATTAAGAAATTGGAGCTTATCAGAGCGTTTTTAGCGGATTACGGATATGAAACCGGCTTTGAGAATGATAAATATGTGGTGTTTTCTTCAAAATATTAACAAATAAGCAAAAATAAGTAAAAATATATTTGAAAATGGCTTGCAAACCGAAAAACACTATGCTATAATGTAAAACGGTCTTTTTTGAAAGGAGGGTTTAACGTGAAGGTTAGATCATCAGTAAAACC
>CALYZQ010000096.1 GCA_945609985.1 uncultured Lachnospiraceae bacterium | reverse complement strand
ATGTATGGCCGTGCGGACTGTCACGGTTTTTGTGTGGGAGCCGTTACACTGTTTTGTCTGGGCGGCAGCCTTTGGGATTTTGTGATGCTTATGGCATATTCCTTCGGACTGCTCTTTGTGGTACAGGCATTTCACAGAAATATTAATCGAAGGGGAAATCTGAAAAGCCCGGTGCCTTTCTTTCCGTATATTACCCCGGCATTTTGCCTGTATCTGCTTAAAATTTTATGAAACAGTTGCTTTTCCGAAAAATAAATGCTATATTTGACACATTCAGTTACTATAAACAAGGAGGATAAAAATGAAAAAAGTATTAACTTTGATACTGGCAGCAGTATCGTGTATGACAATGTTTGTCGGTTGCGGAAGCAAGAGTGATGTTGCGGATAAGGATGTGTTGATTGTAGGTACCAATGCAGAGTTCCCTCCCTTTGAGTATCTCGGTGATGACGGACAGCCTGACGGCTTTGACGTGGCTTTGATTAAGGCTATCGGTGAAAAGCTGGGCAAGGAAATCCAGATGGAGAACATGGAGTTTAACTCTTTGGTGGCTGCTATCGGAACCAAGATTGATCTTGCAATTGCGGCTATGACCGTGGATGAGGAGCGCGCAAAGAAGGTAGATTTCTCTGACAACTATTACGAGGCAATCCAGTATGTGATTCTGCTTAAGGATTCCAATATTGCTACGATTGCAGATTTGGAAGGCAAGAGTATCGGTGTTCAGCTTGGAACCACCGGTATGTATACTGCTGAGGAAATCAAGGACGCAAAGGTTCAGACCTACAACAAGGCAGTAGATGCAGTAAACGATTTGATGAACGGCAGAGTGGAAGCAGTTATCGTTGATAAGAATCCTGCAGAAGTATTTGTAGGAAAGTATCCCGATGATGTAAAGGCTATCCCCGGTGCACAGTTTGAGTTCCCCACAGAGTATTATGCAATTGCATGTCCCAAGGGAAGTGCTATCGTAGCGGAAATCAACAAGGCACTTGAGGAGCTTAAGGCAGACGGTACCTTCGATGCTTTGGTTGCAGAGTACATCGGTGCAGAATAAATATATAATTTCAAAATATTTTGCATTTTTGAGGATAATGGCTTGTGTCATTATCCTCTTTTTGATATGATGTATGGGTAAAATTGCAGTTACTGTGAGCATAAGTGAAGTGTACACATAGAAAGTTGAGGAATACAAAATGGATTGGTTAAATTCCATATGGGAAAAAATAGATGCCGCCTTTATCACAGAGAACAGGTGGATGCTCTATTTAAAGGGTGTGGGTGTTACCATGGAGGTGGCATTATTTGCCGGTATCATCGGTATTATACTGGGTACCATCGTGGCATTTATGAAGCTGTCCGTCAAAAAGAACGGAAAGCCCACTCTGTTATCACACATTGCCAATATCTACATCGACATCATCAGAGGTACTCCTTCTGTACTACAGCTGTTGATTATGTGGTTCGTAGTACTGGCAAGCTGTAAAAACGGTATTCTGGTGGCAAGCCTGACCTTCGGTATCAATTCCGGTGCCTATGTGGCAGAAATCGTCCGTGCCGGTATTCTGGCGGTTGACAAGGGACAGACAGAGGCAGGCCGCTCATTGGGACTTACCCAGTTTCAGACCATGCGCTACATTGTAATACCCCAGGCATTTAAGAATGTATTGCCGCCTTTGGGCAATGAATTTATTGTATTGATTAAGGAGACTGCAATTGTAGGTTATGTAGGTCTTAGCGATTTGACCCGAGTGGCAAATCAGATGACCTCCAAGATTTATGATGCGTTTACTCCTTTGATTGGCTCGGCGGTTGTTTACTTTATTATTATTAAGATACTCACCATCTTATTGGCGAAATTGGAAAGGAGGCTGCGTAAGAGTGATAATCGTTAAGGATTTACACAAAGAATTTGAAGGCAATAACCACGTACTGCGCGGCGTGAATTACCATATTCAGCCCGGTGAGAAGATTGTAGTGGTAGGACCCTCCGGCTCCGGTAAGAGTACCTTCCTTCGTTGCCTGAATCTGCTTGAGAGACCTACAAGCGGTGAAATCTGGTTTGATGGTCAGAAGATTACTGATTACAAGACGGATATCAATAAGGTGCGCCAGCATATGGGTATGGTGTTCCAACATTTTAATTTATTCAATAATCTGACGATTATGGACAATATTACTCTGGCGCCTATTAAGCTGAAGCTTATGAGCGAGGAAGAAGCCAGGGAAAATGCCTTGAAGCTTCTAAACAGAGTAAACCTTGCAGAGAAGGCAGATGCCTATCCCGGCTCTCTTAGCGGTGGTCAGAAGCAGAGAATTGCTATTGTGCGTTCCCTTGCCATGAATCCCAAGGTTATGCTGTTTGATGAGCCTACCTCCGCCCTTGACCCCGAGATGGTGGGAGAAGTTTTGGAGGTTATGAAGGAGCTTGCTGACAGCGGTATGACCATGGTGGTAGTAACCCATGAGATGGGCTTTGCAAGAGAAGTAGGTACCAAGGTGTTATTTATGGATGGCGGTATTATTGTGGAGGAGAATACACCCAAGGAATTTTTTGCTAACCCCAGAAGCGCCAGATTACAGGAGTTTTTATCAAAGGTATTATAGGACAAAAGAGAAAGGCACAAGGCTGGTATCGTGTAGATGGCAGTCCGGTGCCTTTTGATGAAATGGGAGGAGAGTTATGATTACAATTTCCCTTTGTATGATTGTAAAAAATGAAGAGAGAGTACTGGCGCGCTGTCTTGACAGTATCGCTGATTTGATGGATGAAATTATAATTGTGGATACCGGCTCTACGGATGCTACCAAGGAGATTGCTGCGAAATATACGGACAAAATCTATGATTTTGCATGGATAGATGATTTCAGTGCAGCCAGGAATTTTGCCTTTTCCAAGGCGAATATGGAATACATTTATTCTGCGGATGCGGACGAGGTTTTGAATGAGGAAAACCGTGAAAAGTACCGCATCCTAAAGGAAAACCTGCTTCCGGAGATTGAGCTTGTACAGATGAAATACGGGAATCAATTGGCATTTGACTCCGTTTACAATTTTGATGAGGAGTATCGTCCCAAGCTGTTTAAACGCAAGCGTGACTTTGTGTGGGAGGGTGCCATCCATGAGACCGTGAGGCTGGAACCCATAGTATATGACAGTGATATTGTGATTACCCATCTGCCGGAAAAGAGCCATGCCAAGAGAGATTTGGACAATTTCAGCAGACAGGTACATAACGGCGTGAGACTTTCTAAACGTTTGCACAACATGTATGCAAGAGAGCTATTGATGGCAGGTCAGCCGGAGGACTTTCAGAATGCAATCGACTTCTTTGTAAGCTCTGTGGCGGATACAGACCGAACCCCGGAGGAAGTGGATGAAGCATGCTGCGTGGTTGCAAGAGCAGCCCGCCTTATAAACGACATCCTCACCTTCTTCAAATACACCTCCAAGGTTATTGCCAATGACGGCTGCTCCGAAATCTGCATGGAGCTTGGCCATTACTATGAAGACTTAGGAGACCTTGAGGAGGCCATTATCTGGTATTACAATGCGGCTTTTGAAACCCAGCCTATTTTATGTATTACAAGCGGTGACAAGGATGCCAGAGCCGGGCTCGTGCGTTGCTACGAGAAGCTTGGAATGCCGGAGCAGGCGGAAAGGTTTATAGAGGATAAAGAATGCACGGAGTGGTCATGAGTGTTTTGGTAGAATGTACTGTGCGCAAGATGGTTTTGAGGGTTTTGTGTGAATTGTGAAGGATGGCTGCATTTTCAAGCATTGCGGGAAAACCTCTCACCTTGCCCCTAGACGTATCCTCGCTTCCGTGCTACAATAACACTTTGGAATATACTTACATTTTTATAATATAGTAAAGGATGAAACACTATGAAATGGGAAGATAATGTACGTAAGGTTGTTCCTTACGTGGCCGGCGAACAGCCGAACAAAGAGAATATGATTAAGTTAAATACCAACGAATGTCCTTACCCCCCTGCGCCCGGTGTAGTGGAGGCGGCTTCCAAGATGGATTGTGATGAGCTGCGTCTTTATCCCAACTCCGAAGTGGCGCCATTAGTGCAGGCACTTGCAGAGTATTATCATGTGAAGCCTTCACAGGTGTTTGTGGGTGTGGGTTCTGATGATGTACTGGCAATGGCATTCTTAACCTTCTTTAACGGTAAAGAACCCATCCTGTTTCCGGATGTTACATACTCCTTTTATGATGTGTGGGCAGATTTGTACAGAATCCCTTACAAGACCTGTGCACTGGATGAAAACTGGCACATCAATCCTGAGGATTACAAGCAGCCAAACGGCGGCGTGATTTTCCCTAACCCCAATGCACCTACAGGTCTTTTGGAGAATCTTTCCGTGGTGGAGGAGATTATTCAGGCAAACAGGGACGTAGTGGTGATTGTGGATGAGGCATATATTGATTTCGGTGGAGAGAGTGCACTTCCTTTGCTTGAGAAGTACGACAATCTTCTGATTGTACAGACCTTCTCTAAATCCCGCGCCATGGCAGGACTGCGTATCGGCTTCTGTATCGGAAACGAGAAGCTGATTCAGTATCTCAATGATGCGAAGTTTTCCTTTAACTCATATACCATGAACCTTCCCTCCCAGCTCCTTGGTGTGGAAGCGGTGAAGGATGATGCGTATTTCAAGGATATTACGGCAAAGATACAAAAGACCAGAGAGCGCGTAAAGAAGGAACTTGCCGAGCTTGGCTTCACCTTCCCGGATTCCAAGGCCAACTTTATCTTTGTATCCCATAAAAGTGTTCCTGCAAAGGAAATTTATCAGGCACTTAGGGAGCAGGATATCTATGTGCGTTTCTGGGATAAAGAAAGGATTAATAATTGCCTGAGAATTACCATCGGTACGGATGAGCAGATGGATTGTCTCATAGATTTTCTGAAAAAGTATCTTCAGAAAGTGTAAAAAAGTGCTAAATGTATATAAATAATTAATATTGAAACGGAGAGAAAAAATGATTAAAAGTATTTTAAAGGGTATCGTAATCGGTATTGCCAACATTATCCCCGGTGTCAGCGGCGGAACCATGATGGTTTCCATGGGTATTTATGACAAGCTGATTCATTGCATTACCCATTTATTCAGCGAGTTTAAGAAGAGTGTAGCGTTTTTATTCCCTATTGCCATCGGTATGGTGATTGCTATTGTGGGCAGCTCCTTTGGTTTGGAGTATTTGTTTGCAAAATTCCCCATTCCCACTAACCTGTTGTTTATCGGTCTGATTGTTGGTGGTCTTCCTGCTATTTGGAAGAATGTAAAGGGCAGCAAAATAAAGGTAGGACATATCATTGCCTTCTTACTGTTTTTTGTAGTAGTGGCAGGGCTCGCCATCATGGGCGAATCTGAGGGAAAAGCGGCAGACTTGACCTTTAACGCAATCAATGTAATTAAGCTTTTGGGCGTAGGTGTTGTGGCATCTGCTACCATGGTTATTCCCGGTGTCAGCGGTTCCATGATGCTAATGCTGATGGGCTATTACAACCCTGTGCTTGAGACCATTACAGACTTTATCCGCGCTTTGGTATCCTTTGATATGAAGGGTATCCTTCAGGGCTGTACGGTGTTAATTCCCTTCGGAATCGGTATTGTAGTCGGTATCTTTGCCATTGCCAAGCTGGTGGAAATTATTTTTGAGAAATTCCCTCTTTACGCATATTGGGCAATTATCGGTTTGATCGTGGCTTCTCCTGTAGCAATTGTGGCTATGGGTGATTTTAGTGCATTTGGTTTGGTAAATGCATTGGTTGGTATTGTTACCTTCATAATCGGTTTTGGCATTGCAAGGAAGCTTGGTGACTAAACATAAACGGAGGCGGTTATGGAAGCATATCAGGATTTTGCTTACGTCTATGACGAGTTCATGGATGCCACTCCCTATGAGGAGTGGAGCGAGCGAATTCACAACTTAATTACAAAATACGGTGTTTCCAAGCCTGAGCGGAATGCGGAGGATACGCTTTCTTCCGAGCGGAATCTGGTAGTGGATTTGGGCTGTGGAACAGGAGCCCTGACGGAACGATTGTATGAAAAAGGATACGACATGATTGGTGTGGATTTGTCGGAATCCATGCTTTCCGTTGCCATGGAAAAGCGGGAGCAGAAGGGTGAAGATATCTTGTATCTTTTGCAGGATATGAGAGAGCTGGAGCTTTACAGTACCGTAGGAACAGTGGTAAGCGTCTGTGATTCCCTGAATTATATTTTGGAGGAAGAGGAGCTTTTACAGACGTTTTTCTTAGTCAATAATTATCTGTATCCCGGTGGCATTTTTATCTTTGATTTCAATACAGAGTATAAGTACCGGGAAGTGATTGGTGATACTACCATCGCGGAAAACAGAGAGGATTGCAGCTTTATCTGGGAAAACTTTTATGACCCGGAGGAAGAGTTAAATGAGTACGACCTGACCATCTTTGTAAAGGAAGAGGACGGACGTTTCAGACGGTTTCAGGAGACGCACATCCAGAGAGGCTATCGGGTGGAGCAGATGAAGGCATTGGTTACCCGGGCGGGTATGGAGCTTGTGGAAGTGTTGGATGCAGATACCGGATGTGCTGTGAACGAAGAGAGTGAGAGAGTTTATATTGTGGCAAGAGAGCAGGGAAAACCCCGCACATAAGGTTGTCACAGAAGGATGGATATACATGAGTGATTATTTAGTGCGCGCGACAGCGGCAGATGCACAAATCAGAGCCTTTGCCTGTACCACGAGGGAGCTTGTGGAATTTGCAAGACAGGCTCATAATACCAGTCCCGTTGTAACGGCGGCCCTCGGCAGACTGCTCAGTGCAGGAGCCATGATGGGCAGTATGCTAAAGGGCGAAAAGGATTTAATGACCTTGCAGATAAAGGGTGACGGTCCGGTGGGCGGTATCAAGGTAACCGCAGATGCTTTAGCCAATGTCAAGGGCTATGCGGATGTACCGGATGTGATTTTGCCCGCTAATTCTGTTGGAAAATTGGATGTTTCGGGAGCTATCGGTCCCGGAACCTTGCGTGTTATCAAGGATATGGGGTTAAAAGAGCCCTATGTTGGACAGACTGAGTTACAGACAGGTGAGATTGCAGAAGATTTGACCTATTATTTTGCAACCTCCGAACAGGTACCCTCCGCGGTAGGCTTGGGTGTCCTGATGGAAAAGAATAATACGGTGAAGCAGGCAGGTGGCTTTATTGTACAGCTGATGCCCTTTGCCGAGGAAGCGGTTATCAGTAAATTGGAGCAGAATCTTGCAAATATCAGCTCCGTTACCAGTATGCTGGATGCCGGAAACAGCCCGGAGCAGATGCTTCAGATTTTGCTTGATGGATTGGATATGCAGATTACGGATACCATGCCCACTGCTTTTGTGTGCAATTGCAGTAAGGAAAGAGTAGAAAAGGCACTGATCAGTATCGGTAAGGCGCAGCTTCAGGAGATGATAGATGACGGTGAGGAGATTGAGGTGAATTGTGATTTCTGTAATACCCATTACCGTTTGAGTGTGGAAGAATTAAAGGAACTGTATCAGCAGGCTAAGAGATAATTTGAGTCACCCGGATATGGAGGTACTTTATGGAGCAGGGATTTATTAAAGTTGCAGCGGTTACACCAAAGATTAAGGTGGCAGACCCTATATATAATGCAGAGAGCATCTGCGAGTGTTTGCAGGAGGCTTATGAAAAGGGAGCCAAAATCATAGTGCTTCCGGAGCTTTGTTTGACCGGATATACCTGCGGAGATTTGTTTTCCCAGGAGCTCTTGCTTGAGGAAGCAAAGAAGGCGCTGACAGTTGTGGCAGAGGCTACTTCTGACAGGGATGCTTTGGTGTTTGTGGGACTTCCCGTGGAGCGTGATGGAAAGCTTTACAATGTGGCTGCAGTATTGCAAAACGGCGGCATCTTAGGCATGGTTTCCAAGGCAAATATACCAAGCTATGCAGAGTTTTACGAAGGCAGACACTTTGCAGAGGGCAATGCAGAGCCGGTAAGTTTTTGGTTTGACGGTGAGGAGATCCCATTCGGTACCAATATATTGTTTTCCTGCACAAATGTACCGGGACTTGTAATCGGTGCGGAAATTTGTGAGGATTTGTGGGTGGCAACGCCCCCCGCTACCAATCATGCCCTGATGGGAGCTACCGTGATAGTCAACCTGTCGGCCTCCGGTGAGACCGTTGGTAAGGATGAATACCGGGAAATGCTGGTGAAATCCTCCAGTGCCAGATTGCTTTGCGGATACATTTACGCATCTGCCGGAGAGGGTGAGTCTACTCAGGATTTGGTTTTCGGCGGTCACAATCTGATTGCGGAGAACGGTACCGTTCTTGCACAGTCCAAGCGTTTTAT
>CALYZQ010000095.1 GCA_945609985.1 uncultured Lachnospiraceae bacterium | reverse complement strand
TTGAAATCGCAGCACAGGGCGGTACCATTCTTTTCGTAGGTACCAAGAAGCAGGCTCAGGATGCAGTTAAGACTGAGGCTGAGCGTTGCGGTATGTACTATGTAAATGAGAGATGGTTGGGCGGTATGCTTACCAACTTCAAGACCATCCAGTCCCGTATCGACAGACTTCATGCAATCGAGACTATGTCTCAGGACGGTACCTTTGATGTACTGCCTAAGAAGGAAGTTATCGAGCTTAAGAAGGAGTGGGAGAAGCTGGAGAAGAACCTTGGCGGTATCAAGAATATGACCAGAGTTCCCGATGCTATCTTCGTAGTAGACCCTAAGAAGGAAAGAATTTGTGTTCAGGAAGCACACTCTCTGGGAATTACTTTGCTTGGTATCGGTGATACCAACTGTGATCCTGAAGAGCTTGACTATATCATCCCCGGTAATGATGATGCTATCAGAGCTGTAAAGCTTATCGTTGCAAAGATGGCAGATGCAGTTATCGAAGCTAACCAGGGTGAAGCTGTTTATACCGAGGAAGAGGTAGCAGCAGATGTTGAAGCGGCTGAGGATATTGAAGAGGTTGTAGACGCTGAGTAATTAGGAGGATAATAAAATGGCAGAAATTACAGCAGCTATGGTAAAAGAACTGCGTGAGATGACCGGCGCAGGTATGATGGATTGTAAGAAGGCTCTTAATGAGACCAATGGAAATATGGATGAGGCTGTTGAGTTCCTTAGAAAGAACGGACAGGCAAAGGCTGAGAAGAAGGCAAGCAGAATTGCAGCAGAGGGTATCTGCCGTATCGCTAACAAGGGTGATAAGGTAGCAGCTGTTGTTGAGGTTAACTCTGAGACCGACTTCGTAGCAAAGAACGAGTTGTTCCAGCAGTATGTTGAAGCTGTTGCAGAGCAGGCTGTTAATTCTGATGCGGCTGACATGGATGCTTTCATGGCAGAAGCTTGGAATGCAGACACCACCAAGACCGTTAAGGAAGCTTTGGTTGAAAAGATTGCAGTTATCGGTGAGAACCTTAACATCAGAAGATTCGAGAAGGTTGAAGCAGCTAATGGTTGTGTAGTATCTTACTTACACGGCGGCGGAAGAATCGGTGTTATCGTTGAGGCTGAGACCGCAGTTGTTAACGATGCAGTTAAGGAAGCAATGACCAATATCGCTATGCAGGTTGCTGCTCTTAATCCTAAGTATGTTGCAACTTCCGATGTATCCGAGGAATACAAGGAGCACGAGAAGGAAATCATCAAGGCTCAGATCGAGCAGGATCCTAAGATGGCAGGCAAGCCTGAGAAGGTTATTGAGGGTGCTATCGTTGGTCGTCTCAACAAGGAACTTAAGGAAGTATGTCTGTTAGAGCAGGTATATGTTAAGGCAGAGGACGGCAAGCAGACTGTTGCTCAGTATGTAGCACAGGTTGCTAAGGAGAATGCTACCGAGTTGAGCATCAAGAAGTTCGTTCGTTTTGAGACCGGTGAAGGTCTTGAGAAGAAGAATGAGGACTTCGCTGCAGAAGTTGCTGCTCAGATGGCTGGCAAATAAGTTCTGATAAAGTGATTTAAATGAGACATCATTACTTATAGAAATATAGGTGATGATGTCTTTTTAATTTTTGCAGTCAAAAAAGAACATATTTTTAGCAATTTTCTACATTTACTCTAAGAGGTGTCGGGACTAGAATATATTTAGTCTGAGAGAAATAGAAATGATGAAGAAACTCGCGAAGGAGGAGACTTATGAACAAGCCAAAGTCGAAGATAGCCTGGCTGTGGGAAAACATGCGCGGCTACAGGATTATCTATTTTTTCAGTATTATAGGAACAATTGCTTATAATGCCATGCAGTTGGTTGTACCGTACATAACTGCAAAAATCGTAGACACTTTTTTGACAGGTAAGAATGCTGCAGAAAATATTAATACCCAGAGAGATTTATTCTATCAGTTGATTATCGCCATGGTAGTACTGACCTTTGTGCGGACCCTGATAGTATATCTGGTTTGTTTTGATGTGGAGCATGTATCACAGAAGGTATTGTATCGTATCAGAACTTATCTTTTTGACAAGATTGAGCGCCAGGATATGAAGTTTTACAGTACCTATCGTACCGGTGATCTGATGACCAGACTTACCGGAGACTTAGATGCCATCCGTCACATGATAGCATGGGTTATCCGAAGTATCGTGGAATCGGTAGCACTGTTTGTGGCAACTGCAATTTACTTCATATATATGGATTGGAGACTGGCACTTTCCGTTCTGGCAATTGCACCCTTTATCTTTATTATTATCATTCTGTTTAAGAATAAGGTGGCACCAAGACACAAGGCACTCCGTGAAAAGCTGTCTCTATTAAATACGGCTGCACAGGAGAATATTTCCGGTAATCGTGTAGTAAAAGCTTTTGCAAGAGAAGAGTATGAGATTGCCAAGTTTAACGAGTGCAATACAGAGTATTCCCAGACAAACAGGAAGACTGCAATGACTTGGTTGACATATTACCCTTATATTGAAACCTTTGCCAACCTGATGCCTATTGTATTACTTGTTGTGGGTGGTCTGTTTATCATTAACGGTCAGCTCACTATGGGTGAATATGTAGCTTTTACCGGACTTATCTGGGCAATTCAAAACCCTATGCGTCAGCTGGGTAATATTATGAATGAATTCCAGAGATTCTCTGCAGCATCTGATAAGGTTATGGAAATTTATTACTCTGAACCTGAAATCGTTGATCATCCCGATGCAATCGATTTGACAGAGAGAATCAAAGGAAAAGTAGAGTTTAAGAATGTAAGCTTTCAATATGCTGACGGTAAATTACCTGTACTGCATGATATCTCCTTTGTGGCTAATCCCGGTGAGACTATAGCAATCATGGGTGAAACGGGATGTGGTAAGACTTCATTGATACAGTTAATTCCAAGATTTTATGAACCTACAGAGGGTGAGGTTCTGGTGGATGATATCAATGTAAAAGACATGAAGCTTCATCAGCTGCGAAAGAATATCGGCCTGGCTACCCAGGATGTGCTTTTATATTCTGATACGATTGACGGCAACATTGCATTTGGTGATCCTCATATTAAGCAGGAAGAGGTTGTGAAATTTGCAAGATATTCTGCGGCTTCCGACTTTATTGCGAAGATGCCTGAAGGGTATGACACCATAGTAGGTGAACGTGGTGTGGGCTTGTCAGGCGGACAGAAGCAGAGAATTTCACTGGCGAGAGCATTGGCTGTAAAGCCTGCCATTTTGATTTTGGATGATACTACATCTGCTGTTGACATGGAGACCGAAAAGCAGATTCAGCATAGCCTGAATGAATTGGATTTCCCCTGCACCAAAATTATTATCGCGCAGAGAATTTCTACCACAAAATTTGCAGATAAGATTCTGGTAATACAGGATGGAAGAATTACAGAGTCAGGCACCCATGATGAATTGGTTGCAAAGAAAGGCTACTATTACAATCTGGTACAGCTGCAGACAGGAGAGGAGGCATAACCATGGCAAGAAGAAATACATATAAAGAAGATGAAGTCTTGGAAACTCCCTTTGAGGTCCGACATCTGTTAAGAGCTTTCGTCTATATTAAGAAATATCTCGGCAAAATGATTTTTGCATTGGTCTTAAGTGCCATTGGCGGTATTATGGGCTTGTTTGGTCCTATGATAACCCAGCATGCACTGGATGATGCAATTCCCAATAAGAATGTGGAGCTTTTGTTATGGCTGGCAGGAGCATTGATTTTTACCTTTGTTGTTGGTGTTATCTTTACTACCATCCGCTCCAGAATCATGATTAATGTGAGCCAGAATATCATTTTTGATATCCGTAAGGATATATTTGAGCATTTGCAAAAGCTGCCGTTCCAGTATTATGATGACAGACCTCACGGTAAGATTCTGATAAGAGTGGTAAACTATGTAAACTCCGTTTCAGATATGCTTAGTAATGGCCTTATTAACGTAATTTTGGAGTCACTGAACCTGATATTTATCGTTATTTTCATGCTTTGCGTGGATGTAAAGCTGTCTCTGGTAGTACTTGCAGGTGTGCCTATATTGGCAGCATTCATGCTTTGGCTTAAGAAAAAACAGCGTCGTGCATGGCAACAGGTTTCCAATAAGAACTCCAATTTGAATGCATATTTGCAGGAAAACATTGTAGGAGCCAGAATTACACAGATTTTTGTAAGAGAGGATGAGAATTCCGAAACCTTCGGAACACTTTCAGACCGTTGCCGTAAAACGTGGCTGGAAGCTGTTATGTACAGTAACCTGATGTGGCCCGGTATTGACAATATTTCCGTATGGGTAAGAGCAGCCGTATTCATCGTAGGTCTTATCTTTATGGGAACCGGAAATGTCAGCCTTGGTGTGGTAGTTGCTATTAACTCTTACTCTGCAAGATTCTGGCAGCCGATTATGAACCTTGGTAATATCTTTAACAACTTTATCAACAATATTGCGTATTTGGAGCGTATTTTTGAAACGTTGGACGAGCCTGTAACCGTTGATGATGCAGAAGATGCAATTAAGATGCCTGATATTAAGGGCGA
This sequence comes from uncultured Lachnospiraceae bacterium, assembly GCA_945609985.1. Taxonomy (GTDB): domain Bacteria; phylum Bacillota; class Clostridia; order Lachnospirales; family Lachnospiraceae; genus Acetatifactor. Next base: position 4,189 of record CALYZQ010000095.1, on the reverse strand, counting down.
GGTAACCTTTGAGAATGTAACCTTCAGTTATGATGAGAGTAAGACAGTTCTTAAGAATCTGTCCTTTACCGTAAAACCCGGTGAGAGTGTTGCGCTTGTAGGACCTACCGGAGCCGGTAAGAGTACCATCGTAAATCTGATATCCAGATTCTACAATGTAAACAGCGGAAGAGTATTGATTGATGGACAGGATATTTCTAAGGTGACATTGAACTCTCTGCGTTCCCAGATGGGTATCATGCTTCAGGACAGCTTTATCTTCTCCGGCACCATTGAGGATAATATCCGTTACGGTAAGCTGGATGCCACAGAAGAAGAGATTATCCGTGCAAGCAAAACCGTATGTGCGCATGACTTTATCAACAGATTCCAGGATGGCTATCAGACAGAAGTTAAGGAGCGTGGCTCCCTGCTTTCACAGGGTCAGAAACAGCTGATTTCCTTTGCGAGAACCCTTTTATCCAATCCTGCAATTTTAGTATTGGATGAGGCAACCTCCAGTATTGACGTTCAAACAGAGCGTGCATTACAGCAGGGCTTAAATGCGATGCTTGAAGGAAGAACCTCCTTTATCATTGCCCACAGACTTTCCACCATCAAAAACTGTGACAAGATTATGTATATTGATGACGGTGGTATTGCAGAATGCGGTACTCACGAAGAACTCCTTGCAAAGAAGGGTCATTATTATCATCTCTATACTGCACAGATGGAAGATATTGCATAACAAATATTGTGATTTGTGGGATGCCGCATGATGTGCGGCATCCTTTTTTGTGTGGAGTGTGCCGGAGAAAGGGGCTACCAAGGGTATCCCCTTTAACCGGCACAATCCACACAACCAACCATCTCACCATGCGGCATTCCGTAAATGCACATAATGCTTTGCATATATAAGGAAATATGATATAATAAGTGTTTAGAGGTTTATAGTATAGAAAAGAAGATTGGTTGGAGTCGTTTATTAGGATGAAACACTTGGTTCAAAAGATACTTTTTTCAATTTCAGCCGTTTTGTTAGCATGGATGAGTTTTGAAGAAAAGGCAGAAGCAAAGACAGCAGAATATGAGAGTATCATCACACAGGCAGAAGGATTCGGGAAGCCGGAGCGTCTTTTTGATGAAGACAGAGGCACATATACCGCTGCAAAAGAGGATGCATGCATTACTCTTTCTTGCGAAGAAGGGATTCAATCCATATACATAGAATTTGACAGAATTCCCGGAAATTGGATATTAACAGATGCTGAGAGTGGTGAAACGGTAAACTGCGGAAACTATGGTTTCTTGCATGAATATGTAGATGTGGCTGCAATGTTTGGCAGGGAGCCGGAAGCATTGCCGAATGAACTGAAACTGACCTTTGAAGAAGGGACAGTGATTGCTGATGTATACGGATTTACGGAAGGTGAACTTCCGGACTTTGTGCAAGTATGGCAACCGCCCTGTGAGGAAGCAGATTTGCTTTTGTTTTCTTCTCATTCGGATGATGAGCAGTTATTCTTTTTAGGGATGCTTCCGTTGTATGCCGGTGAAAAAGGACTGCAGGTACAGGTGGCATATGTGGTACAGCACTTTGAGGTTAATAAGACTCAAAATCATGTGCGCCCTCATGAACAGTTAGATGGTTTATGGACAGTAGGAGTACGCAATTATCCGGTTATGTCGGAATTCCCTGACTTGTATGCGGAGTCAAAGGATAGGGAGACCGCACTTACTCAGACCAAAAAGGTATATGAGAATGCAGGATATACATATGAGGATTTTTTAGACTATTCCGTAGGCTGTATCCGCAGGTTTAAACCTCTGGTGGTAGTTTCACATGACTTGGACGGAGAGTACGGACATGGTACTCATGTGCTTTGTGCAGCAGCGCTTACGGAAGCTATAGGATATGCCGCAGATGAGACCTATGTTATACAAGAAAAGGATACGGTGCCCTGGCAGATAGAGAAGCTGTATCTGCATCTCTATGAGGAGAATCCCATTGTGATGGATTATGATATCCCTCTTGAACATTTTGGCGGTAAAACAGCCTTTGAAGTATCCGGAGAGGGCTTTGACTGTCATAAAAGCCAACACTGGACCTGGTTTTATAAATGGAGATATGGTACGGAAGCACGTCCCATCCAAAAGGCAACCGATATCAGAAGCTATTCTCCCTGTAAATTTGGTCTGTATTATACGAGCGTAGGTCAGGATGTCGCATGTAACGATTTTTTTGAAAATGTAAAGACCTACGGTATGCGCTACGAAGAGCAGGCAAGAATTGAGGCCGAGAAAGAGGCACAGAGACTTAAGGAAGAAGCGGAGCGAGAGGCTTTAAAAAAAGCTGCACTGGAGAAAACAGAGAAAGAAAAGGCAGAAGCTGCCGAACTTCAAAAAAAGCTGGAGGCGGAAGAACAAAGTAGAGAAGCACTTGAAAAGGCTGAGCTTGAGCGTGAAAACAAACAAAAGTTGATTTATGGTGCTTTGTTACTTTGTGTTATAGCAGGGATAGCCATCAGTATTTTGATATGGAGAAGACGTAAGCATTGAGGGAATAAACAAATGAGTGGTGAGAAGATGAGTTTGGAAAAGGTTTCGGTGATCATTCCGGCATATAAACCGGATGAAAAACTGATTCATACGGTAGAAGAGCTTGTGAGGGCAGGTTTTTCCGATATATTGATTGTGGATGACGGAAGCGGAGAAGCTTACGCAAACATATTTGATGCGGTAAAGCTGCTCCCTGTCTGTACAGTTCTTGTACATGATGTGAATAGAGGCAAGGGTGCGGCACTTAAGACTGCATTTAAGTATGTCACGGTACATAAGACAAATCGTGCCTGCGTGGTTACTGCAGATGCAGACGGACAGCACATACCGTCAGATATAAAAGCAGTAGCAGAGGCGGCTCTTGTAAGCGGTAATATAGTGCTTGGCATCAGGGACTTTTCGGCACCGGATGTTCCGGCAAGAAGTAAGTTTGGGAACAATATGACAAAGGGTGTATTTCGGTTGTTCTTTGGTATGAAAATAAAGGATACCCAGACCGGACTTAGGGCAATTCCTACGGAATATCTGGAAGGTCTGCTCACTGTTCGTGGAGACCGGTATGAATATGAGACCAATATGCTGTTTTGGACCAATAAGGAGAAGCTTACCTTAGAACAGGTAGGGATTCATACGGTTTATCTGGATGAAAACAGTTCTTCTCATTTTAGACCGATACGTGACAGTATCCGCGTGTATGGGTTGATTTTGAGATATTTATTCAGTTCCTGCGGAGCGGCAGTAATAGATGCAACTGCATTTTACCTGTTTAAGAGATTTGCATTTTCTACCTTTCCTGCGGCTTTCCTTGCAAGAGCAATATCTTCGATAGTGAATTTTTGTGTAAATGCCAAGGTAGTGTTTGGTGAACGGACAAGCGTGATAAGTGTTTTAAAATATTATGTTTTGGCGGTGGCGCAGATTGCAGTGAGTACGCTGCTTGTTTTTGGAGTGGAGCATACTTTGGGGATTGTTTCTCCGCTGTTATCTACCTGCGCTAAAATTGTGATTGATACGCTGCTGTTCTTTGTCAGCTTCCGTATTCAGCATAAATGGGTTTTTGCAACGACAAAAGAAGGGAAGAAAGTAACCTGTGAAAAAGAAGAAAATAACCTTTAAGAAGGTATATCTTATCTATGTTATAATTTTACTTGCCGCATCTGTGGCGGCGGTTTTGTATGTAAGCTTGGTACTTAGGCAGTATGAAGAATTGCTTCCTGAGAAGAAGGTACAGGCAGCCATGAGTCAGTTGACACAGGATGCCGGGACGGATGCTTTTTTTGCAAAGTATGGTATCCCTGTAATGCAGGGAAGTAAGTACGAAGAACAGTCTGCTTTGCAGGAGCGGTATCTGGCACAATACAAAAAGGAGTCTCTTGAGATTGTGGCTAAAAGCAGTCAGGCAGAGGATGAACTGTTATATCATTTGGAGAATTCAGGTGTTCCGGTAGCTGAGGTGAAATTGAAAGCTGCATCTCCCGTAAAGACAAAGCTTACGGTTCTTAATTTCAGAGAATGGGAATTGGAATACATAAAGCCGATTGTGAAGCCGGTGGATTATACGTTGACAGTACCTAAGGATTTTGTAGTCAGTATTAATGATGTATTGCTGACGGAAGATGAGCAAACGGATAGTATGGGAAATCAGGTAACC
>CALYZQ010000094.1 GCA_945609985.1 uncultured Lachnospiraceae bacterium | reverse complement strand
TTACCTGCCAGATAGTTCAGGCCATCCAAATCCACCGGCTCAGTGCCAATAATAATCTCTTCCTTGGACTGCTCCACATTGATAACGGTTTCGAACATAATGCGGGCACCATCCTGGATAAACTGTCCCATGGAGTGAAGGTCGGTGGTCAAATCCACGCTTGCAGGGAAAAGTCCCTTCTGATCCTTGCCTTCGCTCTCGCCGTAAAGCTGCTTCCACCACTCACTCACATAATGAACAGCAGGCTCGTAGTTTGCCAGCATCTCTACGGTTTTGCCCTTTCTCAGTAAAATATTGCGAAGTGCTGCATACTGTAATGCATCATTCTCCTCAAAATCATTTTCCAGAGCGCGCTTTCTTCCGCTTGCTGCACCCTCCATAAGCTTGTCAATATCCGCACCGCTTACTGCTATGGGAAGAAGACCTACCGCGGTAAGAACGGAGAAACGTCCTCCAACATCATCAGGCACTACAAAGGTCTCATAGCCTTCCTCATCAGCAAGATTCTTTAAGCTTCCTCTCGCCTTGTCGGTGGTCGCATAAATTCTCTTTGCAGCCTCTTCCTTGCCGTATTTTTCCTCAAGCTTTGCCTTAAATACGCGGAATGCGATAGCGGGCTCTGTAGTGGTACCGGACTTGGAAATCATATTGATGGAGAAATCTCTGTCACCTACCACATCCATCAGATGCTTTAAGTAGGTGGAGCTGATGGAGTTACCGCAGAAATAAATTTCGGGAGCTTTGCGGATACTCTTGTCCACTACATTGTAGAAGCTGTGTCCCAAAAATTCGATAGCAGCTCTTGCTCCCAGATAGGAACCGCCGATACCGATAACCAAAAGCACTTCGGAATCACTCTGAATCTTCTTAGCTGCCTCTTTGATTCTTGCAAACTCTTCCTTGTCGTAATCTACCGGAAGGTCAATCCAGCCAAGGAAATCATTGCCTGCACCGGTCTTAGATACCAATACATCCTTTGCATCCAGTGCCAGCTTCTTCATGTAACCAATTTCTTCCTGTGAAATAAATGCACTTGTCTTGGAATAATCAAATGCTACCTGCTTACCCATACTTACCTCTTTCTGTGCAGCCTTTACGATTCTGTAATGCGGAGCACGCTGCACTGACTCCGGCCTACTTACTATATAGCCCAAAAAGAGCTTTCTTTATGAATAAGTGTAGCAAAGAAACCGGGCAAATTCAAGATGATATTGTCAAAAACTCCTGCAAAAGACTTTCCAACTCCTCCTCTGTAACTAAGGATGCGGTGGTATCCTTTATGTGGGATTCAAACTGCACCGGACTCTCCGTCTGCATGGGCAGTCTGCCACCGATAGGCATAAGCTCCACTGTCTTTCTGCTGCTAATTCTGCCGTTGTTTCTCTGATAGCTGCCCGGACCGTACAGCATGTTATAATCCTCCTCGGTGGTATCAATTCTGGCTGAGAGATGGTTTTCCAGATAATCCACAAGATTTACTTTTAATATCCTCTTTTTACCCTTGATATCCACAACGGAGGAAACGGAGAAATACAGATACAGTCCTACAAAGCAGGCAATGTAAAAAGGTAAAATCTCTCCCAACATTCTGCCGTCCACAATACTTTTGCAGATACCGATGCCTGCTGCCACCACAGACAGAAGCATGGACTGACCGGACAGATGATACATCCCTTCAAAGGACAGCGGTCCCATGGCAAGCCGGTTGATAAACTTGTCCACAAACACCGGGATGTTTGAGACACCGCTGTTTAACTGATAGCAATTGGCAAACTTCAGCTTGCACTGTTTTAGCAGCTTGTTGTTTGTGGTTGCCATATTGTCGGTCTCCTTTATCATGACATGATACATAACTCCCAGAAAGGTTCTTCCGATGATACTGACTCCCAAAAAGACAAACATCAAAATCGTGATTACTTTTTCCTCTTCAAAAATCTGAAACATATTTTTCCCCTTTTCTACATTTCTTTTTCTAAAGTATAACGCAGAATCAAAGGGTTTTGTATAACGACTCATCGTCATTTTGTCCCATGGGTCTACAGATTGCAACAAAAAAGACGCAGTTTCTAAGACCGCGCCTTTTTAAAGATTCCATTAATTATAACTCGGTGAATGCTGCCTTGAGTGCATCCATCTGTGCTTCATTACCTTCTATACAGGTAAAGGTAATTGTGCTTACTCTGCCTTCCTCTATCAGCATGTACAGCTCCTGTGTCATGGAAATTCCGTTTGATACGGTAACTGTCTTTAAACCGGTATATTCCTTTCCGGCGATGGTTAAATCTATCGTTCCGGGCTCCACAGTAATATCCATGGTTGTCAATGATTCTAACTGTGCTCTGTTGGCTTCGACAAAATAGTCCATGGTAACACCTGTAGTATCGGCCTGCTGAACAATAACATTAACATTGGTATTGGTATCTGCATACACTGCGTACAGGTCATATACCATTGCCTGCTTTGCATACTCAATCATTGCCTCGGTATAATCCTCGGATAATGTATCCATGGTAATACCTGCTATGCCAAGAAGCTGACTCTCGTCTGCAATTACGCATCCCTCAGGTGCTGTAAAACGATAGCCCATACTTGCGTTCTCATATGCGTTATCTGTAAAAGTACCGAATGCATAGGGAATCACTTCCTGCTCTTCGGAAGCCTCCTCTGTGCTTTCTTCTACGGATTCCTCCTCGGACTCCTCTGTGCTTTCCTCAGTAGACTCTTCTTCAGATTCCTCTTCGGATTCTTCTTCAGACTCTTCCTCTCTGTTCTCCACCTTGGTGTCCTTGTCTTCGTCAACCTCTGCACTGCCGCCGCAAGCAGTCATTGCAAGTGACATTGCCAATAATAACATTGCTAATTTTTTCTTCATTAGTCTTCCTCTTTCTTGTAATTTTTTACAACGGTAACAGAATACCACTTTCGTTCACAATATGCAAGAATTTTGACTTCCTATTTTGCTACTTTTCTGCTATAATTTGTTGTTAATAGAATGGAGGCGTTGCTATGATATATCAGACAAAGGGAACCTGTTCCCGCGCTATCGAAATCGAATTAAAAGACGGTGTTATTGATTTTGTAAAATTTACCGGTGGATGTAACGGAAATTTACAGGGAATCTGTGCCTTGGTAAAGGGAATGTCCCCCGAGGAAGCCATCAGCAAATTAAAAGGTATCCGCTGTGGCTTTAAAACCACCTCCTGCCCCGACCAGCTGGCGAGAGCTTTGGAAAGTATGCTGTAAGAACTGCATATAATGGAAAAGAAAAGGATTGATGAAACCATGAAAAAAATAGTGTTGACCGGCGGTGGTACTGCCGGACATGTAACTCCCAATATTGCTTTGTTGCCGGCGCTTAAAGAAGCCGGATATGAAATTGCCTATGTAGGCTCCTATGACGGCATCGAAAAGAAATTAATCGGAGATTTTGACATCCCCTACACAGGCATTTCTACCGGTAAGTTCCGCAGATATCTGGATATCAAAAACCTGACGGACCCCTTCCGTGTAATTAAGGGATACCGTGAGGCGCGAAAGTATTTGAAGGAATATGCACCCGACGTTGTATTTTCCAAGGGCGGCTTTGTCAGCGTTCCTGTGGTACGTGCAGCCCATTCCCTAAAAATTCCCTGCATCATTCATGAATCGGATATGACACCTGGCCTTGCCAACAAGCTGTGTATTCCTGTTGCACACAAGGTTTGCTGCAATTTTCCCGAGACCTTAAAGCTTTTGCCTGAGGAAAAGGCGGTACTTACCGGCTCCCCCATCCGCAAGGAGCTGACTCAGGGTAATAAAATAGCCGGTCTTGATATGTGCGGTTTCACCGGAAATAAGCCTGTTATTATGGTCATTGGCGGAAGCCTTGGCGCCAACAATGTGAATAAGGCAGTGCGTGATGCCCTGCCCCAGCTTCTTGAAGATTTTCAGGTGGTACATTTGTGTGGTAAGGATAAGGTGGATAACCTGCTGTTAAACACTCCCGGCTACAAGCAATTTGAATATGTGAAGGCTGAACTAAAGGATTTGTTTGCCATGGCTGATATCGTTATCTCCCGTGCGGGAGCCAATGCAATCTGCGAACTGTTGGCACTTAAAAAACCCAACATTTTAATTCCACTGCCTGCCGCAAGCAGTAGAGGCGACCAGATACTGAATGCAAAATCCTTTGAATCACAGGGCTTCTCCATTGTGGTTGATGAAGAGGTACTGACCACCAAGCTTCTGCTAGACAAGGTGCAGGAGCTGTACTTCAACAGACAGACCTATGCGGATACCATGAGTAAAAGCAGCCAGATGGATTCCATTGCAACAATCATGAATTTGATAAATGACGCTGCCAATTAAATATACTTAAAGTCAAAAAATGACCTGCGGTACATTGGTACTGCAGGTTTTTTGTATAACGGGGCTGGGAGGGGGGAAGGGTTTTTATGATTCAGAGTTTCGGATGGGTATTTTCTAATCATTGCGGGTAGAAATTAATTACTTACGGGTCGGCGTGCACATACCTCCATGCATGGGCACGCCTAAATCGCACATCCGTGTGCGATTTTCCCTGTGAATTATACGCAATGCTTGAAAATGCAGCCATCCTCTCACTATTCACATAAAAACCCTTCCCCCCTCCCTACCCCGCCACACAAAAAGACCGCTACACCAATGTGCAGCAGCCATATTTTGACGGATTATCCTTCAATTGTGTATAAATTGACTGACGAATCTTGTCGATTGTGACATTTTTCTTGCAAAATCACAGGGAATCCTCATCGTAAATTGCACGCTCACCGCCGATAAACTTGGCTCTGGTGCGGGCACACACCACATGGGCATCACCGATTTGCGAGGTGCGGATACGCACCGGCACAGCCACATCTTTTAGATGCATACCAATCAGAGTGTCACCGATATCCATTCCGGCATGTGCCTTGATATGCTCCACGGCAACGGGCTCCTCAAATGCCTTGTATGCCGCTGTGGCAAAGGAACCTCCCGCCTTGGGCTGAGGTACCACATTGACCACCTCATATCCGTATTTTTCCGCAGCAGCTCTCTCCAGTATAAGGGCACGGTTCAAATGTTCGCAGCACTGCGCTGCCAAATACACCCCTGCCTCCTGAGTCGCCTGATAAATACCGCCAAAAACTACCTCCGCCAGCTCGGGGCTGGAAAAGGTACCGATGCCTGCACCTCCTACCTCACTGGTAGAACAGCCTACCACAAACAGCTGTCCCTCCGAAAGCTTTGCGGCGTGAAGCAGCTCCTTGGCTGCCCTGTATGCTTCTTCTCCGATAATGGTTTTCTCACTTGCCATAATGATCTCCAAATCTAAATTCAATGGGGGCCCTATAAGCCCCCAACATTTTATTTACCGATATACTTGGTTTCGCCGGGCTTTAACTCCACAACTTCCTGACCAACTCGCATCCAAATACTGATAGCAGTAGGATTATGTATTGTATTACCATCCGCAGAGAACTCTTGGCTGCGGGTTGCATTGATATAGTCGCAAATCTCCAGATTGGTAGCGTACCAGATATCATCCTTGCCACTCATCATCTTCACAAACTCTTCAATATGATCCCAATTGTTGTTGCGGTCAAACTCAAAGCTGTGACCCCATACATACATCAGACCAAGCTCGATGAATGGAGGCATATTCAGAAATCTCTCACCCAGTTCCATCAGACGCTTGTCATGGTGACAGGTAGGATGCCACTCCAGAAAATCTGCGGGAGGGAAAAATCCAAACATATCATTTACGGTACGGGAATACTTGATACCTGCGGACTTTGCAATCTCTTTAATCTCTGCATTGTAATTACCGAATGCATAAGACATACCCTGTACCAGACCACCGGACAGCTTCTCAAGAGCCTTACGGTCCTCATTAAGCTCCGCTAATACAAGGGGTCTGGGAATGGAGGGAAGGTTCTTGTGCTCCACACCGTGGCAGGAAACCTCGTGTCCTTCAAATAAGGTCTTTACCTCCTCCGGTGCAATAAATACATCACCACCCAGCGTACCGGAATTGAGATGGAAGGTAGCCTTCACACCATACTTGTTAAAAATTTCTACTAATCTTCTGTCGAAAACCTGACCGTCATCATAGCTGAAGGTCAATGCTTTCGGCTTCCCCTGTGGATATAAATAGTTCATGCTTACCTCTTTTCCGCGCGACTGTATATTATCGTCCAATTAAAATGCCGCGCCACTTATTATATATAATACCACCAATGCTGCCAAAAAACAAATATTAGCAAGGGTAAAATAGAGGAAATAAGCGCCCTTTCTGCCGCCGTCCTCTCTCGCCACATACTTAAAAGAAATGAGACTCGCCATGGAAGCAATTAATGTACCCAAACCGCCAATATTTACTGCCACAATCAACACCCTGATATTCTCTGTAAAGCCGGATAACAGTATTGCCGCCGGCACATTGCTCATCACCTGACACGCCACCACAGTAGTCAGCATCTCCTGACCGCTAATCAACTGCTTAAGAAGCTCTGCCACAGCAGGAATCCGTCCGATATTACCTGTAAAGATAAAGAATCCCACAAAGGTAAGAAGCAGGGAGTAATCCACAGTCAATAACACCTTTTTATCAAGCACAAACACAATCACCACAACTGCTGCCAACACCCACACATAGGGAATTATCTTTGCCACCGTAAGCAGACAGAGCACAAATAGAATCAGATAAGCCACAAGCTTCCCCTGTTTTCCCTTAAGACTTGTGCGCTCCGTAAAGGAAATAGCCAGCGTATCCTTACACCTTCTGCCCTTTATCATTCCCCACACAACAAAAATCACCAGCGACAACGCCGTATAGGGCAGCATCAAAAGCACAAATTCACCCAGACCCATTCCCGCAAAATTGCAAAGATACATATTCTGGGGATTACCGATAGGTGTCAACATACTTCCCAGATTGGCAGCTACGGTCTGCATGGCCACGATGGGTATCAAAAGCAGCTCCCACTTATCCTGCCCCACCAGCCTAAGCACCGTAAAGGTAAAGGGTACAAACACAATAAGCGCCACATCATTTGTGATAAACATACTAAAGAAAAAGCACAGAAGTACCAGAATCAGAACCAGCTGTCCGCTGTTTTTTACCTTGGCAAGAAGCGCCTCCGCAATCCACTGAAACACCCCTATTTTCTTAAGTCCTGCCATCACGCACATCAGGCAAAATAGCAGTGCCAGCGTACGGAAATCTATGTATTCCAAATACTGCTTATCCGGCAGTACAAAAAACGCAGAAATCACAGCCAGAATCCACGCTATCACCAGCACTACTTCACTTTTCATCCATGCAAAAACCTTTTTCATTTGTTTTCACCCTTTCTCATTTTTGGGAATATAGTAAATCAAAATCTTCTTTGGAGCTCTCCATGTTATTCTTTGCCCCTGTTCTGTTCGGCCTTTCCGCCAGTCTGGATGCCCTGCTTTTGGGTATCTGCTACGGCATCCGCGGTATCACTGTGCGCCTGTGGGAGAATCTGCTCATCAGCTTCATCACCCTGCTTGGCACCTGCCTCTCCATCGGATTTGGCATACTGCTTATGCCCCTGCTGCCTGCTGCCACAGCCACCATATTGGGAAGTGCCGTTCTAATCATACTTGGAATGTATTACCTGATCAAACCGCTGCTTGCAAAACTATACCTGCGACTCTTCCCTCACAAAGCAAAAGAAAATGTCTGCGAAGAAGACCTCCCTGCCCGAACCTCCCTAAAGGAAGCTCTTCTTATCGGTATCACACTCTCCGTTAACAATATGAGTATCGGCTTCGGTTCCGGCATTGCGGGACTTCATCCGGTTCCCACAGCCATCATCACCCTGCTGTTCTCCATTGCTTTTCTTTATCTGGGAAACCGTATGGGCCGCTCCAGGGTTTTTAAATTCGCAAGCCGTCTTGCGGACCCTGTTTCCGGCGGACTGCTAGTACTATTGGGCTTACTGCAGCTTCTTCTGTAGCGTCTCTATGTACAATCTTACGGAGGAGGATGAAATGCAGCTTAACTGCTTCTCACACCTCCCCCGTGACTTTATTCCTCTTCCATTTCTTTGTACAGCTTCAGGGTAACATCTGTATCCATGATATCGATATCTGCCTTGTCAATCATCATACCAAGAAGCAAAAGCTGACTGCTCTCACCCGGATCTCCGGAGCCTGCAAGCTCCCAATAAAAATCCTCTATACCCTCATTCTTGGGCTCGTTTAAATATTTTACCAGCTTATCCAGATCCTTCTTGTACTCCTGTCTGTAATTTGCTTTAAAATCAATGGTTACATCCAGATTATCCACTGTAATACCTGATGATATCCTATCTGCTCCCATGGTAAAAAAATACATGGTAAGCTCCTCTATAATCTTTGCTATCTTTTTTTCTCCGTGATACATGTTAAACCTCTTTCTTACCGTTTTTCTTGTGTGTAGCCATCTTTCCTCTGCGGTGACGACTGTCTTCTATATGTTTGATAAAGCTCTCCAGGGGCGGTACCAGAAAAACAGCTGCCCAGCCTGCGCTGAAGCCATTGTTGTATAAGTTCAATCCACCGTACATGGTAGATGTGCACATAACAATTGCAGAATGCAGCATGCCTGCCAAAATCCCCGCAAAGGGACCGAATTGTCCCGCGATGGGTGAAATACCAACTGCAAAAATAGCCGCCAGCTGGATTCCAGGCTCCGTGGGCTCATACTTGCTGATAAAGGTAAACAGATACACTCCCAAAAGCACCGGGAAATAACTTTTGATATGAGCACCAAATGAGGCAAATCCAAATGCCATCCAGATGGCACCTACCACAGGACCGGAAAAATCACCGCCAATCAACACGATATAGGTGGTGG
>CALYZQ010000093.1 GCA_945609985.1 uncultured Lachnospiraceae bacterium | reverse complement strand
CAAAATCGATTTTACCTTCCCGTGGATGCTTACAACTTCTGAGGGACTCCCAATCCATAGGCTCTCCTGCGAAGTCACCGATATGGATATGCTTTACCGGTCCCTGCCAAAGCCATGCCTGATACATCATAAACTCATAGCCCTCACAGGTAAGCTCCTGCCCAGCCATTGCAAGCAACATATGGTTCCTATTATTTCTGCCGGTAATCAATGCTCCCGTAGAACACAAAAGCTTATTCATTGTCATTCCTCCTTGCCGGATATTTCTATGGTTATTCATAATTTTTCTAACAATAGCACCCGTCGGGAAATTTGTCAATGAGCATCCCCTGCACATTTCTCTTAATGCATGTTATGTTCTTAATTACCATGCCTTGCTATAATAAAAACAACAATCAATCAGAAAGGATAAAACATATGTTGTATTTAGGAACTAACCTCAAAGAATATCGGTTAAAGAAAAGCTTCACACAGGAGCAGCTTGCCTATGAATTAGGGGTATCCTCTCAAACCATCAGTCGCTGGGAGAACGGCACAACTTACCCCGACATCGTTATGCTGCCGATTATTGCAGAATTGTTTGACACCTCCATAGATAATCTTATGGGCTATGCAAAGGAGTGCTCCACGGCTGAACGGGAGAAGTTTTTCAAGTCAACACATGAATTGGAAACCCACGAAAAAATAAAGAAACACAGAGAAATGCTTACGCAATATCCCACCGATACCTACCTGCAATTTGGTCTTGCGAATCTTTTATATGGGCTTGTAAAGAAAAAGGATGACTTCGAGATCGAGCAGGAGATTCACATGCTTTGTCACAGAATTTTGCACAGTAATCTTCCTGACATGCAGTGCGGTACCAAGCGCCTGCTTGCCCTGCTTTCTGCCAAACACGGGGATATCGACGCTGCCATGAAATACGTAAACGAGCTTCCTTCTGTGTATTGCGGCAGGGAAATCATGGCAGAACGGATATTGCATGGAATTTCGTTTCAGGAGGCGATAAAACAATTGATATAAATACCATGTGAAACTTTAGGAGGGTGTCTATCAGACGCCCTCCCTTTTATCTGTACTTATTTATCAACTGCCACTCTCTTACCTGTTCTTCAATATCCTTAGCCGTTTTCTCAGCGAATCTTTTATTCAAGCCGATTTCTTCGGCTACCATCAACAAATCCGACATTCCCGGGTTCCTACCCTCACCATGAATCGCAGTGGCATGCTCACCACCAATAGAATAACTAAATGTCAAATCATATGCCGGAGACAAAATCCATCTCTCCTCTGCTTCATTATACAGAAATGTAAAATTTTTAGAATGGTCATCGCGATTATGCGCAAACACATTGAAGCACATCCACCGATACATCTTTTCTACTTCGGCATAATCCTTAGTAAGCTCCAGTGTCAGCTTCATCAGTATGTCATAATCCAAATTGGGAATACGATGAGATGTTTCCATCAGTGCGCTTACCGTTGCCATGTGAATTCTCTTATACTTCCCGTCCGCTAAAAACATTCTGTCAAAACGCTTTGTTCCAAAATACCCTTCGCATTTCTTTGATGCAAACAGCCGCGTTTCACTCATTTCAATACCACAAGCTTTCGCACACAACGAATATTCATACTCCTGCTTTCCGATATCCTTCTTGTCATCGGATGAAGGAAACTTGATTATCCAATCAGCTCCATCTACTTTTGTAAGTATCTTGGGACGTGCACCACCTGAAGAACCGCCCATCTTAAACAATTCATCCAGATTTTCTGAGTAATCCGTCTTTAAGATATTGCTACATTCTTTTGCTATCTCATCCAAATCCATTGTGCAACCGGTTAAATTAACATGGCGGTCCGGCTCGAAGCTCAACGCCCCCATTCCGGAGCTACCAACGATAGATAAACGTTCCAGAACGCTAATTTCATTGGGATGAATGCCTTTAGATAATAAATAGCGGTCCACTAAGAGACGTCCCCATCCATCCGGCATACTATCCGAAAAGATACCATACAAGCCTTCAAATGGGTCTCTTTTTGGTATATAAACACCCTTTTTAAGCGGGAGGGAAAAAGGACTAATGGAAAACCCATCAGCCAACCATTCCTTATCATATTCAAATGCTGCCAGGTATTTCTGATATAACGCCAATGTTCCAACTTTTCTTCCGTCGTACAGTACATTTACCTTATTCAGACTGTCCATTCAATATCTCCTCAATAGACTGCGGCTGTATTTGCGCAAATAAATACTCCAGCTCCTCACTTATATCCAGCGCAATCGCTATTTTTGTTAAAGAAACCAATGATATGTCACCACTTTGTTCAAACCGTTTCACTGACCCTAAGCTCACTCCCGATTTTTCGCTCAATTCAGTCTGTGATATTTTTCGCCGCTTGCGAATTGTTCGAATTCTGTTAGCAATTAACTTGTCGATTTCCTTCGGTGTTTTTTGTAATAAAAATATATTATTCATAGATAATATTTTAGCCTATTATACCAAATAAGTCAAGTTTTGTATAATATATTAGCCCTTGTGTTTCAGACATCATGCCTTATTTACAAATATGTCAATGTTATTCAACAAAATAGCTTCGCCCCATCCAAATCCACTGCGTGCATGTCCACCTGCCGTATGGACAGATTTTCGTAAGTGGTAAAGTAATAGACCTGTATATCGGTGTCGCAACAGCAGGAATACCTGGTATATTCGTATTCTCCAGCCTTTGTCAACACGCAGCCCTTGGGCATAGCGACTGCATTGAGGATGTGAAAAAACTGATTGACGCTTTCTGCTTCGCTTCCGTCACAGACCGATTTTTCCTTTACAAATACGGCTTTCACAAACCGGGAGCTGCTGGAAAAATCGCCCGGCAGACCAAGCGCCCCAAGCCCCAAGCTGTAATTCATAAATGCAGTCCTCTGACTTATTCTATTCTCTGCAAAGCCTTCATGAAGTCCCATGAAATTGTTCATATGCAACAAATGATAATCAAAAGGGGGATTGTTTGTCAACACACAAAAGGGATTGTCATACACCTTCATCCCATCCCTCGTGCATTCCAATACGACGGACTGCTCTCTGTCAGAAATCATCCAGTGCAAGGGAGACACCGGCAATTCCTCACTGAAATTGCAGTGCACTACATTTATATTTTTAAGAGCTTCCCGCACCTCTTTCACGGTTCCAAAAAGTCCCAAAATATAGGGAATCAGCTCAAAGGGCGCAATATTTTCTTTTCTCTCCTCATAAGGACCGTAGAAAGCATTCTCCGGGAAATTCAGCCCTGCCATGCTAAGCCCCTTTTCATTGGTGGCCTCAAAATACAGCGGGTAATCATTTACCACGGTCGCCATACCGATTAAGGCATAATGGTTCTCCTCCGGCTCCACATAACGAAAGTCAAACGGATAATTCCGCGGAGTAATGACCACGCCCTCGTTGTATCCTCTTTCCAAATCCAAATTTCTTCCAAAATAATGATGCTTCGTCCGAAAGCTGACAGCAGTACACATAGTGCAAATCCTCCTGCCGTTATTGTATGGTATTTCCCTGCTTTCTATACTCCGTAGGCAACATCTCATAAACCTCCTTAAATGCCGTGGAAAACCGACTCTGGCTCTCATAGCCCACGGACAGGGCAATGGAAGCAATACTGTCACCTGTCTCCCGCAGCGCCTTCGCCGCCAGCTCCATGCGATGCTCCTTCATATGTGCCGCAAGAGAGGTTCCGTACACCTTCTTAAACTCCTGCTTTAATGAAGTAGTATTCATCAGGAATTTTCGGGAAAGCTCCTCAATGGTAATGCGTTCCGAAATATGCTCCATCAGATAGGTATGTACCTTCCGCACCGTTTCCTCCGGTGAAACATCAGTCGTCACTGCATTTTCCGGACAGGCAATCTCCATGACCTGCTCTAAAATTTCGTGCAAAAGCTTGGCTTCTCCCAAGTCAGCGCCACGGTAATAAACTTCCTTGCCATCCCTGCGGCTCACAATCAGTCCGCTGTCCGTAAGCGCCCTCAGATGATGGGACACAGCCGGACTGGACATACCGAGCATGGCAGCTATGTTGATAACGCACTCCTCCTTGTGGGAAAGCAGCCAAAAAATACGGATGCGTGTGCTGTCGCTAAGAAGCTTAAAAAACTCGGCGGCAACCTTGAAATTCTCCGCCTTGGAAAGCTCCTCATACAACCTTTCGCTTTGGTGAACGTCTCCGTGATGATGGGGAAGCATAAACTGTAACATCATTTCTCCTTTTTGGAAGGCTTCTTCGCCCGTTTGGAAATAAGAAGCCCTTACCCATTGCATTTGTAAGTTATTCCTAGTATATTACAATTACAACAATTAAACAATCACTTAATACATAAAATAAAGGAGCATTTCTTATGAAAACACAAAAAAATATTTTAATTGCTTTTTTACTGAATCTGTCCTTCTCCATTTTTGAGTTTATCGGCGGAGCCATTACGGGAAGCGTGGCAATCATCTCCGATTCCATTCACGACATGGGCGACGCTGCAAGTATCGGCCTATCCTTTTTTCTGGAGCGTAAGAGCAAACGCCAGCCGGATGACAATTACACCTACGGCTATGCACGCTACTCCGTACTTGGCAGCGTGATTACTACCGTAATTTTGCTGGTCGGCTCCATACTGGTCATCTACAATGCCGTGCTTCGTATCATTAACCCTGTTTCCATCAATTACAACGGTATGATTTTGTTTGCGGTTGTGGGCGTGATTCTAAACCTGCTGGCTGCCTATGTGACCCGGGAAGGCGATTCCCTGAACCAGAAGGCTGTAAATCTTCATATGCTTGAGGATGTGCTGGGATGGATTGTGGTCCTGATTGGCGCAATCATCATGCGCTTTACGGACATTTCCATTCTAGACCCTATTATGTCCATCGGTGTGGCACTGTTTATCCTGTACAATGCCATTCAAAATCTGAAGGAAGTGTTGGATTTGTTTTTGGAAAAGACTCCCAAGGGAATCTCTGTAGAAGAAATAGAGCATCATGTTTCTGAGATAGAAGGTGTCTTGGGTGTGCACCATATTCACGTGCGCAGCATGGACGGTATTCACAATTATGCCACCATGCACATCGTGACAGAGGCAGACTCTCACACCATCAAGGAGCTTGTCCGTGAAGAACTTAGGGAACACGGCATCAACCATGTGACGCTGGAGCTGGAGGGCAGGGATGAGGAGTGCCACGAAGAGCACTGCCATGTGGCGGAGGATGCCCACGAAGGACATCACCACCATCATCACCACCACCATCATTAAATATTAGCATTGATTTCCTTTACGATTTCCAGGATTTCAATATCACCGTCAACCAGGATTTCGACAATCTGTCTGTGACCATCTTCGTTGGAATCATTTCGCCAGTAGTTTTCCGCCTGTCTAAGGTTTTCTGCTTCTGAAATGGTTCCGTCGAAGCATTTGTAGGCATCACCCTCGTACATATTTCCACGTGCTTCTATTTTGGCAATTCCATAGGTAGGCCTGCCGAGCCGCGCAAAATAATCGCCCCACTGCTCTGCTTCCTCAAAGGTTTTGGAAACATATAATGATGCCATACGTGACGGATAATCGGGATACTTTTCTTTTCTCACCTTCTCAAGTGCCAGCTCACGAAGCGCCACATCTATATCATGACTAAGCTCCGTCCCCTCATACTTTTCGGGATGGGCATAAATATCCTCCACGATATCCATCTTCTCATACACTCTCTTATGTACGCCATTTGGATGTTCCTCATCCAAAATGATATGCTGCCCTGCGTACTTGGGCATATCTGAAATGACATGATAAAAAATCATTTTAGTCCTCCTTATATTTCCATAAAAGTGTTATACCTTCACAATACTATACATGGGCACTTATGACAATGTCTTAAGTGGCGCAAGAATCATTATAAATAAGAATGTTCTTTTCCTTCTTTTTATGATATAATTTCAAAGGAAATCGAGTTTTTCTACCACTCGACATTTACATTCATAAGGAGGAAAATCATGAACAATCATCAAAACAATGGCATCTATAATGCAAAAGAATTAGGTGTCGGCAAAGTAACAGTGCTCGGCTTGCAACACATGTTTGCAATGTTCGGTGCAACGGTACTCGTTCCACTCCTTACCGGTTTGGACGTATCTACAACTCTTTTATTTGCAGGTCTCGGAACATTACTGTTCCACTGTATTACAAAAATGAAGGTTCCTGCATTCTTAGGTTCTTCCTTTGCATTCTTAGGCGGCTATTCCGCAATTGCTCCCATGAAGGACGATGTTTCCAATGTAGAAATGATTCCCTACGCCTGCTTTGGTGTGGCTTGTGCCGGATTGGTTTACTTACTTCTTGCAGGACTTATCAAGCTCTTCTCTGCAAAGAAGGTCATGAGATTTTTCCCGCCAATCGTAACCGGACCAATCATCATCGCAATCGGTCTTACACTATCCCAGTCGGCAGTTGACAACTGCGCAAACAACTGGTTGGTGGCTCTGGTAGCAATCTTTGTAGTTATCCTTTGTAACATCTTTGGAAAAGGTATGATTAAAATTGTTCCTATTCTCATCGGCGTTGTTGTTTCTTATATCGTGGGTATTATTATGGGTGAGGTGGATTTCTCCGCTGTCGAGCAGGCAAAATGGATTGGTCTTCCGATTCGCAAGGAGATGACCGTGTTAGCATTATTTGACAACTTCGATGCTTCCTTATTGATTACATCTGTTGTTACAATTGTTCCTATCGCTCTCGCTACTATCGTAGAGCATATTGGAGATATCTCAGCGATTTCTTCCACAACAAAGCGCAACTATATCAAGGACCCCGGACTTCACAGAACACTTATGGGCGATGGTCTTGCAACTACACTTGCATCCCTTTTCGGTGCTCCTGCTAACACAACATACGGAGAAAACACCGGTGTATTAAATCTTTCAAAAGTATATGACCCTTTTGTTGTCAGACTTGCGGCAGTATTTGCAATTATCTTTTCCTTCTGTCCGAAGTTCTCTGCAATCATCCAGACAATGCCGACCGCAACTGTTGGCGGTATTTCCCTTATCCTTTATGGTATGATTTCTGCAGTCGGAGTTCGCAACATCGTGGAAAATCAGGTGGATTTCACCAAGACACGCAATGTTATTATAGCTGCTTTGATTCTGGTACTCTCTATCGGTATCAAATACAGCGCAGCAGGTGCTATTGCATTTTCAATCGGTGAAGTGACAATCAGTCTTTCCGGCCTGGCAGTCGGTGCATTGGTGGGGATCATTTTAAATGCAGTGCTTCCCGGCAAAGATTATGAATTTAAAGATGAAGAATAATTGATGAAAAAAGGCTGCCGTACTAGCGAAAGTTAGTACGGCAGTTTTTATCTCATCATTATTTTGTTCCGAAAATACGGTCTCCCGCATCACCAAGGCCGGGAAGGATATATGCCTTTTCATTTAAGCCGCGGTCCAGATTTCCGATAAAAATCTTTACATCCGGATGTGCCTTATGAAGCTTCTCAACTCCTTCAGGTGCTGCTATAACACACATAAATGTGATATCTTTTCCACCATGTTGTTTGATAAAATCAATTGCTGCAATTGCTGATCCGCCTGTTGCAAGCATAGGGTCTACAACAAAGATTTTACGCTGGTCAATAGGCTCAGGAAGCTTGCAGTAATATTCCCTCGGTTCAAAGGTCTCCTCATCACGGTAAAGACCGATATGTCCGATTTTGGCAGCCGGCATCAGCTTCAACACACCATCAACCATGCCCAAACCCGCTCTCAAAATAGGAACGACCGCAGGCTTTTTACCGGTAATGGTAGGGCACATTGCCGTTTCAAGAGGAGTTTCAACCGGTACCTCTTCAAGCTCCAGATCCCTTAATGCCTCATAGCCGATGAGCATTGCAATTTCTTCAACAATCGTTCGGAATTCATTGGTTCCGGTGTTTTTATTTCTTAAAATAGAAACCTTATGCTTTAACAAAGGGTGATCGCAAATAGTGATATTTTCAATTCCATTATACATAGTATGAAACTTCCTTTCTTGTGTACTTTAGTATATTTTATCTTTTTTATAATAATTTTGCAAGGCGAAAAAACTATTGACTCCCACGCCACATTATAGTTTAAATATACTTATCAGATTAAGAGCAAAGGGAACGTACAATGACAGATAGCGAAAACACATGGGACAAGCTCCTACAGATAAAAACAACCGGGCGGGATGCTTCAAATTCAGACCAATACCGATACCCCTATGAACCCACTCCCTATAGTGTTTTGGAGCGTTTGGCTAATAGCGGTTTTATTGGTAAATCGGATGTGGTTTTAGATTACGGTTGCGGTAAGGGACGTGTGGATTTTTTTCTCTCCTACCAGACCAAGGCACATACCATTGGAATTGAATATGATGAACGGATTTATCAGAGTGCTCTGGATAATCAAAAAACTGCCGTTTCCAAAACAAGAACCGAATTTGTATCGGTCAGTGCAGAAACCTATGAGGTTCCGACGCAGGTAAACAGGTGCTATTTTTTCAATCCTTTCTCTGTGGAGTTACTTCAAAAGGTAGTGGCTCGAATTATAGAATCTTACTATGAGAATCCCCGGGAAATGCTTTTGTTTTTTTATTATCCGTCCGACGAATATATTTCCTATCTCATGACAGTAGACGAGCTGGAATTTTATGACGAGATTAATTGTAGCGATTTGTTTGAAGGAAATGATTCACGGGAGCGGATTATGATTTTTAAGGGAGGTTTTTAATATCATGGAAGCATGTTACAAGAAAAAAATTGCTTTTATATGCGTTCATAACTCTTGCAGAAGCCAGATTGCAGAGGCATTGGGAAAACATCTGGCATCCGATGTTTTTGAATCTTTTTCAGCGGGAACAGAAACAGTATTCAAAATTAATTACAGAC
>CALYZQ010000092.1 GCA_945609985.1 uncultured Lachnospiraceae bacterium | reverse complement strand
CGAATTGATAGCAATTAGATTCAATTATACAATGTATAAAGGCTAGCTGAACTAATGTTATCATTTTGTTATCATGAAAATGTTATCATGTTTTGGACGAAGAAGCAATTCTTTTCTGCCGAGTATATATTCCTATGGCAGTGAAACCTATACGTTTCAGGTACTTCACTATATATGTTTGCCTATTTTACTTCCATATTCTTCGGTAAAACCAAATTCATAATTATTGATACAAGAAATACTACAGCAACACAGTTTTCAGCAAATACGTTTTGGATCATCTGCGGAAAAATTGCAAATATCTCCGGTACTTGTGTAAAACCTAATCCAATACTTAAAGATAACGCAGCAATTGTAATGTTTCTCTGTGAAAATCCACATTTTGCAATCATTTGCAATCCGCTTATAACAATATTACCAAACATCATTAACGTACATCCACCAAGAACTGCATCCGGTAAAGTTGCAAGCAATGCCCCAAACATTGGAAAAAATCCTGCAAGCACCATAATGGCGCAACCTGTGAATATCGCAAATCTATTCACTACTTTAGTCATAGAAACAAGCCCTACATTTTGGCTGAATGATGTGATTGGTAGACATCCAAGTACACCTGACAATGCACTAATAAATCCATCCGCCGCAATAGAACCGGAGAGTTCTTCTGTAGATACTTCACGATTTAATCCAGTAGCCGCAACTGCAGATGTATCTCCAATGGTCTCTGTTGCAGACACTAGAAAAATCACTAACACAGAAATAATTGCTCCAATATTAAACTCTGGAATAACCGGTAAAATCTGTGGAAAAGAAATGATACTCGCCGTTGCTACCACAGAAAAATCTACCATTCCCATGCAGATAGCAATGATATAGCCCACAACCAACCCAAATAAAACTGACAGTTGCTTCCAATACCCTTTTGCAAAAATATTAAATAAAATACAACACACTAGGGTAATTGTTCCTAACAAAAGGTTTTGAACTGAACCAAAATCTGTAGCTCCAGAACCTCCACCAAATGAGGTCGCGCCTACCGATAGCAAGGAAAAACCGATTGCAGTTACTACAGAGGCTGATACAATAGGAGAAATCAGTTTTACCCAATATTTTGCAAACAACCCAAGTATTCCTTCAATAATACCACCAACAATGACTGCTCCAATAATCGCATCATAACCATATGTAGGTCCAATAAAACACAAAACAGATACAAACGTAAAACTGATGCCCATAACAATCGGAAGTCGTGCCCCTATCTTCCACACAGAATATAGCTGAACCATAGAACCAATTCCTGCTATAATCATGGCTGTTTGAATCAAACTAGCCGTTCTATCAGTATCTAAACCGCATGCATCTGCAACAATGATAATAGGCGCAATATTTGCAACAAACATTGCCAATACATGTTGCAATCCAAATGGAATCGCTTTTCCTAACGGCACCTTCCCATCTAACTGATAAATATTGTTAATATCTTTATTTTCCTTTTTCACTACTGCACCTCTATTATTGTTCTCTAAATATTATTTCACCTGTCTGCCAATCCATTTCTTCCACAATTGCCAAAGACTCTAATTGGTATCCTAAATTGCGAATAATACGTCCACCTGATTGAAATCCTTTTTCTACTGCAATACCGATTCCTTCAACTGTTGCACCGGCTGCCTGTACAATTTGGATCAATCCCAGTAATGCGCATCCATTTGCAAGGAAGTCATCTATCAACAACACATGGTCATTCTCATTTAAGAATTTCTTAGACACAATAACTTGATTTTTATTCTTATGAGTAAATGACTCCACTTCTGCGGTATACATTTCACCTTCCAGATTGATACTTTTTGCCTTTTTGGCAAATACTACAGGCACACCAAAGTACTGTGCAGCAACACATGCAATTCCTATTCCGGATGCTTCAATCGTAAGTATTTTGGTAATATTTTTTCCTTCGAATCGTTTCTTCCATTCTTTGCTCATTTTATTAAACAGATCGATATCCATTTGATGATTCAAAAAGCTATCTACCTTTAGAACATTCCCTTCTTTTACAATTCCGTCTTTCAAAATTCTTTCTTCTAAACAGTTCATACCAGTTCCCTTTCTTCTGTATTACTAAACAAAAAATATTATCAATAATTATTCAAAAGTGTATCATATATCTTTATTTTTTTCTACAAATACACTGGGTGTAAACTTCCAGTTTCCATCGCTTCCATTCTATCACACTCCTCCTATCAATTCCATGATATTATTTCCTTAATCACAACAAATAAAAGCGTGTCACGCGCCTGCTCTATAATTCATAAAAACAAACCGGCAAGCAAACTTAGTGAAGGTCAAATTTCCACGGAAGAATATGACGAATGGCGTTACCACTACTCCATGAAGGATTCCTCCGGTATTACCGCTTCTGTTGATACTGACCACTAACATAAAGCCGGTTGCTCTTCTTTCAAGTAATATTCTACTTTTGAGCAAAGACCTAATAAATAAGCTCTTCAGAACACGCCAAAAAGGTCCTACCGAATATTACGTTCAATAAGCCCTTTTCTACCCAACTTAACTTCAAAACCACTCGATAATCTTAAACAAATGTTTTTAGCAAAGTGTTATCAAACCATTTCTCAATATATCTCAAGCCCGCATAAATACTAAGTTTTTTTGATTTCTTTCTGTGAGCCGCCGTAAGTTTTTCCAACAATTCCTTATCCAGTCCGGTAATATAACGGGGGTTAATGAGCGTGGGCTGTAATCCTTGTCAACTGCTTAGTCCGTATGAATCACACCATTGCAGGGAATGCGTCGCCATCACAGGCTTGCCGCCATTTCTCGCAATGCTCGAAACCATCGCCACTGCATGCTCCTCCGCAATGCCCACATCCACAAATTGCCTGCCGGCTTCCTTGCGCTTCTCCTCCGTGAAGCCGATGACACCGGGTACTCCGGGCACAACGACCACTACCCTCTCATCCGCCTTCATTTTCTGCAGAAAATAGTCGCTGGTCAAATCCTTATAGCCCTCTGCAACATACAGATAGTCCAGTCCCATTGCCTTGAACAGATTGCACGCGCAGGTACCATTGGAATCACGCAGCTGTTGTAAATTCTTATAAAGGCCTCCATGATTCTCCTTGTCCCCCTTTAAATCCCTGCCCTTGGCCAGGCCACAGGCAAGGCTTACCGCTGTCGAAGTATGTCCTACCTGAAAGAAATCATGCGCACTTTCTTCCGGATTCGTATAGCCGGAAACAGCTCCAAAACGCTCATCACAGAAGAATCCGTCCTTTCGCCCAGTGAGCATCTTATGGCTGTAGCACTGATGGGACACATCATATACGATTTTATCGATTGGAGAATGGAAGACATAATGCAGTGCAATGGTCGCCTCCACGAATCCAAAATTGGGGCCAAAATGTCCGCCCTTCTTGGACAGACGGTTCATCATCCCCATTCTGATTTCCGCTGCCAGAGTATTTAATTGCTCCGTGGTGAAATCCTTTATGTCTTCGGGTGAGTTAACTTTGTCAATTAGCATAAGAACCTCCATATTCTTGTTGAAAAATGTATTCTCGAGATAATTATATTATTGGGTTCCTATCTGTACAAATTATTACACAAAATTTCTCAAAAAATTTCTTTCCCTCCTATTGAATTCATCAGGTCAATCATATTACAATATTCGTAGTTCCATTTTAAAAAAGAATATATGGGAGGTTTTGTCATGAATCGATTAAAGGATAAGGTCGTAATTGTAACAGGTTCAACAAGCGGAATCGGTATCGGTATTGCAAAGCTTTGTGCTAAGGAAGCAGCTCAGGTTGTTATTACCGGACGAAATGTTGAGCGCGGACAAAAGGTAGTGGATGAGATTACCGCTGACGGTGGCAACGCATGGTTTCACGCATTTGATTTAACCAGTACAGATTCCATGCATGCCCTGATTACGGATGTTGCCGAAAAATTCGGACGCATTGATGTGCTGATTAACAATGCCGCCGGAATGGGTATGAAGGACGGTCGTGTAGATGAGATTACTCTGGAGGACTTCAATGCCGTAGTTTCAACCGATTTGGGCGGAACCTTTAACATGATCAAGGAAGTATTACCCTTCCTGATGAAGAACGAAAAGGGTGGCAACATTATCAATATCGGCTCAATGGCCAGTGTTGGGGGAGACCTCGGCACAATTGCCTATGCATGTGCAAAATCAGGCGTGGACAAGCTTACTGAGTATGTGGCATGTATGTATGGTCCCAGCGGTATTCGCTGCAACTGTGTTCGTCCCGGTCTGATTGTGACTCCCCAGAACGAGGCACGTATTCCTGATGCACTGAAGGATATTTTCCTTTCCAATATCCTCGGCAAGCGTTATGGTAAGCCTGATGATATTGGTAACCTTTGTGTTTACCTGGCAAGTGACGAGGCCGAATATATGAATGGTCAGATTCTTACCTGTGACGGTGGACTTAACTCACATACTCCCACAGTAGCACAGTTCAGAATGATGTCCGGCCGTACCTGGTAATCGCATCCTGTCTGAATTATTTGAAACCATAAATGGCGCAGGTCTGTAAAGAAACAACAGACCCGTGCCATTTTAAAATGCTTTTCTGTAAAGTGCCAGCACATTCTTCGTCTGGTCAATTACCGCAGCAACCACCTTTTCGTTACAGCTTCCGGCAGAGTTTACGGCAATACCTGCGTAGAAATCCAGGTACTTTTCACCCTTTTCATCATACAAATACTGATCCTTCGCAGTTTCTGCCAAAAAATCAAAGCGCTCGTAGGTCTCAATCATGTACTTATTGACTTTATCCTTAATGTCCTGAACAGTTAATCCGGTATCCGCTAATTTCATAATATTTTTCCATATGCATATTTAGTCTATGGGCTTAATCTGATCCGCCGTAATCATACCCTTGATAATCAAGTACTGTTCTATCAGCTTCACACACTCCCGAATGCCGACCTTCTCGCTGTTTAGAGTCATGTCGTAATTGATTGAATTGGTCCAGTTCCTTCCATGGGTATAATATTTCAAACATATCAAAAAATTCAAAAAAATAGAATAATTGAAAAATAGCAGATACCGTAAAAAGTATCTGCTATCCATCATATCACTTATATTACAACTAAGCTATCCCGTTTGCCGTAAGAATTAATAATTCTCTTTGCGAACCTCAAAGTAAGCCTGGGGATGATTACATACGGGGCATACCTGCGGTGCCTCAAGACCAACTACAACATGTCCGCAGTTACGGCACTCCCACATTGTTACACCGCTCTTCTTGAATACCTCCATTGCCTCTACGTTCTTAAGAAGTGCGCGATATCTCTCCTCGTGAAGCTTCTCGATCGCACCAACACCTCTGAACTGGGCTGCCAGCTCAGGGAAGCCCTCCTCCTCTGCATCCTTCGCCATTCTCTCATACATATCCGTCCACTCAGCATTCTCACCCTCAGCTGCGTGAAGAAGATTCTCTGCGGTATCACCAAGCTCCCCAAGAGCCTTGAACCAAAGCTTTGCATGCTCCTTCTCGTTCTCAGCAGTCTGAAGGAATAATGCTGCTATCTGCTCATATCCCGCCTTCTTTGCTACGGAAGCAAAATAGGTGTACTTGTTTCTTGCCTGTGATTCACCTGCGAATGCCTCCCAAAGATTCTTCTCTGTTTTCGTTCCTGCGTACTTGTTTGCCATAGTTTTCTCCTCTGCTTTCTTAATTACTTTTTCAAAATCCGACGCCGGATGCTTACATAACGGACAAATGAAATCCTTCGGCAATTCCTCGCCAACATACTCATATCCGCAAATCGTGCATCTCCAGATGGTCTGTCCATCCTCTGTCTTACCCACTTCCTGGGGCTTGGGCTTAATGTAATTCATATAGTACTCGTAGGTTGCGGACGCATCTCCGCTCAATACTTCCATATCCGTTATCTCACCGATAAACATGGTATGTGAACCAAGATCCTCCGTCTTATCCACCTTTACCGAGATGTAGGCATTGGTTCCTTCCGTAACATAGTAGATACCATTTGCTCCCCTGGTGCAGAACAGATAATCAGCAAACTTATTCACTTCTCTTCCGGTCTGGAACCCGAAATGCTTGAACATCTCAAAACCAGCCTTCTGGCTAATCACAGAAACGGTAAACGCACCCGTTCTCATAATCATATCATGCGTATAATTCGCCTTGTTTACGCAGATACTCATCTGATTCGGAGTCGATGCTGCCTGAATCGCTGTGTTAATGATACATCCATTATCCTTCTCACCCTCTTTTGCAGTGAGAACAAAGAGACCATAACTCAACTTATACATTGCTTTTTTGTCCATTGAATAACCTCTTTCCCGTTCAGTTTTCATATAAATATTATACCATGAAATATTTTTAAGTAAAGAAAAACCTAAAAAGAATACTCCTTATTGTATTGCTCATAATTCTTTGATGATAGACCATGCCCTGTGCTCTTCAGAGCGACGGGAGGGCATCGGACGGTATCTCCTGTATATTATCTTTCTTGCCGTTTATGCCACCACAGGAATCGCAGAGAAAATCTGCGTTTCTTCTGTCAGAATCTTGAACGATGCCCCATTTCGGGCAGAATTTTCACATCCGGCTTATGTTTTTTCCCTTGTAATTACCTTCCAATATGTTCTATAATACAAACACTTACGAAGTACGCACAAATAAGCTATTATCCGCCATTACCTACGCTCATTGGCGTTGAAATAAAGATAACGAGCTTTGTTCAAAGATCTGCTACGTCAAATCAGAAGGGAAAAAATATGAAACCAAAGCACACAATTCCCATATTTACTATTTCAATTGTTACTGTTCTCCTGTTTCTGCTTGTATTTTTCAGTCCGCTTCTTATCCTCCACTACGCCGAGGAACAATATTATGTTGACCAATACAAGAAAAATAAAGCAGCCTTTGAAGATGTAAAAAATGAGTTATTGCTCGCTTTAGAAAAAGAAAATGTATCTGAATTGAATTTAGTCGTCTGCTACGACGGAGAAAACGGACGCCTTCTCCAGCATTATGATCGAAGCGCCTATTCGGTCGACTACATTCACCCAATGGACGCCAACAGAGAAAGCTATCGTATGGTTGGCAAATCCTTTGGCGATTTTGGCTTAAGTAAGATATATGTTACAAATAACTATATCTGCCTTTCTGAGGAGGGCAATCATTACCAGTTCATTTATTCCACTGAATACACACCGGTCTCACCGCATTACGCCCCAGACTACGAGCATACAGCATCTCAAAATACACCTTCATTTCCTCTGCCAGAAACTTCGGTAGCTTGATTGTACGATTACTCTTTTTCGTTTTCGGTGTGGTAATCACATCCTTACCCTCCAAGCGCTGATATGATTTGCAGATACGAACTGTGTTCTTATTAAAATCAAAATCTTCCATAGTAAGAGCAAGACATTCACCAAGTCGCATCCCCGTCCAGTACAACATCTCAAATGCATAGTAGGACATTGACTTATCAATAATTGCTTCCGAGAAACGCTTATATTCCTCCGTGGTCCAAAACAGCATTTCCTTAGATTCCTCTCTACCCATACAGCCCGCCTGTCTCGCAGGATTATTACGCAAATTGTAATACTTGCAGGCATGGATAAAGATACAGCTAAGCTGATTGTGCATGGTCTTACGATAAGTCATGGAGTAACCAACTCCATTTTCATCCTTGTAGGCAATTAGCTCATTTTGCCACTTAATCACATCCGCTGCGGTAATCTCATTCATCTTAAGCTTCTTAAAATATGGCAGAATCTTGGTTCTTATAATGTGCTCCTTAGTAAGCCATGTATTACGCTTTAAACGTAACTCCATATCCTCCGAATATATTTTGAAGAAGTCCTCAAAGGTCATATCCAGATTACTTTCCTGTCTTACCTTGTAGCTTCGTTCATATTCGAGAGCCTCACTCTTGGTAGCAAAGCCTCTCTTTTTCACCTGTTTGTTTGCACCAGTCCAATCCTTAACATAGAACTTCACAAACCAGGTTCCCGTTTTCTCATCCTTATATGCCGGCATAATATCACTCCTTCCATATTTGGGAGCAGACCTCCGGCATCCGCTCCCATTCCTGTAGCAAATGCAGCTATTACACTGCGTCCTCTCCGTAAAATCTCTCCATAAAGTACTTACGAAGCACCTTTCCATGGATGGTAATACGTCCCTTCTTCTCAAGCTCTGCATTGAGCTGGCGCATCAGCTGATAAGCCTTAGAACGTGATACCCCAAGGATTTCACATACCTCGTCTACCTGTATAAACATGTTCTCCATCTGCGTCACCTCCTCCCTTTCAAAAAATACTCAAAACGGAAAACTGCTAATGCTTAAGGCAATAAGTCGGTTTGGCTTTCTCACATATCCTATACCGCCGGTGTTACAACCGGCCTTTAGCAAATGCCTGCGGGCTACTCCTATGCGAGTTCCTTTCCCACCCTTGACGGAAGTGTCTTCCCTCGCTCCCTTTGATTATCCAAAGCTCTTGGCAAGGTCTGTTGATATAGGATACAGCTCATTCAATTGTCAATGTGCGTTCATTTTATCTTTCTATACCATTCTGTATAGAATTTCTTCTTGGTTGTTATACTATTCTATTATGTATAGAATGTCAACAGTTTTTCTAAACTTTTTTATTTAGTATCTTCACATACAGATTTTTGTGTGATATACTTCTTTTATACAAAAATGATTAGAAATATTTTTATAGATTGGAAGAACCACAATGACAGTTGGTGAACGAATTAAGAAAATAAGAGTATTCCGCAAGATGACCATGGACGAGTTCGGTGCCGCTCTCGGCTTCGAGGGCAAGAGTATGTCTGTAAGAATCGCACAGTATGAAACCGGCGCCCGCGTGCCTAAGGCAGATATGCTTGCTAAGATTGCAAAGGTCCTTAAATGCAATTACAAGGCACTTGATGATTACAGTCTTGGCTCAGCTGAGGGCATTATCGAGACTCTTTTCTGGTTAGAGGAAAGTGCCGCTCCTGCTACCGGAAAGCACTTCCCTGAATATCAGGCTCCCGGCAATCTCATCCGCCTTGCAGCTATGACACCAGTTACCAAGGATGACGATGTAAAGCTTACCTATAACGATAATGAGTACATGGCAGCCGGTGCGCCTGTTGCTGTCACCTTTGAATATGGACTTGTAAATGATTTTCTTTTGGAATGGAACGAAATGAAAAACAAATTAAAGACTGGGGAAATTACCCCAAATGAATACTTTGAATGGAAGATTACGTGGCCTCATGCGTAGTACCAAAATAGTACCAAAAGGCATAAATCAGCACCACCGGCTTAGCCGGTGGTTTGCTCTGACCCTATAAGGGTCTGTT
>CALYZQ010000091.1 GCA_945609985.1 uncultured Lachnospiraceae bacterium | reverse complement strand
TGTAATCCTTTGGCAGCATGATCTTTGCGATCTTCGCGAAGTTCTCGGGCTCATTATTCTTCACCCAGAGAATCTTCGGCGCTGTAAATCCGGCAAATGCGATGTTTGCCGTATACCGGGATAATTTATCCTTGCCGATGACCTCATTCAGATAATCTGTCTCTTTGGTGGTACGTCCGTCATTCCACAGAATGGCCGGTCTGATGACGTTATCCTCTGCGTCAAGGATAACAAGACCATGCATCTGACCACCGAAGCTGATTCCTGCAACCTGACTCTTGTCACAGCCGTCCAATAATTCCACAAGACCTGACTGTACCGCATCCCACCAATCCTCCGGCTTCTGCTCAGACCAGCCTGAGTGAGGGAAGATAAGGGGATACTCTCTTGATACGATCTTCTGGATTTTACCTTCGCTGTCCATCAAAAGCAGCTTTACTGCTGATGTACCCAAATCGACACCAATATATAGCATATGCTACCTCCTTAAATGGTGAAAAAAACACCTTATTTGTACAATAGTGCACACTACCTTAATTTTACTTGTTAACGGCAAAAAAATCAAGTGGGAAATGCTATTAAATATTAATTCTTATTTTTATGCTGACACTATTGTCATTTACAAGATATTGTAGTATAATAAGGAAGGTTACTACGAGATGTTGCTATCTCTTACAGATAAGCTCACAAAAGAAAGTGAGAATTTACCAATGAATCGTTCAGATTTGGATAGAAATGCCTATATGTTGCGGGGTCCCCTTAAAAAACGCGGTTACATGCGCTGGTGGCATTCCTTCACCGGAGTGTCCAAAGACAGTGGGGAATCTCGCACCTTTTTTATAGAATATTTTATTATAAACCCTGCCCTTGGAGGCGACCAGCCTATCTTAGGCCAACATCCCTACTACAAAAAAAGAGGTATGAAGCCCTCCTATGTTATGATAAAAGCCGGTGTGTATCCTAAAGCATCCGGCGCAAATGCTTCCCCATCGGAAACATTTGACATTTCTCATGAAGGCAGACAGTTACACGCCTTCTACCCCATCTCTTCCTTGAAGGTTGCCCATAACCCTCTGTACATGCAGATTGAGGATTGCCTTTTTTGTGAAAACAAAATATCCGGTTCCATCGAAGTGGCAAGAGAAGAGGCCGTACACCGTTTCTTTATGACGGATGCCGGCTCCATGGAATGGAATCTGGAGGTACATAAATCAATCGCATGCCACACCGGCTTCTTTGCCGGCCCGTTTTTTAGCGCCATCAACGCTCTGGACACCTTCTGGCATGGTGAAGGCATCCGCACCGCCTACAGTGGTACCGTTACTCTGGACGATGAGGTATACGAGGTATCTCCCGATACCTGCTACGGCTATGCCGACAAGCACTGGGGACGCAAATTCAACCAACCCTGGTTACAGCTTGCCTCCTGCCGCCTCACCAGCAAGCGCACCGGTAAACCCTTAAAATACTCTGCACTGGCAGTGGACGGCTGCTGCCCCCGCATTTTGTGCTTCCCGTTAAAACCCAGATTATCCTTACAATTAACTTACACCGGTGAAGACTTTACCTTCCTCCTTGCAAAGCCCGGACGTTTTTCGCGAAGCAGATGGTCTGTAAAGGAGAGTGAAAAGCGCTTTGTCTGGCATATCAAGGCACAAAACAAACGTGCCTTTGTAAAGATATCCATGGCATGTAAAAAGGTGGATATGCTCCCTCTGCTCTATGAATCACCCAATGGTACTCTTTCCAAAACACCGCTCTACAGCGGCGGCAACGGTATCGGCACCATTGAGCTGTACCGTATCGTACCGGAGGGCAGACAATGGATTGATACACTGACTATCGAAAATGCTTTTTGTGAGTATCAGAGTAAGATATAACCGGCTGAGAGGCCGGGCAGCGGGAGGGGATACCCCGTTACCGCAGGCACGCTTCCGCTATACTTCGCATCGCAACGGTACTAAGCTCGAAGGCGCATTACATTGCGCCTTATACCTCGCTAAGTGCCGGCGTGCTCAGAATGCGCTGCTTGTACCGGGGTAACCCCTCCCGCCGCCCGGCCTCTCAACCTACGAAAACAGAAGCTGCACAATGCATTTACCCGCCCATTCTTGAAAATGGGCGGGTATTTTAGATTCAGTGAATAGCACACTTATTTTTCAAATAGTCCTGCATATTTGGGATTGTTCATAATCCGAGTTTTTACTTCCTCCGGAAAATATGAGAGGGCATTTTCCAAATATTCCGCTTTGCACACAATAATAGGAATAGAATTTTTTCCGACTGCGGACAATAGAGGTGCATCATAATGTTCCTCCGCAAAACAATCCGGATTCTTAAGTTCTGAAAATTTTGTATAATGTTCATAGGCAGAATCAAAAAATGCAAGGGCTTCATCGTAACTCTTAATATCGACAGCAATTTTCAGGCAACATAAATCATGCATACAAAGGTCGCTGTGAAATTTACCATAGCCCTTTCCGCCAAAAATTATTTCATATAAATGACGTACCGCCAAGGCAATCTCTATACCCTCTTTAGAATTTGCGAGTTCTTCATTCCTTGCTATTGCTGAATCTACGGCAAATCTAAACTCATGAAGCAGTGATAATACAGCTTCTCCGCGATATTGTGCCTCCTTTTTTCCATTGGAAATGGACGCCAACAGAACCTCCCTACTCATATCAACTCCCGGCTGTTCCAGAGCTTTTTTCTCAGCTCTGTCATATTCCCCCATCAAGGCATATGTATCAACAAGAGACCTGATAATGCTGTTGTTCTTCTCCAACAATTCCTCATAAAGAGCAGCAGCCTCTTCCAAATAACTGTTGGGTTTTTCAGCCTCCCCAATTCCTTTTGAATGTAATGCTTGAGCCAGGCCCATTTGCAATTGCGGTTCCGAAGGAAATTCCTCTAAACCCTTTTTCATCAATTGAATACATTCTGTCATGTCGTTATTTAGCAGAAGCTTATTACACTTTTTGACATAATCTGCTATTTTCGTGTCTCTGTCATTGTTATATCCAAACAAAGCATCAATTGTAATGTGAAAATAATTTGCGATGGCAGGAATCATGCTCACATCAGGACAACCACCGCCTGATTCCCATCTGGAAACTGCCTGTGCGGTAACTCCCAAAGCATTTGCCAAATCTTCTTGCTTTCTTCCGTCTCTTTTTCTTAATTCCTTAATTTTTTCTCCAAGTTTAATTTCCATTTTCTATGCCTCCAAATTTATCATCACCGGTGTGAATAAAGCATATCAAATGCATCTTGCAGAATCAATTATCAATTCATTGTTTAGTAATCAAGCATTCATTGTTTTCGTTCTTTCTCGCTCGGCATCTACCTGTGATGACACAGGAATGAACCCCCGATATTAAGTCCATTTCAAGGCAAAAATCACCTTCCTGTGGGCCTGGGAGCAAAATTTTTCTGTATAGGCCCACACTCTCTTATAAGCTTCAAAATTTAGACTACTAAGCATCTTTCGCGGTTCCCTCTGAGTACATCAAATCCGCTATAGTGACGCCATCCACCACCCGGTTGATGGCGTTTTGCAATTCCTTCCACACTGCAAGCGTCTCACAGGTATCCACGCGGTCGCAAGCCTCTGCATCTGTTTCCAGACATGCCACAGGGGCAAGAGACCCCTCCGTGAGTCTCAAAATCATCCCCACGGTATACTCCCCGGGCTCCTTCACAAGGCGATACCCGCCCTGTGCTCCCCTGACACTTTTTACATAACCGGCCTTGTTAAGCACACCGATAATCTGTTCCAGATATTTCTCCGAAACCCCTTGTCTTTCCGCAATTTCCTTCACCTTAATACATTCTCCGGTATTATTCTGCGCCAAATCCAGCATGACACGTACCGCATACCTGCCCTTAGTAGAAATCTTCATAAACTTCACTCCTCCGCAAACATGGGAGTAGACAGATAACGGTCACCGGAATCCGGAAGCAATGCCACAATGGTCTTTCCAGCATTTTCGGGGCGCTTTGCAAGCTGTGCCGCCGCATACAATGCTGCGCCGGAGGTGATTCCTACCAAAACACCCTCCTTGCGGGCAATCAGGCGACCTGTCTCATAGGCTTCCTCTGTAGTTACCTTAATGATTTCATCATAAATTTCCGTGTTTAATACAGCAGGCACAAAGCCCGCACCGATACCCTGAAGCTTATGGGCTCCGGGCCGTCCACCCGACAACACGGGGGAATCAGCAGGCTCCACTGCCACTACCTGCACCTTCGGATTTTTGCTTTTCAAATACTCGCCGATACCGGTGATGGTTCCGCCGGTTCCCACTCCTGCCACAAAAATATCCACCTTTCCGTCCGTATCCTCCCAAATCTCTGGACCGGTAGTGGCAACATGAGCCGCAGGATTTGCTCCGTTATCAAATTGTCCCAGAATCACCGCTCCCGGAATACTGTCTCTAAGCTCCTCCGCTTTCTCTATGGCACCGTTCATTCCCTTTGCGCCCTCTGTCAACACCAATTCCGCACCATATGCCCTTAACAGGGTTCTGCGCTCCATACTCATGGTATCCGGCAAAGTAAGGATAGTGCGATATCCCTTCGCAGCAGCCACTAAAGCGAGACCGATTCCCGTATTTCCCGATGTAGGCTCTATAATGGTGGCACCGGGCTTTAACAGCCCTGTCTTTTCTGCATCCTCCACCATGGACAATGCCACTCTGTCCTTCACACTTCCTGCCGGATTTAAGTATTCCAGCTTTGCAAGCAGTTCCACGCCCTCAATCTTTTGTTCCTTCATATAATTTTCTACCTTAAGCAAAGGTGTATGACCAATTAACTGTGTTGATTTTGTAAAAATCCTGCTCATAAAATCCCTCCAAATCAATATATAAACACTACTTTTTAATTCCCACCAATCAAATAGGAATTGATAGAATTATGTTACGCCTGCCACCCTAAAATGTCAAGCGCCTTTTATTGGATGAATAAGCAATTTTTTAGTGATTTTTATCAGAAATTATTGTATAATATTGTTGAGTTCTCTATTATTCGTACAAAATATTCAGAAAGAGGGATATGCCTATGAAAACACGAAAAATGAGTCTGACCTGGAAGGTTTGCATCAGAATTTCCGCCATGTGTATTTTTTGCTTTGTTTTATTAGGATTTCTGTTCTACAACAGAGTGAGCGATACCTTGGTTAACCAAAGCAAGGAATATGTTTTAGGAATTGCTACGATTGCCGCCGAAGAAATTGACGGTGATGCCTTTGCCTCCATCTCCTCCACAGATGATGAAACCTTTAAGCAGGTATATACTACATTGGCCAAGTACCGTGAAGCCGCCAATGTAACCTACATATACTCCATGAAAATGATTGGCGAACAATGCTACTTTGTTGTGGATACCGATCCCGAAGAGCCCGCTGATTTTGAAGAAGAATACGAGTTGCAGGAGTCCATGGAACTGGCTTTTGCCGGTACTGCTGCCTGTGACCGTGAGATTACCACCGACGAATGGGGTACCTATTTCAGCACTTTCGCTCCCATCAAAAGCTCCTCAGGAACCGTAGTGGGTGTTGTGGGTTGTGATATCTCTATTGATAATATTAATGTACAATTAGATTCCCTGCGCACCTTAATTATAGTGCTGCTCGCAATCGTATTCATCGTTTGCTTCCTTCTGATACTTTTTGTATCCGGAAGCATTACACGCAACCTCAAAAAATTATATGTTAAGGTACACGACTTAACCGTAGGAGAATGTGACCTTACAAAACAGGTTCACATTTCTACCGGCGATGAATTGGAAGCAATCGCCAAAGAATTTAATACTTTTATCGAACAGATCAGAAACCTTTTTGCAGATATTTCCAAGGTATCAGCTCATGTAGAGGATAACTGCAGTCATGTAGACCAATCCGTGAACGCCTTCCACACGGAACTGAATTCCATTTTTGAAAGCATTGAATCCCTCAGTGCCGGCATGCAGGAAACTTCTGCAAACACTTCACTGATTAACGAAAGTATTGCCACGGTTACTTCACAGATTAACGACTTACATCAAGCCGCTCTTGACAACAGTGGACAGGCTCTTACAGTAAGCCAAAACGCTTATTCCACCATGGAAGAAACGAAGCTGGTTGCAGAGCGCACCACTGCTATCATCTCCAAGCTGCAGGAAGAATTTGCATACGCGGAAAAACAGTGCCAAAAGATTAATGAAATCGACGAGGTTACCAAAAAGATTTTGGCTGTTTCCTCCAAGACACAGATGCTTTCCTTAAATGCCAATATCGAGGCAGCCAAGGCAGGCGAAGCAGGAAAAGGCTTTGCAGTGGTTGCAAACAATATCAATGAGTTGAGTGGACAGATTAATGTGTTGGTAACCGAAATCCAGACAGTAAACGAGGAAATCAAGGAAGCCATCCAATATCTGCTCTCCAAGGTTACCGATGTTTCTGCTTATCTGGATACTGATGTGACAAGAGACTACCAAAACTATGTACAGACCAGTCATGATTACAGCGTGCACATGAATGAAATGTCTCAAATTCTGAAGGACTTCCATTCGTCAACCGCAGATGTTAACGAAAGGATATCATCCATTCATTTAAGCATTCAGGAAATTGACAATGCAGTTACAAATGCCACAAATGATGTAATGATTCTTCAGAATGGCGGAGCCGAATTAAAAACGAATATGGATGACCTAAACGACACTTCGCGCAGTACAAAGGATGCTTCCACGAATTTGACGTCGCAAATCAATAAATACAATTTCTAAAGAGAGTACAAACGGCGGCCGTAAATGCGGTCGCCGTTTTGGTGTGAGAGGAAGGTAGCGCCCACAGAACATATATCCTGTGGGCTCCGACTAATTTTCTTACTCCTCAATAATAAGCTCCTGTCCTTCCACATATTTCCGCTCCATCTGATGGCGCATCTTACGGGTTTCCACGGAATCAAAGATAATAGAGAAATCATAATCCTCCGGATACAGTTCGCTCGCCGCCACATGCAGCTTCACACGCTTATGGTTAATCCAAATCTTTTTATCTTGCAATTGCACCTGTAAAACACCCTTTTCATTTACCTTGCGGCACACAATGCCAATCTTTTTATCCGGGTATATCATCACGCTGTCACCCAGGTTAAATTTCTCCGTAAGGTTTTGGGTCTTAGGCTGCTTTTTCTTCTTAATTTTCGAAACTGTTGTCTGTCCGGCAACTCCCCTCTCCGCCTCATCGGCGTTCGCATTTGTCAACTCACTTGCATCAAAAAGACTTCCGTATTCCTGCATTTCTTCCTGCGCATCCGCGCCGTAGGCTGCCTGCACTGCAGTCTTAAGCATACTCTTTGGCATTCCCAGTCTGCTTGCAATATAAAAGGCACAGCTTTCTCCGGCCTCCCCGATTACCAGTTGATAAAGCGGTTTTAGGCTCTCCTTATCAAAGGTCATTCTGGCATTGATTAACCCTTTTGTCTGCGCCGCATAATGCTTTACCTCCGGATAATGAGTGGTCACCAGAAACAGTGCTCCACTCTTCCTAAGCTCCTCCAAAATTGCAATGGCGATACCCATTCCTTCCGTAGGGTCCGTACCCGAGCCGAGCTCATCCATAATGACCAAACTGTCTCTGCTAACCTGTTTCAATATGTTTAAAACATTCACAATATGTGCTGAAAAGGTAGAAAGATTCTCCGACAGATTCTGTCCGTCACCGATATCACACAGGTAATTGGTATTCA
This sequence comes from uncultured Lachnospiraceae bacterium, assembly GCA_945609985.1. GTDB lineage: Bacteria > Bacillota > Clostridia > Lachnospirales > Lachnospiraceae > Acetatifactor. The sequence continues at coordinate 1,786 of CALYZQ010000091.1, read as the reverse complement.
TGCAGATATCCGCCTCCCTGCAGGTTACGTGAAGACCGCACTGCGCCATCATGGCATTCAATGCCACTGTCTTAATTGCTACAGTCTTTCCTCCCGTATTAGGACCTGTAATCACAACACCCTGTACCTCCCCGCCAATCGCAAACTGCAAGGGCACGCAAACCGTTCTGTCCATCAGCGGATGCCTTCCGTCCTTCATTACAATCCGCCTGTCTGTGTTGATATGCGGCTCCACCGCCTGTATTTCCAGACTAAGCCTTCCTTTGGAAAAGATGAAATCCAATTTCTCCATCATACGGATATTTTGCTCCATGTAAGCATCCTGCTCCGCCACCAATGCGGTCAACTCATACAAAATCCTGCGGACCTCATCCTCCTCATCCATCCGAAGTAATCCCAGTTCCTCATAATATTTCGCCACGGATGTGGGCTCAATAAACAAAGTATTTCCCGTGGATGACTTATCCATCACACTTCCGCTGATTCTGAATTTACATTCTTTCTTTACAGGCAGGCACAGATGACCGTTCCGATAGGTACTGAAGCTGTCTGACATACAATCCTTATTGGCACGGAGAATGGAATCCGCCCTCTCCTTCATTTTATTTTCCGCCCTCTCAATATCGGCTCTGATATTCTTTAAAAGCTTGGAAGCATTGTCATCCACCGCACCGTTACGGATTTGCATAAGAATCATTTCCCGCACTTCCTCAAGCGCTTCCAGATTCTCCTCGTAATAGGAAAGTGAAATCTCAAACTGCTTTCCCCTGCAAAGATACTCTTTCAACCGCTTCACAGCCACAAGCGCCTTCTCTACCTCCTCCAGTTGAGATGCTGTCAGGCAGTCCCCTCTCTTTGCTATGGTGATAATTTCCTGCATTCCCGCAAGGGTCACAAGGGGTGGATTGCCCAGCTTCTCAGCAAGCAGTCTGGCTTCCGTGGTATCACGAAGTCTTGCCTCCAGCTCTGACTGGGACATGTAGACATTCGTTTCTGCAATCTTTTTCTTTGCACTTTCTGTCAGGGCAAACTCTGCCCAGAGGTTTTTTACTTTATCAAATTCAATCATTGTTTCTATGTTCATGGTAGTTCCTCGCTTTCTTTAAATAAAATTGGGTACAAAAATAGCATACCAAACGGTATGCTATTCTACATTCAAAGTATCAGTTAACGAATATGTCAGCATAAAGTAAGGCGGATTTAGGGCAGACTCCCAGAGGGCAGTCCTTCCCCTGCAATATTTATTTTGCAGTATTCTCTTTTCTCACAATGCTTAACATAAATTGTCCTCAATTCTATTTAATTGTTTCCGTGGAAACTAATACCATGATACTTGCCCTGTCTTATTTTGTCAAGGCTTACTTCAAATACCCTTTAAGCACCTCAACCTTATCGGTCTTCTCCCAAGAAAACTCCACATCCGTGCGGCCGAAATGTCCGTACGCTGCTGTCTGTCTGTAGATGGGACGGCGCAGGTCAAGCATCTTGATGATGCCTGCGGGTCTCAAATCAAAATTCTCTCGAACGATAGCTACCAGCTTCTCATCGGAAAGCTTACCGGTTCCAAAGGTATCCACCATAACCGAGGTAGGCTGTGCCACACCGATTGCATAAGACAGCTGGATTTCGCACTTGTCAGCCAGTCCTGCTGCCACGATATTCTTTGCCACATAACGTGCTGCGTAAGCTGCACTTCTGTCCACCTTGGTGCAGTCCTTTCCGGAGAAAGCGCCGCCGCCGTGACGTGCATATCCGCCGTAGGTATCTACGATAATCTTACGTCCCG
>CALYZQ010000090.1 GCA_945609985.1 uncultured Lachnospiraceae bacterium | reverse complement strand
GCGCATCGTGGGTAAACTCTATCCAATTAAATCCGAAGGTAAAGTTACGCAGTCTTGAAAGAGAATAGTGGTTGACAGCATACGACATTTTGGGATATAATTTCATCATAAAATACAAGTGGGTATGCTTTAGGCAACCCCAAGAAAAGGAGTAAACGAAAGATGGAAAAAGGTGTTTTAGGAATCAGATTAAGTTTTTACGCAGTATTAGCTTTTATTTTGGCAGCATTTGGCTCTACAACTTTGTTGTTCCTGCTTGCAGGTGTAGTACTTATTGTTGAGAAGAATGCATGGGCTACCAGACAGATCATTCAGGCAATCTGCCTTTGCTTTGTAAGCTCAATTCTGTATGCATTCTTTGGTATCTTTGATTTTATGTATAGAATTCCTTTTGTAGGTACCGGCTGGGGTATCTTCTATGATGTAGTTACCGGTCTGGTTGATATTGCGGTTTATGTATTTGTTATTATTGCTATTATCCGCAATGCAAAGGGTAAAGAGGCAAATGTACCTCTTGCAAACAAGTTTGCTAATTGGGCATATGGTATTGTAATTGTAAAACCTACTTATGTTCAGCAGCCCGTTCAGCAGCCTTATGCACAGCCTGTACAGCCTATGCAGCAGCCCGTACAGCCTCAGGCACCCGTACAGCCCGCTCAGCAGGCACCTGTACAGCCCCAGGCTCCTCAGAACCCTCAGGCATAAATTTATAGTTACATAATGCAAAAAAGTAAGTCTGTCGGACGTGAGTTCGGCAGACTTTTTGCAAGTAAACAGAAGGGATGGGAGGGCGCCATGACACAAGCAGGGCATTCTGAGCACGCCGGTCCTTAGCGAGGTAATTACATCGTAAGATGCAATTGAGCGAGCTTAGTACCGCTGCGATGCGAAGCATAGCGAAAGCGTGCCTGCGGTCGTTATGGTGCCCCTCCCCCATCCCCTGCCGCTTACTTAAAAGCAGGGTAACCGTATTTGCGATAGCCTTGCTTTTTACATGCTTGCTTTACTTTTTGAAGAAAGCCTTGTATAATTGTACAGTAATTAATTGACATGAGGAGATTATTATGTTTAAAAGCCTGTATCCTAATTTTGAACTAGATTCAGCATATGAGATTGATTATGAGAGTCTGTACCAAGACGGCATCAGAGGAATCGTTTTTGATATTGACAATACACTGGTACCTCATGGAAAACCGGCAGATGAAAGAGCAATTAAGTTGTTTGAGCGGCTTAAGGAGATAGGGTTTGAGACGGTGCTTCTTTCCAACAACAAGGAGCCCAGAGTAAAAATGTTTAATGACAGTGTACATTCTAAGTATATTTTTAAAGCGGGCAAACCGGGAGTTGCAGGGTATGAAAAAGCCATGGAGATGATGGGTACCACAAAAGAGAATACCGTTTTTGTAGGAGATCAGTTGTTTACCGACGTGTGGGGAGCAAATAAAGCAGGGCTTGTATCTTATTTGACAAAGCCGATTCATCCCAAGGAAGAGATTCAGATTGTGATAAAGAGATTTTTTGAGAAAGTAGTTCTCTTTTTTTACCACAGAAGCAAGAAGCGGAGTGAATAGACGAGTAAATAACGCAGAGGAGTTGCAGGTATGAATATTATCAATGGAAGTGCCAGGGTTTGCGGAGTTTTCGGAAATCCTATTGAACATTCCATATCCCCCACTATACATAACTATTTGGCTGAGAGGACCGGACAGAATCTGGTTTATGTACCTTTCCGAATTGAAAATGGATATCTTGGAGATGCCGTTAAAGGTGCGTATGCATTAAACGGTCTTGGAATCAATGTGACGGTGCCCTATAAATCAGAGGTAATGGAATTTTTGAAAGATATTGATGAACTGGCAGAACGTATCGGTGCCGTAAATACGCTTGTCAGAGTGGAGGGTGGATTTAAGGGATTTAATACGGATATGCCCGGCCTGTATCGTGCGTTATGTGCAGATGGAGTTAAAATCGAAGGGGAAAAGGTGTTGATTCTGGGCGCAGGAGGCGTGGCACGTGCAGTGGCTATGCTGCTTGTAGAAAAGAAAGCAAAGGAAATCATAGTTTTGAACAGAACTGTGGAAAAGGCGCAGGCAATTGTGGATGAACTGTCAGTAATGACAGACAGCTGCCTCATAAAAGCGTTACCGATAGATGCTTATGACACTTTACCTGTAGAGGATAAGTATCTGGCAATTCAGGCAACCAATGTAGGAATGCATCCTAAGGTGGGTGAGGCTGTCATTATGCAGGCAGATTTTTATAAGCGGGTACATACAGGCTATGATTTGGTATGTAATCCCCTCTATACGAAATTTATGGAGCTTGTGGAAGTAAATGGCGGTAAAGCGTATAATGGTCTGAAGATGCTTCTGTATCAGGGGATTATCGCCTATGAGCTTTGGACCGGCTGTGATATCGGAGAAGAGCTTGCCGGTGATGTATATGAGGTGATGCTTTCAGAGATGAAAGTGCGAGGCAAATAGACAGTGAGGCATATGATGAACGAAAGAAAAAGTAAAAATATCGTATTAATCGGTTTTATGGGATGCGGCAAATCTACTGTTGGAATTAAGTTGTCCTGGAAATTTAAAATGCCCGTGATTGACACGGATAAACTGATAGAGCGTAATGCGGGAGTGAGTATCAGTCAGATATTTGAAAAGCAGGGAGAAACTGCGTTCAGGGATATGGAGACCGGTTTGCTAAAGGAACTCAGTGAACAAAGCACAACAAGGATTATTTCCACAGGCGGAGGTACTCCGGTAAGACCTGAAAACAGAGCATATCTTAGAGCGTGCGGTACCGTAATATACTTACGTATCAGCCCCGAATGTGTGTATGAGCGTTTGAAGGAAGATACTACAAGACCTCTGCTTCAATGTGAAAATCCTTTGGAGAAGATACGTGGTCTCATGCAGAGCAGAAGGCAAGCCTATGAGGAATGTGCCCATATTATTGTGGATGTGGACGGACTTACCATGGAGCAGGTTTTGGAACGTATTGAGGAACAAATAAATGAATATGAAAGGCAGGGAGTGTGTGAATGAAGCTTTTGGTGATTAACGGCCCCAATCTGAATTTTCTGGGTATCCGTGAGAAAAGTGTATACGGCAATCAGGATTATCAGTATCTGCTGGATTTGATTGCAAAAAAGGCAGAGGAGACCGGATGTGATATTACGGTTTTTCAAAGTAATCATGAGGGGGCGATTATTGACAGAATTCAGGAGGCATATTTTGATGGGACACAAGGAATTGTGATTAATCCGGGAGCCTATACCCATTACAGCTATGCCATCAGGGATGCACTGGCAAGTATTACGGTTCCTAAGGTGGAAATCCACATTTCAGACATAACAAAAAGGGAGGAATTCCGTAAGATTTCCGTGACAGCTCCCGCGTGCGATAAGCAGATTTATGGGCAGGGACTTAACGGTTATTTGCAGGCGATAGATTTTATCATAAATAAAAAATGATTTTTTTAAACAAATTTTGTAAAAACAGTTGAAATATGTATCTTTTTATATTAAACTGTTAAGGAATTATAACGTGAAATATTAGGAGGATTATAGTATGATTTCTGCAGGTGATTTCAGAAATGGTATTACCATTGAGTTAGATAATAATGTTTACCAGATCGTAGAATTCCAGCATGTAAAACCCGGAAAGGGCGCAGCTTTCGTTCGTACAAAGCTGAAGAACATTAAGAGTGGCGGTGTGGTTGAGAAGACCTTCAGACCTACCGAGAAATGCCCTCAGGCACGTATTGACAGAAAGGATATGCAGTATCTGTACTCTGATGGAGATTTATTCTACTTCATGGATACAGAGACCTATGACCAGATTGCTCTGAATACTGAGACTGTAGCAGATGCACTGAAGTTCGTTAAAGAGAACGAGATGTGTAAGGTTTGTTCCCACAACGGCAATGTATTCTCCGTTGAGCCTCCTTTGTTTGTAGAGCTTGACATTACTGATACAGAGCCCGGATTTAAGGGAGATACCGCTACAGGTGCTACCAAGCCCGCAACTGTTGAGACAGGTGCTGTTGTAGCTGTGCCTCTGTTTGTTGAGCAGGGAGACAAGATTAAGATTGACACCAGAACCGGTGAGTATCTGTCCCGTGTATAATTTTACTGCATAAATACTTTCATAAGAAACTGTAAGACAATGGATATGCTTCCTTGGAAGCACCATTGTCTTTTTTATTTTAATGGCGCCGTTTAGGCGGGAAAGAGGGAATATGACAATACACAATTTTTCAAAAATGATTCAGGAAAAAGTGGAAGAGCGGTTAGGCGAGGAATTTAATGTGCGTCTGCAACAGGTACAGAAGAATAACGGAGTAATTTTTCAGGGAATGGTGATTTTGAATAAAGCGCGGAATGTATCGCCCACTATATACCTGGATGACTACTATGAGGCCTATTGCAATGGTTATGATGTAGAGCGGATTATTGAGGGAATCCTCAAAATATATGAGGAGGATACGCCAAAAGGAAACATAGATATGGATTTTTTCAAGGATTTTCAGAGTGTAAAGGACAGAATCTGTTACCGCCTGATAGATGAAAAGCTAAATCGGGAGTTACTCGAGAAAATTCCTCATGTTAAATTCTTGAATTTAGCAATCTGTTTTTATTATGCTTATGAGAGTGAGGAACTGGGAAGCGGTTCAATACTGATTTATCATACACATCTTGCAATGTGGAAGGTAACGGTGGAAGAACTATTGGCTTTGGCACATGTAAATACACCCGGACTATTACCTTGGGAATGCAGTTCCATGGAAAATGTATTGGAAGAATTAATGGGAGATTGCTTTATGTCGGAGCATGATAAAATGCAATTTTTTAAAGATGTTCCAATGAGTGTATTAAGTAACAATAAAAGGACATATGGAGCATCCTGCATTCTTTATCCGGGAGTGCTGGAGCAGCTGTCACTTAGGTTTCAAAGCGGTTTTTATATTCTTCCAAGCTCCATTCACGAGGTGATTTTACTGTGTGACGGCTGCGGAGAATCGGAACAGGAATTAAAAAATATGATAAAAGAAGTGAATCGAACACAGCTTGAAAATGTGGAGGTTCTTTCTGACAGTCTATATTATTACAGTCTGAACAAAAAGCAAATCGAAATTCTGTAAAATTAAGATTTCCCCCAAAAAGGTAGACATATTAGGGCATTTATGGTAGAATATTCAGGGTGATGTAACAAAATTGTAATAACTGCATCCGTAGTCTAATGGATAGAACGGAGGCCTCCGACGCCTTTAATGCAGGTTCGATTCCTGTCGGATGCATTTACATCACCCTGATTTTATGAGGATGGATCCGGTGAGTTTATTCAACTTTTTCCAAAGTGACATGAGTTAGATGTGCGATAGGAAAGGTGTTTTGTATGAAGGATAAAATGAGAGCAGTATTGGACTTTATAATGCGCAAGAGCAAGATTGTTTTTCCTGTGCTCGTAATAGCTGCGGTAGCAGTTACGGTTGTCATTGCATTGAATGCCAATGATAAGAAGGCAGCGCAGATGGAAAGCCTGGCTAATGAAGCAAGTACAGAGGAGGTTACTCCTACCACGGAGCCTGAGGTTACGTTGGAGCATAAGGATATACCTTTAGTGGTAAATGAAGATTCGGCGATTTATTCGCTTGTGGCAACATATTATAATGCACAGGCATTGGGTGATATGGATACTTTGACATCAATCTGTGATACCATTGCTTCGGAAGAAATGATACGTTTTCAGGAGACTGCAAAGTATCTTGAATCATATCCGGTGCTGGAAATTTACACAAAGCCGGGATTTACTCAGGGTTCTACCATAGCGTATGTATATTACAAAGTCGTTTTCGCGGGACGTGAGGAAGAGTGCCCCGGCGTGAAGACGCTGTATATCTGTACTGATGAGCAGGGAGAACTGTTTATTAAGAATGATGTTTTAAGCGAAGAGGAAGATCAATATATTAAAACGCTCAGTACTCAGGCGGATGTTGTAGAATTATTTAACCGCGTAAATGTTGAGTATAATGACCTTATGGTGGCACAGCCCAAGATGCTTGAGTATTTAAGTGAGTTAAACAATGAGCTTTCCAAGGTAATAGGTGTATTGCTTGCCGAACAGATTGCAGGTGAGGAAACAAGTGGAGTAGATGTACCTCCCGAGATTGATCCGGGTACAAGTCCGGAACCGTCCACAGAGCCGGAAACTCCTGTGATTGTATATGCGAAAGCAACCACTACCGTAAATGTGCGCAGTTCTGACAGTATCAATGCCGACAAGCTTGGTAAGGCCAAGGAAGGCATGAAGCTGCAGGTGTTGGAGCAGTTGCCCAACGGCTGGAACAAGGTGTTATTTGAAAACAGGGAAGGCTATATCAAAGCAGAATATTTGCAAATACTTGAGAATGTAGATAATCTGCAGATAATCGGTACGGTGATTGCCACCACCAATATCAATGTCAGAGCGGAAGCAAGCAAGACTTCCACAAAGCTTGGTATTCTGGTAGCCGGAGATTCGGCAGAGTTGCTTTCTCATGAAGGCGAATGGTGTAAGATTAAGTATAACGGCGAAATTGGTTATGTAAAAGCCGAATATGTTGAATAATTTTTGTTGTAGCTGTCAAAGCTTCCTACATAAACGTAGGGAGCTTTTTTGCTTTATAGGAAAGTGTTCATGGAGGTAATTATGAAGAGCCAGGAAATAAATATTTATAGGGAAGTGCAGAAAAATGCAGATATGGCGATAAAGGCGATTGATACCATATCGGATAAGGTGTATGACAGAGAGCTTTCACGAGAGATTGCGAGACAGTCTGTCAGATATTCTGAATTTGCAAATAAGGCCGCGGGTAAGCTTGTGGAGGCAAAGGCAGAGCAATATCATTCCAACTATTTAGCAGATATGATGCTGAAACTGGGAATTCATACTAATACGCTGTTAAACACCAGTACGGGACATATCGCAGAGCTTATGATTAAGGGAAGCAATAACGGTATCATTGAGCTGGAAAAGGTGCTGAAACATAATGAAGAGGCAGGAGAGGCATCCACATTACTTGCAAGGCAGCTGATTGATTTGGAGCAGAGGAGTATAAAGAGCCTGAAAGAGTATTTGTAGTATGTGCCATAAAGATGCGACAGAAAGCGGGAAATTACAGATGGCATAATTGTATACATGTATAATTTCTTGTGCAACTTGTATAAAAATAGCCAAAAAACTTTTACAAGATAGTGAGATAAAGTCGATTATGTAATTAAATTTATCAGTTATAATAAAGGGCGTGGGAATTGCTACCTACGCTCTTTCCCCATTTCATACGATAAGTATTTATACATAATAAAGGAGGACGTAATATGTCATACGTTGATGAGGTAATCGAATTAGTATCCAAGAAAAACGCTACTGAGCCCGAATTCCTTCAGACTGTAGAAGAAGTTTTATCTTCTCTTAAGCCTGTTGTGGATAAGAATGAGGAGCAGTACAGAAAGGCAGCACTTCTTGAGAGAATGTGTGAGCCCGAGAGAGTAATTGAGTTCCGTGTAGCATGGGTGGACGATAATGGTCAGACTCAGGTAAATCGCGGCTATAGTGTTCAGTTTAACGGAGCAATCGGACCCTACAAGGGAGGCTTACGTTTCCATCCTTCCGTAAACTTATCCATTATGAAGTTCCTTGGTTTCGAGCAGACCTTTAAGAACAGCCTTACAACCCTTCCTATGGGTGGTGCTAAGGGTGGTTCTGACTTTGACCCTCGTGGTAAGAGCGATGCAGAAATTATGAGATTCTGTCAGGCATTCATGACTGAGTTATATCGTCATATCGGTCCCGATGTAGACGTTCCTGCAGGTGATATCGGTGTAGGCGGACGTGAGATCGGTTATATGTACGGTCAGTATCGTCGTATCAGAGGTGCCTTCGAGAATGGTACCCTTACAGGTAAGGGACGTTCCTACGGTGGTTCCTTAATCCGTCCCGAAGCTACCGGTTATGGTGCAGTTTACTATCTGTGTGAAGTATTGAAGCATGAGGGCGAGACCATCGAGGGCAAGACCGTTTCCATTTCCGGTTTCGGTAACGTTGCTTGGGGTGCAGCTAAGAAGATTGCTTAGCTCGGCGGTAAGGCAGTTACCCTGTCCGGTCCTGACGGATACATCTATGATCCCGACGGTATCATTACCGAAGAGAAGATTGATTATCTCCTTGAGATGAGAAATTCCGGTCGTGATAAGGTTCAGGATTACGCTGACAAGTTCGGTTGTGAGTTCTTCCCCGGCCAGAAGGTTGATATCGTTATGCCTTGTGCTACCCAGAACGATGTAAACCTTGACGAGGCTAAGAAGATCGTTGCTAATAACGTTAAGTACTACATCGAAGTAGCTAATATGCCTACTACCAACGATGCACTTAAGTTCTTGATGGAGCAGGATAACGTAATCGTAGCTCCTTCTAAGGCTGTGAATGCAGGTGGTGTACTTGTTTCCGGTCTCGAGATGAGCCAGAACAGCGAGAGATACAGCTGGACAGCAGAAGAGGTTGATGCTAAGCTTCATCAGATTATGAAGGGTATCCATGATTCCTCCGCAGATGCTGCTAAGGAGTACGGCCTTGGTTATAATCTTGTAGCTGGTGCTAACATCGCAGGCTTCCTTAAGGTTGCTGATGCTATGCTTGCACAGGGTGTATTCTAAGAAGAATAGGTTGATGTAATATTAAGTCCTGTAAATGAGCAGTATGCTTGTTTACAGGGCTTTTATTATTTTCCCGCATAATTTTGTACAAACTTGAAAAAACTAACAAAGTCGGCAACATAAAATATGCAGGGGTTTGATTTATGACAATAACAGATGATATTAAATACATTGGTGTAAATGATTACACAATTGATTTGTTTGAAGGAATGTATGTGGTGCCAAACGGTATGTCCTACAATTCTTATGTCATTTTGGACGAAAAGATTGCTGTTATGGATACAGTGGATGAGGAATTTACGGAGGCGTGGCTGCAAAACCTGAAAGCGGTGCTTGGTGATAAGAAGCCGGATTATCTGATAGTGCAGCATATGGAGCCGGATCATTCTGCCAATATCCTAAACTTGATAAAGGTTTATCCTGATGTTTTGTTGGTAGCGTCAGGAAAAGCCTTTGAAATGATGAAAAGTTATTTTGGGACGGACTTTTCAGAGAAGAGAATTGTTGTGACAGATGGGGATATCCTTTCTCTGGGGAAGCATAAGCTGGAGTTTGTCACTGCACCCATGGTACATTGGCCGGAGGTTATCGTAACCTATGACAGGACAGAAAAGGTATTGTTTACCGCTGACGCCTTCGGTAAATTTGGCGTGTGGGATGCCAAGGAAGAGTGGATAGATGAAGCCAGAAGGTATTATTTTGGCATTGTAGGCAAGTATGGCGCACAGGTACAAGGGCTGTTAAAAAAGCTGGAAAACTTGGAGATACAGACAATCTGTTCTCTGCACGGACCTGTGCTAAAAGAAAATATTGCATACTACTTGAATGCCTATCACACATGGTCCTCTTATCAGCCGGAGGAGGAGGGAGTTTTAATCGCTTATACCTCCGTTTATGGAAATACCAGGAAGGTAGTGCTTATGTTGGAGAAGCTATTAAAGGAAAGGGGATGCCCGAAGGTTGTTGTGGCAGATCTTGCAAGATGTGATAGACAGAAAGCAGTGGCAGAGGCATTTCGCTATAGTAAGCTTGTACTTGCAACAACTACCTACAATGGCGATATCTTTCCACCTATGCGTGAATTTATCAATTGCCTGACAGAACGCAATTTCAGTAACAGGATGGTAGCGTTTATAGAGAATGGCAGTTGGGCTTCAGTAGCCGCAAGGGTAATGAAGGAACTGTTTGCAAAAAGTAAAGGACTTACCTTTGCAGAAGCTTTTGTGAAAATTCCAGCTGTGCCAAACAATCAGAATAAGGAAC
>CALYZQ010000089.1 GCA_945609985.1 uncultured Lachnospiraceae bacterium | reverse complement strand
TGCGGCGGCTTTTTTTATTGACTATGTTGTGCAGTCAAGATAAAATAGAAGTAAAGATAAGAGAAGGAGAAAAGAGCAATGAACTATATTTATGAAATGCCTGAAGCTATGCTTAAGGAGACAGACAATAAAGGAACGGTAGAACGATTTTATTATGACACTGAGACCTACGATGCAGAGGGCTCTCGTGCTTTACATAAGGGAGCTTGGGTATATCTGCCCTACGGTTATGATGCGTCTAAAAAATACAATGTATTATATCTGTTGCACGGTGGTGGGGTAAACGAGGACTGGTGGTTTAAGATGTTCCCGGATACCGTGACTATTTTGGACAACATGATGGCACAGGGTATTTGTGAGCCTTGTATTATTGTGACTCCTACCTACTATCGCGGTGAGGAGAATGAAAAGAGCGGTGAATATATCACGGAGCAGTTCCGTTTCGAGCTTCGCAAGGACTTAATTCCTGCTATTGAGAGCAAGTATTCCACCTTTGCCTGTGGTGATGTTTCAGATGAGAATCTGATTAAGACCCGTGCTCACAGAGCCTGTGCAGGGCTTTCTTTAGGTTCTATGACGACATATCGTGCGGCACTTTACAATAATTTTGATCTGTTTTCATGGTACGGTCCTTTTTCCGGCTGCGGCGGCCCCGGAGGAGTGCGTGAAAATGAGGCGAAGCGCATAACAGACACCTTGGTGGAAGGAGAAAAGAAGGGACTTAAACTGGATTATATGTTCTGCGGAAACGGTGATAAAGATATCGCCTATGAAGAGCATACGGAGATTATGGATAAGGCACTTAAGATGTGTCCGATATTAAAGCCCGGTGTGAATTATGATTTTTATACCATTCCCGGTGGTGTTCACGACATGAAGGCATGGCAGTTGCATCTTTATCATGCACTGCAGGTATTCTTTGTATAGAGCCTACGGAATACAAATATAGACAGGTGGAACAGGACATGAAGATTTATCAGCATAAGGTACAGTATTACGAAACGGACAAGATGGGTATTGTCCATCATTCCAACTATATTCGGTGGATGGAGGAAGCCAGAATTGATTTCTTAAGTCAGGTGGGCTGGGATTTAAAATCCTTGGAAGATATGGGAGTGGTTTCTCCCGTGATTTCAGTAGAGAGTAAATATATGTGCACGACTAAGTTCCCTGAGGTGATTTCCATAGAGGTGTGGGTAGAAGAATTCCGTGGAGTTAAGCTTAAGTTGGGATATGAGATGAAGCGTGAGGATGTGGTGGTGAACAGAGCCTCGTCCGAGCATTGCTTTTTGAAGACGGACGGCAGTATCGTAAATGTAAAGCGGGAGTATCCGGCCTTTTATGAGACGCTGCGTAGTCTGGCAGAAGAGAGCAAAAGCAAAGCAGATAAGGGATGACCGAAAATATATGAGTTTGGATAAAAAGAAGCAATTACCCTGCCCGGTGGCGGACAAATGCGGCGCTTGCCATTTGTTGCATTTATCTTATGCAGAGCAATTGAAAAATAAAGAAAAAAGATTGCAGGAATTGTGTGGAAAATTTGGAAAATTTGAGCCGATTATAGGCATGGAACAGTCTTATTATTATAGGAATAAAGTACATGCTGCCTTCGGTGAAGACAGAAAGCACAATATTATTTCCGGGATTTACGAGGAGAGTACACACCGCATTGTCCCGGTGGATTCCTGCCTGTTGGAGAATCAAAAGGCGGATGCCATCATCGTGAGCATAAGAAAGCTGATGAAATCCTTTAAGATGCGCCCCTATAATGAGAAGAGCGGGTATGGACTCTTGCGACATGTTTTGGTGCGCACGGGATATTTTACCGGACAGATAATGGTGGTGCTGGTATTGACCTCCCCTATACTGCCATCAAAGAATAATTTTGTGAAGGCATTGTTAAAGGAGCATCCGGAGATAACAACCATAGTGGTGAATGTAAACAATCGTTTCACCAGTATGGTACTTGGTGATAAAGAGCAGGTGATATACGGAAAAGGCTATATTGAGGATGAATTGCTCGGAAAGACCTTCCGTATTTCCTCCAAATCCTTTTATCAGGTGAATCCGGTGCAGATACAAACCCTTTATGGTAAAGCCATGGAATTTGCAGGTCTGACAGGAAAAGAAGTGGTGCTGGATGCCTATTGCGGCACCGGAACCATTGGAATAATTGCCTCTGATCATGCGAAAGAGGTCATCGGTGTAGAACTGAATAAGGCAGCAGTACAGGATGCAAGGATAAATGCCAAGCGCAATCAGGTGAAGAATATATCCTTTTATGAAAAGGACGCGGGAGAGTTCATGGTGCAGCTGGCTTCTCAGGGAGGCAAGGTGGACGTTGTGATAATGGATCCGCCCAGAGCAGGCAGCGATGAGGCTTTTTTAAGCTCAGTGGCAACGCTTTCGCCCAAGAGGGTGGTGTATATTTCCTGCAATCCGGAGACGCTTGCCAGAGATTTAAAGTATTTGACGAAAAAGGGATATCGTATGAAAAGGGGTGTAGGTGTGGACATGTTCCCCTGGACCAATTCGATAGAGGCTGTGTGTCTTTTGGAGAAGTAGCATATAAAAGATAAGGGAGGTATACCTTATGAATATAAAAACACAATGTTGCGGACTGATTTTATTGTTGGTTATGGGAATCATTTATTCGAGAAAAAAGACCATAAGATTAAGCACATCAAGGGTATTTATATGTTTTTTTGCTATTACATTCTTATGCATTTTGCTGGATATTGCTTCTGTCTTTGCAATCGTCCGGACGGATTTGTTTTCGGAAACAGTGAAAAACATTATATGTAAGCTGTATTTGATAAGTATTGTGCTTACGGCACTTTGGGGGCTGGCATATGTCTGTGTGGAAATCTATGCCGTCGGAAAGGAACGCCGTCGGGTGTTGCGGGTTGCAGAAGCTGTTGCCGGAATCGGAAGTTTGGCGATATGTTTGTTGCCACTTTACAGTACCTATGATCAAGAGTATGAAACGGTATACACACACGGTCCCGGTGCGATAACTACATATGTTTTGGCATTGAGCATGATGCTTGTCAGCGTTGTTTTGATTTTTATCAATCGGAGTAAGATGAACAGAAGCAGGCGTGAAGCGATTCAGATATGGATTCTGCTTTGGATTCTGGCAGCAGTCATACAGTTTTTTGTGCCGCAGCTATTGATTGTAGGGAATGCGGCAGCAATAGGTATTATGGTATTGTATCTCAAATTCGAGAATCCGGAGAGTAATATTGAACACAAGACCGGTTTCTTTAATCAGAGTGCACTATACCGCTATATCAGAGAATTTAACCATAATAAGCAGGATTTTTCCCTGTTGTATATTGATATCGGAATCAATGTTTATGATACGTTAAAGGGATTTATTGCGGATTACCTGGATAAGATTCCCAATGTGACAAAATTTGCGCTTACGCAGGATGAGATTATCCTGTTGTTCAGGGATAAGAACTATGCGGAGGAAGTTATTAAAAAACTCCTTAAGCGTTTTGAAGAAGGTTGGGGAAAGGGTCTGGCATTCTATTTACAGCCCAACTGGATTTATTTGGAAAATGCCGCATTGCTTAGGGAAGAAAGAGATTATTTCTATTTGCTGCATCGCATTAAGAGCAATGAGCTTCAGTATGTCAATAATCATTTTGTAAGAGTTGATGAGGAGACGGTGGCGTTAATGTATAAGGACAGGGAGCGTGAACATCAGCTTTCTGATGCCATGGATGCAAATCGTGTGGAAGTCTTTTATCAGCCTATATATTCTGTTAAGGAGCAAAGGATTGTATCAGCGGAAGCATTGGTACGTATCAGGGATGAAGAGGGACATATTGTGTACCCTTCGGAATTCATTGATGTGGCAGAGAAAAACAATATGATATTAAAGCTTGGAAGGATGGTTTTTGAGCAGATTTGTATCTTTATCAAAAATCATGATATGGATGAATTAGGCCTTCATTGCATAGATGTAAACCTTTCGGTAATCCAATGTTCCTATCAGAGCCTTGCCCAGGAATTTATTGAAATCATGGAAAAATATCAGGTGAATCCCAAGTATATCAATCTGGAAATCACGGAGACAGCATCTGTGAATGCAAAGCAGAGATTGTTGGAGAATATGAAACGGCTGATGGATTATGGAGTGATTTTCTCCTTGGATGATTTTGGTACGGGACAATCCAATCTGGATTATATGCTGGATATGCCCGTAAATATCATAAAATTTGACAGAGAGCTTATCAATGCTTATTTTGAGAGCAGTAAAGCAAAGTACATATTGGAAGCAGTTCTTCAGATGATTCAGGGAATGAATTTGCAAACCATATCAGAAGGTATTGAGACAAAAGAACAGCTTGATATGATGGAGAAGCTGGGTGTGGATTATATTCAGGGCTATTATTTTTCCAAGCCGTTTTGTGAAAAAGATTTTTTGGAGTATATAACAAGTTGGAAGTAAATATTATGTCCGGTGAAGATATATTTTCACCGGACATTAAATATTTTTAAGAAGTAGTTGACAAACTCCAAATTATGGTATACACTCTGTATGGAGTTAGAGAGAGCTAACTCGAGATAGCGTAAGCGAATGCGCACAAGAATAGATAGGAGGAAGACATGAATTTATTGAATGCCAGTGTTGGAGAAGAATATATAGTAAAAGACATTGTAACCGAAGATGAAGAGTTGAATTCCTTCCTTTTTTCATTGGGTTGTTACAGCGGAGAGCCTATTACCGTTATTTCTCACAAAAAGGGCGGTTGTGTGGTTTCTATCAAAGACGCAAGATACAATATTGATAATGAATTGGCTCAGGCTATTTCAATATAAAAATAAAAGTGCGTAAAAGGCAGTCTGTTGCTGAAAGCGCTTTTTTATTCAATGATAGTTAGTTAATACTAACAAAAGTTATTTGTAACAAATAGGAGGAAGCATTATGAGAATTGCATTAACAGGAAACCCAAATAGTGGAAAGACCACTATGTACAATGCTTTGACCGGTAGAAACGAAAAGGTTGGAAACTGGGCCGGCGTTACTGTGGAGAGAAAAGAAAGCCCAATCAGAAAAAGCTACTATAACGGAGCGGAAGAGTTGATTGCGGTGGATTTGCCGGGCGCATATTCCATGTCTCCCTTTACTTCAGAAGAGAGTATTACAAGCGCTTATGTAAAGAACGAAAATCCGGATGTCATTATTAACATCGTGGATGCTACCAATTTAAGCCGCAGCCTGTTCTTCACAACACAACTTTTGGAGCTTGGAATTCCGGTCGTGGTAGCATTGAATAAAAGTGATATCAATGAGAAGAAGGATACAGAGATAAATTCCGACCTTTTGGAGGAAAGACTTGGATGCCCTGTAGTGAAGACTGTTTCCAGTGCATCCGGTAACAATGGCCTGAAAGAACTCGTGGAAAAGGCGGCTGCATTGGTGGGACGCGGACAGAAGGCTACATATGTACAGGACGACATAGATTTGCAGGATAAGGCTGCTGTAGAGGCTGCAGACAGAAAACGTTTTGCCTTTGTAAATAAGATTGTAGGCGAAGTTGAAAAGCGCAAGGTATTTACCAAGGATACCAATAAGCAGGATAAAATCGACAGTATCATTACCAGCCCCTGGTTGGGGATTCCTATATTTGCACTCATTATGTTTCTGGTATTCTACATTTCACAGACTACCTTGGGAACATGGATTGCAGATTGGCTGGTAGGTTGGCTCGAGACCTTCCAGGGATGGGTAGGTGGTTTGGTAGAAAGTGCAAATCCCTTCCTTGCATCTCTGTTAGTTGATGGTATTATTGGCGGTGTTATCGCAGTTATCGGTTTCCTGCCCTTAGTAATGGTAATGTACTTCCTGATTGCACTTTTGGAAGACTGCGGATATATGGCGCGTGCAACAGTTGTGCTGGATCCTATCTTTAAGAGAGTTGGCCTTTCAGGTAAATCAGTTATTCCGATGGTAATCGGTACCGGTTGTGCAATTCCCGGAGTTATGGCTTGCCGTACCATTCGTAACGAGAGAGAACGCAGGGCAACGGCAATGCTGACACCCTTCATGCCCTGTGGAGCAAAGCTTCCTGTTATTGCACTGTTTGTAGGTGCATTCTTCCCTGATTCAGAATGGGTAAGTCCTTTGATGTATTTTGTAGGTATTTTGTTGATATTATTAGGCGCTTTACTGGTAAAGAAGCTGACCGGACACAAGTACAGAAAGTCCTTCTTTATTATTGAGCTTCCTGAGTATAAGCTGCCCAGCTTAAAGAGAGCGATACTTTCCATGCTTTCCAGAGGTAAAGCATATATTATCAAGGCAGGTACCATCATTTTGGTATGTAACGCAGTGGTTCAGATTATGCAGACCTTTAACTGGAGTTTTCAGGTTGTGGAAGAGGGAATGGAAAATACATCTATTTTGGCGACTATTGCATATCCCATTAGCTATGTGTTGGTTCCTATTGTTGGTATTACGGCATGGCAGTTAGCGGCAGCGGCAGTGACTGGTTTCATAGCAAAAGAGAATGTGGTTGGTACAATTGCAGTATGTTATGGACTTACAAGCTTTATTGATGTGGATGAATTTGCATTGATCGGTAGTGGTAAGGCTGTGGCTGATGCAATGGGCTTTTTACCGGAAACTGCTCAGTTTGCGGCTTTAGCATACCTGATGTTCAACTTGTTTACCCCTCCCTGCTTTGCGGCACTTGGGGCAATGAATTCTGAAATGCAGGATAGAAAATGGTTCTGGGGCGGTGTGGCACTGCAGATGGGAACCGGCTATACGGTGGCGTTTTTGGTATATCAGATTGGTACATTGATTGTTAACCTGGCAGATGGAAAAGGTTTTGTGTTTGGTGCAGGCTTTGTACCCGGATTGATTGCAGTACTTGTCATGGTAGCGATTGTAGTTGCTTTGATTATCAGAAATAATGCAAAGTTTAAGGCAGAATATGAGTTAAAGAAGGCTGCATAGTAAAGACAGTTGGCATTAAGTGCCTGCAGAATGGAGATTGTTATGGAAGATTTCATAATTATAGCCGTGTTGCTGCTTGTGATTGGCGCAGCAGTAATTTATATCATCAGAGCAAAGAAGCGTGGTGTCAAGTGCATCGGTTGCCCGGCGGCAGGGAACTGCGCAGGAAAGTGCAGTGAGCAGGCAGGCTGTGGATGCGGATGCCATTGTGAAGAATAAAGAAGGTTAGAATTTAAAAGGTGTCGCGTAAAAGCGGATTTATGAAACAGGAGCTTGCACAGTGCAGGCTCCTGTTTGGTTGTACGTGTTTATGTGTACCTTACGACTCTTGTTTCTAAGGGTACAAGTTATTTATATAAAACGATAAAACGTTTACATAATCACCCTTGACAATACACGCTGCGCTTGCTACAATACAATTACATATCGGGACATTCAAGCCGATTCGGCATTACTTCCCCCATATGAAAACTAAATAGGGCGGAGGGATGCAGGCGCGCATGGATAGGTATGTTTGAATGAGTATGCATATGTTCTCTCCGCAGAAAGGCAGAGGATATATGAACAAAAAACCATTAAATGAGTTGAATCTCATGGACAACTTTCTGTTCGGTTCCGTGGTGACCTATCCGGGGATAGGCGAGGAATTTAGCAGAAAGCTACTGAAAATCATTTTTGGAAGGGACTTTGGAAAGCTACGCATTACACCTCAGAAGGTGTATTATGGCAGCGACACCGGACTCCACGGAGCCCGCCTCGACGTGTACATAGAAGAGGATGAAGAGGCGTTAGTGTCAGGAGATGTGGCGACGGTTTATGACGTGGAGCCTGAGAAAAACGAAACGGATGCCGCCGTGAAGGCGTTGCCCAAAAGAGTGCGGTTTTATCATGCTAAGATTGATACCAGAAGTTTGCAGGCAGGGGAGAGTTATAAGAATCTCAAGAATGTTATTATCATTATGATGGTACCCTTTGACCCCTTCGGACTGGACCGCATGGTGTATACCATTAAGAGTGGCTGTATGGAAGAACCGGACATGCCTTATGAGGATGGCGCAAGGACTTTGTTTCTGTACACCAAAGGCACAAAGGGCAATCCGTCCAAAGAGTTGCAGGAGCTGCTTAAGTACATGGAGTACACCAATGCACAGAATGCCACCAACCATGATTTACAGGAGATTCACCGCATGATAGAAACCGTAAAGTATGATGCAGGAGTGACAGGTGATTATATGAGACTGATGGAAGATGAAGAGGTTTTGTTGGAGCGTGGAATTAAGCAGGGAATGCAATTGGGAACGCAACGTGGAATTCAGCAAAGTATTATTAAGGTTCTCGAAGCACGATTTCCTATATCTGATGAGATTCGGAAGAAAATTTGTACCCAAGAGGATTTGAAAATCCTTGATAGATGGTTACTGGCAGCAGCAAATGCTGCAAGTATACAAGCGTTTGAGACGATGATGGAGCCGGAAGCCTGAAAGCAAGAATGAGGGTACGTCATTTCCTTGACACTCCCTACTCTCTATGCTATGCTTTTTTCAGAGCAATTGCAGGGGAAGACACCCATAACAAAAAACAGTATGCAGGTTGCTCGGCACAAATTACATAGACTGTAGTACACAGTCAATCAATATTACAAAGGGGGAGATACCCATAGAAAAAAACGTAATTGTAATAGACGAATCTGGAAACACAGTAGGAGTCACTTACCCCAAGCGGGCAAGGGGACTTGTGAAAAAAGGTCGGGCAGAGTATGTGAACGACTTAACCATTCGTCTTTCCGCTCTTTGTCCGTCCGAGCATAGTATGGAGGACAATAAAATCATGAATAAATTATATTTTAATGCAAGAGAGTGGAGATTGGATATGTCATGCAGGGATGCAAAGGGAGAGCGTTCCTTTATCACAGACATGGAGGGCAATCTGAGTGAGTGCTACATGATTGGTGATTGGGAGAACGGTCATCATTCCTCTCTTTACACTAAACAGCTTCTCACCTTGGAGAAAAATCAGGATTATTCCTTTATCTTCTGGTTGAACGGAGGAGAGAATGACAGAAATAATGAAATCTGTCAGTTTCAGGTGATTTTTACGGATTGGAGTGCAGAGCCCAATTCCTACGCAGATCCCGGAAGCCAGAGAATCAGCAAGGAGGAGTGGGACAACCGACTGATTTACAAGCTAAACCGTTCCTTTATTAAGCCTATTAAGCGTTATAAGGGCTGGGAGTTATATGAGATTCCCTTCCGCACGGAGAATAAGGAGTATACCCAGCTGCGCTTTGTGGCGGAGGCTGCATATACGACGATTTTACCTGCAAAGGACAAGGAGTATTATGCAGACTGGGAGGATGTGTTAGATCCCTTGGAGGAGTACCGTCCCCAGCGCCACAATATTTTCTTTGAAGACGGATGGCCCATGAATAACTGGTATGGCACCAAGAGACTGATGCAGCAGCATGGACTTAATAAGGAAGGAAGTCATACCGCCACAGCTTCGGAAAATTTTACGGGAATCCCCATGGATTTTATGTTGAATATTAAACAGAATCTGGAAGAGAAACTTCAAAATGTAAGAGACAGGCTTCAAAGTGTGAGAGACCGGATAGATGAAATCTCAGAAGACGATGAAGATGACGAGGAGAAGTTAGAGTGCT
This sequence comes from uncultured Lachnospiraceae bacterium, assembly GCA_945609985.1. GTDB lineage: Bacteria > Bacillota > Clostridia > Lachnospirales > Lachnospiraceae > Acetatifactor. The sequence goes on along the minus strand of CALYZQ010000089.1, from coordinate 422 downwards.
TTGAGGAATTGGAAGAGTCTCTGGAGGAGTCCATTGACAGATGGGAGGACCTGGCAGAAGTTTTAGAGGAATCCATTGAGAAATGGGAAGATGCAGAAGACATGTAAATCTTCAATCAATACTTAATTATCTTTAGGCAGTTACCTTCGGGTAGCTGCCTTTCTACGTAAAACAGAGATTCTTATTGACATCCACCCGCAAAAAATATATCATGTAGTAAGTGATTTTATAGATTTTGACTGATAAAGAAAAGAGGAATACTATGGCACTTAGTAAGAAGCCTGTGACAGGCATGAAGGATATTCTGCCCGAGGAGATGCAGATTCGTGATTATGTAATCGGTGTGATTAAGGAGACCTATGGCAAGTTTGGTTTTACTTCCATTGAAACCCCTTGCATGGAGCATATTGAAAACCTTACTA
>CALYZQ010000088.1 GCA_945609985.1 uncultured Lachnospiraceae bacterium | reverse complement strand
CCTGTTTCAACTCACCGTATATAACCTTCCTTCTAAACTTCGGTGCAAACACAACATGATATTTGCACTCCCATTTCGAATGTGATAAACTATTCATGTCCATTGGGGACAACCTCCTTTGCTTATTCGTGCGGTTGGCGAACCTGCACTCATTATAGCAAAGGAGGTTTTTTGCTTGAAGCTAAAGCTGTCCGTGGACACACCTGCATAGCAGGTGGTTTATTAAGGGATTGCTATACAAATAGACGGCGACCGCATATCCTGCGTTCGCCGTTTTAACTCATTTATATGTCAACTTCTTCATCATCTCTAAATAGTCCGTTATCTCTTTATACAGCATCTCCGGCTGGAAGGAATCCTCCGCAAACCGTTCGCTCATAAGTCCTTTTATTGTAAAATCCAACATCTTACAGAGCTTATTGCCATCAACATCTGCAGGCAGTCCTGAGAAATCCATACGATTATGAATCTGCTCATATGCCTCCTGCAAAACCGCTCTCTTTTCCTCGATAGCCACCAAGGCTTCATTGACATCCTCCGTCAGGGAGCGATTCAAAAACTGCTGCATGTAAGGATAGCCGCGCATGGCATGCATACGGGCTTCCTCCTGCAGTTTTAAAAGCTCAAAAGGCTCTGTTTCCTTAATATCCATAACAGTGCTAAGCTCCAATGTCATATATCTTACACTGTAATCATACACAAAAGCGTAAACACCCAGCTTGCTCTCAAAGTAATGAAACAAAAGTCCCTTACTGATGGCTGCCTCACGCACAATATCATCCGTACTTGCATGACGGTATCCGTGAAGGGCAAACACTTTTAACGCCGCATTAATCATTCTATCCTGTTTTTCTTTCTTCAAATCAAAGAATTTGCCGTTCATTTTTACCTCCGTCATCTGCACTAACTAGTGTATCACACTATTAACAACCTTTCAAGCAAGCATTTCCCCGAAAAAAAATATAAAATTTGTACATATTCTCTTTTCAATTTAACAAAATAGTATTAATATAATAGTAGATGGATAACATTTAGAAAGGAGTACGACATGGCTAAAAAATTTGGTAAATTCTTATTGGCAACTGCCGCTATCGGATCTGCTGTTGCTGCATACTGCTACTTCAAGAAAAAGGATGCTGATTTGTGTACTGAGAACGGCGATGATGAGGATTTTGACGATTTAGATGACAGTGCTGATTCCTCTCGCAACTATGTTCCTTTGAATTGCGACGCAGCTGTAGCTGAAGAAGATGCTTCTGAAGATTCTTTTACCCCTCTTGCAGAGCAGGTTTCTCAGGCAGAAGAGACTGTTGAAGATTTTTTTGATGAAGAGGAGTCTTCTGAAAACTAAATATGAGATGTTTTGAAGGAGTGTTTCGTAACGAAATACTCCTTCTTTTTGTGATGGCGACGAGGCAAGCGACGATTATGAGAGAATCGCTTCGCAATTCTCCTTAACAAACACTACGTACTCGCGCATAGCGGGAGCGTGCCTGCGGCTGCCATGGTGTCCTTGCCGCCCCTGCCCACATAGCCTTTCATCACTCCCACGCTTCTATGAGTGCTTCCGTTCCCTGTATAATCTCGTTCTCAGACAGTCCCCCAAATCCCAGCAGTACGGATGCTCTGCCACTGCTTTCATGTACCAGACTGTCTGACATGCCATAGACTCTCACGCCCTTTTGTGCCGCAGTCTCTATCAATTCCGTCTCCGAAACTCCGGTTTTTGCTGTCAGCACCAGATGTAACCCTGCATTTTCACCTGATATGGTAAATTTATTCGTTAAGGGAAGCAGACGCTCCAGCAACAGTTCATGCTTCGTCCTATACAGTTTACGCATCTTGTTCAGATGGCGCTCAAAGCAACCTTCCCTGATAAATTCATTAACAATCCTTTGGTCGATTCGTGATACCGTGCAGGAATAGAAATAGCATTCTTTTATGAATTTCTGTAACAGCTCTCCCGGCAATACCATATAACTGATTCGGATAGCCGGAGCAATAGCCTTGGAGAGTGTTCCTATATAAATCACTTTGCCATGCTTGTCCGAAGCCTGCAACGCAGGTATGGGCTTTCCGTGATATCTGAATTCACTATCGTAATCATCTTCTATCAGATAGCGTTCCTCCCCCGTTGCCGCCCATTTTAACAACTCCATTCTTCTACCGATGGGCATGACGGTACCGGTAGGAAACTGATGGGATGGCATGACATAAGCTGCCTGTACATTCTCTTTTATCAATTCCGAAACCTTAATTCCGCCCTCATCAATGCCTATCGGTATTACCTCGTAGGAAAAGGATTTAAAAATTCTGTAGGCTCTCTTGTAGGTAGGATTCTCCATGGCAATGCGCAGGTTCTTTCCCAATATTTTCTCCAGAAGCATCAACAGATAATCATTTCCCGCACCAATTACAATCTGCTCCGGCGTGCAGTTTACACCACGCTGGGAGTGCAGATATCTGCTGATGGTAAGGCGCAAATCATAGTCACCCTGAGGCTCACCGTGAGAAAACAGTTCCTGATTACCGTCATTTAAAATATTCTTGGTAATTCTCTTCCATACCCCAAAAGGAAAGCCTGACATATCTATGGCATTGGGAGAAAAGTCATAGCGATATTGCTCTTTCCGCTTCTCTGCTAAAGGTACCGTTACGCCCGCTCCCTGTATCCTGCTCGCAACTGTGTTATCCAATAGAACCAAGTCCTCTAATGAACAGACAAAATACCCCTTGTATGGTCTTGCCTCTATATATCCCTCGCTTAAGAGCTGGTCGTAAGCATAATCCACAGTACTTCTTGCTACCTGTAAGTATTCTGCCAGAGAACGCGTAGAGGGAAGCCTCTCGCCCGCGAGAAGCTTCCCTTCCTTTATCTCCTGTCTGATATGCTCATAGATTTGTTCATACAGACATTTTTCACTATCTGTTTGTAGCTGTATTGCCATGTTAAAAACTTTATTTTGCATTTTTCTTCAGCTCTACAATCAGCTGCTCCTTCAGTTCTCTTGCTTTCTCCTTGGTTCTGGAATTAGCTGAAGATGATATAATACCCGTAATAAGCTTGCCGGTCACATCATATTTCTTTAAATGCAATGCCAGCACTGCCAGTAAATAATCAATGGTGCTCTCATCCATACCGCACATAGGAAAGCTTTCGGATTTTCTTGCTTCCACAAAACCATTAAATGCATTCAGAAGATATTCTTCCTCCGCTGCTTTTAAATCCTTGAGCATATCCTTCTTACCCTGCTCTGTCTGATACTCAGCATAACCTCGCATCAGCCATGCACTCTTTAAGCAGATATATGCCTTTTCACTGGCTTTACCATGCTTAACAACAGCATTTGCCAATGCCAGCTTATAGCGCTCAATTGCCTCATCGTAACTGTAGGTCTCGCCATCATATGCACTCAAATGCACTTTTTTACTGATATTCTCACGAATCATTTTACCCTGTCCCGATGTAATGGAGGGAAAAAATCTGCTGAGAGCGGCATAACCACACTTTGTACACAGCATTACATCATACTTAACTGCATCAATACCCTCATATCTGGGGCGCAAATCCTGGTCCGTGCCGATTAATTTGTTCTTACCGGTCTTCATAATCTTTGTAGAAAAATGCTGACCGCACACGGGACACTCCATGGTTTTATCGTAGATAAAATCCTTTTCCTCCACGGTGACAACCTTTGCTTCCGCACTCTCCTCCGCTTTGGATGTCTCTTCAAATATATTCATATTCTCCAGATTATCTAAGCCAAGACCGGCCAACCCGGATAACAATCCTGCCATACTGCACTTCCTCCCAATCACATTATTATGCCAAATTACTTCGGCAGTACATACGAACTCTTCAAGGATACGATTCTGTTAAATACCAATGCATCCGGCTTGGAATCCTTGGAATCCACGCAGAAGAAGCCCTGTCTTACAAACTGGAATCTGTCATATGCCTTGGCATCCTTAAATGCAGGCTCCAAATAACATTTCTCCAGTACTGTCAGAGAATTGGGATTCAAATTCAGACTTCCGTCCTCATTGTATACCCCCTTCTCCTCATCAATGATATTTTCATACAGACGAACCTGCGCCTCCACTGCCTGTGAAGCCTCCACCCAGTGAATGGTACCCTTTACCTTACGTCCGTCAGGGCTGTTGCCGCCCTTGGAAGCAGGGTCATAGGTACAGTGAATCTCTGTAACATTATCGTTTTCATCCTTTACGCAACCAGTACAGGTCACAAAATAGGCATTCATAAGGCGTACTTCATTACCGGGGAACATACGGAAGTACTTCTTGGGAGGTTCCTCCATAAAGTCTTCGCGCTCAATATAAAGCTCCTTGCCAAAAGGCATCTGTCTTGTACCAAGCTCCTCATTCTCCGGATTATTTACTGCGGAAAGCATCTCAATCTGTCCTTCAGGATAATTGTCGATGATAAGCTTTACAGGGTCAAGAATTGCCATGTAGCGGGGTGCCTTTGCCTTTAAATCCTCACGGATACAGTACTCCAATGCCGCATAATCAGCGATGGAATGTGCTTTTGATACACCACACATCTCTACAAACATTCTGATGGATTCCGGTGTGAAGCCACGGCGGCGGAGCGCGGAAATGGATACCAGTCTGGGGTCATCCCAACCGTCCACAATACCGTCTAAAACCATCTTCTTGATATATCTCTTACCGGTTACCACATTCTTTAAATACATCTTTGCCTGCTCAATCTGTTTGGGAGGGTTGGGATACTCAAGCTCCCTCACAACCCAATCATAAAGAGGTCTGTGGTCTTCAAACTCCAAAGTACAGATGGAATGGGTAATTCCTTCAATTGCATCCTCAATGGGGTGTGCAAAATCATACATAGGATAAATGCACCATGCATCACCCGTGTTGTGATGTGTCATATGTGCCACACGGTAAATAACGGGGTCACGCATATTGATATTGGATGAAGTCATGTCAATACGGGCACGAAGTACCTTCTCACCATCCTTGTACTTGCCATCCTTCATCTCTTCAAAAAGCTTTAAATTCTCTTCAATGGAACGGTTGCTATAAGGGTCTTCCTTGCCAGGCTCAGTAAAGGTACCTCTGTACTCCTTAATCTGCTCTGCGGTCAAATCCGAAACATATGCTTTGCCCTTCTTAATCAGCTTAACAGCACCCTCATACATCTCTCCAAAATAGTCAGAGGCAAAGAACAGTCTGTCCTCCCAATCTGCTCCTAACCACTTTACATCGGCTTTGATGGACTCTACGAACTCGATATCTTCCTTGGTAGGATTGGTATCATCAAAGCGCATGTTGAATTTGCCACCGTATTTCTGTGCCAGAATATAGTTTACCAGAATCGCCTTTGCATGGCCAATATGAAGATACCCGTTAGGTTCCGGCGGGAAACGGGTATGCACGGTGTCATAAACACCCTCTGCAAGATCCTTATCTATAATCTGCTCAATAAAATTTTTGGACTCCACTACTGTCTTTTCATTCTCACTCATGACTGTACAACCTTTCATTGTCAATATTTTCTACGCCGTCCTCTTGTGGAATTATTTGGCAACCGGCTCAAATTTATTCAGGAAATCACTGCCGTCCTCAATAAAAATATTATGGGAATCATCCTCACTGACTGCAAGATAATCTCCCGGCATACCACGCATGTATCTCTCGTCATCCCACTTAGGGAATACCTTTACATTGCTCGTAAGCGTTTTTGCATAAATACAGAAGTCACCTGTAGGCATACCCATTTTCAAATAATTCTTAATAGAGTATGTATTGCCGTCCGCCCATACTTTTACAGTGGGCATATAGCTCATTTGCGCAAAATACTCCTCTGCAACAGGCCCCTCCATAGGTTTGATATACTTTTTAAAATGCTCTGAGGGGAATACATGAAGAGTTCCGTCCCGCTCTACTGCAAAGTACATATCCTCTTCCACTTCAATATCCATGGTGTCTGTTTCTCTTCGAAGGGAAATCCGCTGTCCCACACCTGCAATATCCGTAGCTTCCACATAGCACATAATCTCTGCTTTTCTTCTGTATTTTTGCATATCAGTCGAATCCACTTCCTCCTGCTTTGCAAAAATCAGGGTATAGGAATCAAAATACTCCGTCATACGATTACTGAAATAGGCTTCCGAATGCAGTACCGGATACTTTTCCTCATAAAGCCTCATACTGATAAAACCACCGGCTTTTTCCTCATGGCCACCGCCGGAGCCGATACCTTCAGTTAAGAAGGCTGCCAACTCATTGGCATTCACTTCCTTGATACAGCTTCGCACAGACAGCTTATAGCCGTCATTGATTTCATTGTATACCACGCAGGTATCGATTTCTTCAACCTGCAGTAAAAAATCACTGATAAGTCCCAAAATATTGGGGTCGCAGGGCTGTGCCTTAATGACAGCAAACCGGTAATCATCATTGTAATTATATCGTATCATTGCAATTCCCGCAATTTCCAGCTCTTTTAAGGAAATGTTGGAATTGCGAAATTGTGCCAGAAGACGCTTGTTATATGAAATCTCTTCTCTCATGTCCATATCCAAAGGATTGAACAACTCGGAAAACTGATTAGTGTCCGTAAACAGACCATAATACAATGCCGTGCCCAAATCCATATTTTCATTAATCGGGAAACCTTCCTCCTTTAACATGGACCAGACTAAGGTAGCACAGCTTCCTAAATGAGGCTGGATACATACATGATCGGCATCTGCGCATTCCTGCGGATGATGATCAATAATTGCCACATGCTCTGCCGGCAGCTTGCGAACATTGCCTGCGCCGTACTGGCAATCAACTGTAATCAACAAACCCGAAACTGCTTCCTCGCGCTTCGGATGAATATACTTTATGGGAATATTTAATTTTTCTTTCATCAGTATCAGGTTCTTTTTCTTGATTCTGTTCTGACCACTGTAAACAAGACGAACCTTTTTATGCTTACTCTTGAAGTAACAATACAGACCAAAACCTGCCCCAATGGCATCTGCATCGGGATTGTCATGACACTGTATAGTAATAGAACTATATTGTTCCAAATCTGCTAAACGCATATATTATCCTCGCATCTTTCGTGAGATATAAGTATAGCATACTATATCTTGCACTTTTTCGCTAGTCATAAATCAAAAATCGTCGCATAAATGCGACGATTTTTATAAATTTTAGTGATGGAACAATCTGATTCCGGTAAATGCCATTACCATATTGTACTTATTGCAGCATTCAATTACTGCATCATCACGCACGGAGCCACCGGGCTGAGCAATATACTTTACGCCACTCTTGTATGCGCGCTCAATGTTATCTGAGAAGGGGAAGAAGGCGTCAGAGCCAAGAGTCACATCCTGCATCTTGTCAAGCCACTCTCTCTTTTCCTCTCTGGTAAATACGGGAGGTTTAACCTTGAAGATGCCTTCCCATACGCCATCAGCCAAAACATCCATGTATTCGTCACCCATATATACGTCGATGGCATTGTCCCTGTTTGCTCTGCCGAGGCCATCTACAAACTGTAAGCCAAGCACCTGGGGGGACTGACGGAGGAACCAGTTGTCTGCCTTACTGCCTGCAAGACGTGTACAGTGAATACGGGACTGCTGTCCTGCTCCGATACCGATAGCCTGTCCGTCCTTTACATAGCATACGGAATTGGACTGGGTATACTTTAAGGTAATCAGGGCAATCTTCATGTCAATCAGTGCCTTCTCAGGAATTTCCTTATTGTCTGTCACGATATTGGACAACAAATCTCCGTTGATATCCAGCTCATTTCTTCCCTGCTCAAAGGTGATACCGTAAACCTGCTTTTTCTCAATAGGGTTGGGTACATAGCTTTCATCAATCTGAATCACATTGTAGCCGCCGTTTTTCTTTGCCTTCAAAATAGCAAGCGCCTCACCGGTATAGCCGGGAGCGATTACACCGTCAGAAACCTCTCTCTTAATCAGCCTTGCAGTGTCTGCATCACACACATCGGAAAGTGCAATGAAATCGCCAAAGGAAGACATTCTGTCTGCGCCTCTTGCTCTTGCGTAAGCACAAGCCAAAGGAGAAAGCTCTCCCAAATCATCCACCCAGTAAATCTTTGCAAGGGTATCCTCCAGAGGGAGACCTACTGCTGCACCTGCGGGAGATACATGCTTAAAGGAGGTTGCTGCGGGAAGACCTGTTGCCTCCTTAAGCTCCTTTACCAGCTGCCAGCCGTTGAATGCATCCAAAAAGTTAATATAGCCGGGCTTACCGTTTAATACGGTAACAGGCAGCTCACTGCCATCCTCCATATAAATGCGGGAAGGCTTCTGGTTAGGGTTACATCCGTATTTTAATTCGATTTCGTTCATTTTATCCTCCATATCATCGGTGTCGCCACTATGCTTACACCGGACTCATCTTACTGATTTTTGTTTACAATTTTGGTCTTATACTCACCGGTTGCGATATCGATGAAACGTACAAACAGAGAAACCTTGTTGTCTTCATTTAAGCTGTTCCATACCATATCGGTAAATGCATCCATATCGTTTGGAATATCCACAAGCTTAGGCTCGCCGCTAAAGCTGGGAAGAGGATTACCATCATGCATATATGTGTGAATGAAATGACCTTCACCAGCTACAGGCTTGTCATAGCTGAAGGTATAACGGTTACAGCAGGAAGGGTCTCCGTTATTACTCTTTAAAATAGACATGCTGTAGTCATACTGACCATCCTCCACATGCATAACACCGGAAATTCTGGGTGTGTAGTTAGGCGCATCAGGCTCAAACTCGCGGCTTCTCAAGGACTGTTCAAAGGTAAGTCCCTTGTCCATGCCCTCGTAAATAGTATCTGTCTGGTCACCGTTTGTAACGATGGTGTCCTTGCCCAAAACTCTTACGGGCGCGTAGATGATTAAGCTGGGGTCTTCTAACTTGGAAGGGTCAAACGCCTCTGTGCGGATGCCTTCTCCCTCGGTTACAAAAACACGGTTGCGGCTGTTGGAGCTTCTGCCCATGATAAAATAAGCAGTTACCGCATACTTGCCGTCAGCGGAACGTCCGATGACAATTCCTCTTCCGGGATACTCGTTGCTTTTCAATTCCTGTTCCAGTGATAACATAAATCGTCCTCCTATTTGATAAATTATGTAACCGCCTTATGCGCAACCTGGGGGTATAGAGACGAGATACGCTTTGCGAATCTCGCTCTGATGAGCGGTCGGCAAATGACCATTCATGCAAGCATGATGGTCTCTTGCCTCGTCGCCATCACAAAAAACCACCTGTGCAACACAATCAGTGGTGCCCAGGCGGTCGGCTTCTAAATATTCTACACTCCCTGTGGGTCATCCCACCGCAGCCCATGCTGCTTTCCGCCAGTCGTGTAGCTCATGCAAATATATTACACGCTTTCTTCGAAATTTGCAATACCCTCTTCTCTTAATTTACATAGTATTCTTTTGTCCACTATCGCCGACTTGACAATCCCATTACCAATCATATAATATTAATCAAAAAGGACAACGAAAGATTACTAATTATGTTAAATAAAATTCAAACCCCCTCTAAACGTTTATTAATAGCAATCATCGCAACACTCTCATTCTATATCATGACAAATGGGTATCGACTCTCTAACTCCATGTTTTCAGGTGATTCTCTGCTGATGCTTCACCAAAATGACAGTGCATGGCAGATTGCATTGGGACGCTTTGTTCAGCCTTTTCTCGTTATGTTACGCGGCGGAATTGTCACTCCCTTTCTCATTTCAGTTATTTCTATTTTTTGGCTCTCCCTATCCGTATACCTTTTGACTGATTTTATAGAAAGTACAAATATTCTTTCCATCACACTGATTGCAGCTGTCATGGTATGTAATTCCACCCTTTTATCTGCTAACGCTACTTTTTTACATAACGCCGATTTCTACACATTTGCTCTGTTCTTATCTATTTGGGGCATTTGGCTCATCAAAAAAGAGAGACTTATAAATACTATTATGGGTGTATTGTCATTAAGCATTTCACTTGGCGTATATCAATCTTATATATGTGTTGCCATTGCCCTTGTAATGATTCATTTTCTCTTTTTCATGTTGGAATGTCCTACCTTCAAAGCAACCATAAAGAAATTATTTAAATATGGTCTCTGCTTTATAGCTGCCGCTGCTGCATATTGGATTACATGGAAAATATTCCAAAAGATATTTGGCATATGGACAGCTGACACCTATAACGGAATGGCATCACTGGGAGACTATTCTGATGTTTCCTTATTATCTGCCATTGGTTCTGCTTATAACCTCGTTTTTGACCATTTCTTCCAACCCGATACTTTTATTACAATTCCTTTCCGGGGAATTTCTTTAAATGTTGTCTAAAT
>CALYZQ010000087.1 GCA_945609985.1 uncultured Lachnospiraceae bacterium | reverse complement strand
TACGTCGCTCATTTTTTCCTCCATATTTTCATTCATAAATTGACAGGTTTTCTGCCAAAAAATAACTATGTAAACATACATTTTCAGTATAAATGTAAGGGCTTTACATGTCAAGACTTTTGCATGGTTACAGGCACGGGAAAAGGTATACATGGGAGGGGGACACCATGGCCGCCGCAGGCACGCTTCCGCTATGTGCGAGTATGTAATGTGTGTTAAGGAGAATCGCATCGCGATTCTCTCAGAAGCGTCGCTGCCGAGCGACGCTTTAGGACCGGCGTGCTCAGAATGCACTGCTTGTGCCATAGTGTCCCTCGCCCATGTATACCTTCCCCCCTGCCCGCATATGATGTACCAACATGTAAAAACCCGAGGTTGGGTAGCATTTTGAAAAGACGATTCCGCATTTTACCAAAACACATCATTTTTACAGGCATTTTTGCCCTGACTTTTATAGGCATCACCATCCTATTATTCAGCTACAGACGGGATGAGAAGCGTTTTGAACACATTACCTCCAAGCTGTTTGTGGACGAAATGTGCGCCAGTACGTTGAACATGCATTACACCATAGCATATCCGGAAGATTTCGGCATCCCGGGTTATCATGCAACGCTTCCCATTTACAGTGCCGAGGGAGCGCTTGCAAGCTGTGCTGCCACGGAAAACACCCTAACCTCCCTTAACGATATCAATCCCGACAAATTATCTGCTTCCGACCGTTACACCCACACACTTTTAACCCGGACTCTGGAAAACTCTATAGAAAAAAACAAATTTTTCTACTACGACGAGCCCCTCTCACCCGCCTCAGGAATGCAGTCGCAGCTGCCTATTTTACTGGCAGAATATACTTTCCGCAACAAGCAGGATATTGAAGATTATTTAAAATTACTCAATCAGACGGATGAGTACTTTGCTTCTCTGCTCACTTATGAGCAGGAGAAAAAGAACGCCGGGCCTATTATGGCTTCCTCTTCCCTTCAAAAAGTCCGCAAACAATGTGACACAATTGTCACCAAAGAAGCCTTGGAGAAAGAAACACATTTTCTGCAAACCACCTTTGTGGAACGTCTCTCACCACTGCATAAGGAAGAAATCATTTCCAAAGAAGAAGCACAGTCCTACATCGTCCAAAACAACCGGTTGCTGAAAACAGTTCTGCTTCCGGCGTACCAGGCTTTGTCAGATGGTCTTTTGCTGCTGGAGGACGAAACCGTCACGCCAAAAGGACTGGGGGCATATCCTGATGGCTGTGATTATTATAGACATCTTCTGATTGCGGAAACAGGATCTTACCGACCAATAGCAGAAATTACTTCCACGCTGACCGCAAAGCTGACAGAGGAATACAAAACCATTCAATCTCTGGCCGGCAAACATCCCGAATACATGCCCCTTCTTTCCACGGAAGAATACACCTGCCTTCCCTATCAGGATGCAGCCACCATGCTTGCTGATGTACAGCTCCGCATGGAAGAGGATTTTCCTTCCCTTCAATCAGTAGGTACCGGCACTCCTAATGTGGCAGTTAAGAAGGTCTCCCCCAGCCTGGAGCAATTTTGTGCTCCTGCCTTTTACCTGACCACGCCCATAGACGATACTGACAGCAATGTCATTTATATTAATCAGAAGAATTCCCCCTCCGGTCTGGAGCTTTACACCACTCTTGCACATGAAGGCTACCCGGGACATCTTTATCAGAACGTTTACAATAACCGTCATCTGTTACAGAACGGCGACAACAAAATCCGCTCCCTGCTATGGTACGGCGGTTATCTGGAGGGCTGGGCATTGTACGTGGAATTTATGTCCTTTGACTATGCCTCCGCGCTTATGCAGGAGCACAACCGCCCCGGAGATGCGGTTTGTGTACAACTGGAAAAGCACAACCGCAGTCTGCAGCTGTGCCTGTATTCTCTGATTGATGTACTTTTACATTACGAAAATGCCTCTACAGAAGAAATCGCAAAAATACTGAAACCCTTTGGTATCACAGACTCCGCCACCGTAGACGCCGTTTACACTTACATAGCCGAGAATCCCTGTAATTATTTAAAGTATTATCTGGGCTATCTGGAAATTCTGGAGCTAAAAAAACAGGCAGCCACCCTTTGGGGCAGTGCCTATTCCGATTATCAGTTCCATACGTTTTATTTGGATTGCGGACCTTCTGACTTCACTTCCCTGTCCGAGCAACTTGAGAACTTTATTCCGGTGGAGGGTTAAGTCACGCTACGGAATGCGTCACTCCTCCATCATGGACTCCAGATACCCTCTGTCCCAGAGTAAAATTTTCAGCTTCTTCGCCGCCTCCACTGCAGGCGTGGTGAAATACTGATTGGTCAGCACAGCCCCCACCATACAGTCGTAGTAATCCCTGCCGGCATACGCTTCCTGTACAGCTTTAACCCCCACAGGCGCGGCATAACATTTGCACTGGATGGCATATGTTATACCGTCCTTCTGAGCAAGGATATCTATTCCGTAGTCGCCGCTGCCTTTTGTGACCTCCACCTCCATAAAGCCCCTCTTCTGCAACAAACCGGCACAGAAATACTCAAAATCATGCCCCTCCATCAGGTCAATATCATCCGGAATACGATTTTTCCTGCGTTTTTGTGCAAATGCACAGGCAAAAAAAATTAATATTATTAAAATAATTACACTTATAATGACAATATCCAAATATGCTTCCATGGCACTATTGTACCATAAAACACTGTTTTTACGCTACCTTTACCCAATTATTTATTTTGTAATGTTTGTAATATTTGTGTAACATTTGCGCAATATGTGCACAGCACTAACTGCACAGTGAATTAGAAAGTATTGCCAAACAAAAGCGAATATGCTATGATTGCTTTAGGTAAGCTGTTGAATTTTACTTGATTTGTGTAATTTTATTTGTGCATCTTGTACGCATCCGTTGTCATTTTAAACAATATCTGCTTTGCTGATATTGCTCTGGCACAAGATGATGTATCCAAGGGCAGTGTTTGAAGAAGGAGAGAGTTCATGAGTACTAACCATCTTATTGAATTAACACAGGAACAGAAAATGCATTATTTTACGCAGCCGGACATGCTCCGCGGTTACACCAGTTCGCTGGAAGGAGAGCAGGAGACCTTTAATTATCTCAAAGGATTGTCCATGCGTTTTTGGTACAATATCCAATACGCCAACTTTTCGGAACACTGGCACACTGCACTCGAGATCATTATGCCTCTGGAGCAGAATTATACTGTTTTTATTCAACAGCAGGAGTACTCTCTAAATCCCGGCGACATCCTTGTAATTCCCGCCGGAAGTGTACACTCTCTTCATGCACCTACCCATGGTTCGCGTTTTATTTTTATTCTTGAGCTGGATCATTTTTCACAGCTTCCGGGCTTTAATTATATTCTTTCCCTGTTAAGCCAACCCGTTTACATACCCTGTAATATGGACTCCGAGTTCTACACCTCCGAGGCCGCTATCATGATGCAGCTGGCAGAGCATTATTGGGGTGACAGCATCACCAAGGAGATTAATATTTACTCCTGCCTTTTAAACTTTTTCGCAAAAATCGGCGAGAACACCGTGAACACAGTCAACCGTTCCATGAGTTCTTCCACAAAGTCTAATTCTCTGATGAACCGTCTTTCCATGGTATTGGATTATTTGGACAACCATTATTCCGAGAACATTACACTTGAAGAGGCCGCTTCCATAGCCTGCTTCTCCAAGTTTTACTTTACCAGACTTTTCAAACAATATACCAATCAGACCTTCTATGATTACTTAAGCGCCAGAAGAATTAAGGCTGCCGAGCAAATGCTGATTGTACCCAATCTTGCTATCACAGAGATTTCCTTAAAGTCGGGATTTGCAAGCCTTTCATCCTTCAACCGCACCTTTAAACGTTTAAAGGGCTGTTCACCCTCTGAGTACAGAACTCTGTACACTATCAACAGCAAGGATGATACCTTCGCTGAAAGTATATCGGTTTAAAGAGGTCTTTTCATGGAACAGTTATTATTCAGCTTAAATGCCACCATACCTGTTTTTCTGGTGATGGTGCTGAGCTACATACTAAAGCAGCTCAAGGTTTTAGATGAACCCTTTATTAAAACTCTAAATTCTTTTAACTATAAAGTAACTCTGCCTGCCCTTGTATTCAGGGACATCGCAGAGTCTGATTTTTATAGTGTCTGGGACACCAAATATGTACTGTATTGTTTCTTTGTCACCCTGATTTGCATCAGTGTCATCTGGCTTCTCGCCGCTATCTTCTACAAAAATAAAGCCAGTCTGGGCGAATTTATTCAGGCATCCTACAGAAGCAGCGCTGCCGTTTTGGGAATCGCATTTATCCAAAATATTTACGGCAATTCCGGCATGGCTCCTCTGATGATTATTGGTACTGTCCCTTTGTATAACATTGCTGCCGTGTTGATTCTCTCTTTTACGGGTCCCGGTGCCCACGGTCTTGACCGGGCATCCCTAAAAGCATCCGTTAAAGGTATTTTGACAAACCCTATTATTATTGGCATTTTGTTGGGAATGCTGACTTCTGCATTAAAATTAAGCTTCCCTACCATCCTGTCCAAAACCATCAACAATATCTCCGGCCTCGCTACACCGTTAGCTCTCATCGCACTGGGAGCCGGTTTCGAGGGACGTAAAGCAATCAAACAGGTTAAACCTACCGCTGTAGCCACCCTGCTCAAGCTGGTGGTCTTCCCCTGTCTGTTCCTTCCCCTTGCAGTGGCTTTGGATTTTACAGGTCCCAAGCTTGTGGCAATTCTTGTGATGCTGGGCTCACCCACTACGGTAAGCTGCCATATCATGGCCAAGAACATGGGACACGAAGGCACATTGACTTCAAGTGCCGTGGTAGCCACCACATTTTTAAGTTCAATTACCCTTACCTTCTTTTTGTTTGTGCTTCGGAGTATGGGCTTGATATAGCACCCATTCCCGCACGCCCGGTATCCATGACAACAGCCATGTCACCAGCATGGATATTCCAAACACCAGCACTGTCAAGAGTGGAAGTCTGAGACCTATGGGTATCCTGTCTGTCAGAGAGATTTTCATAGCTTCTCCCAATATCAACGGATGTAACATATACACTCCGAATGTCAGCTGTGATATTCTTGCTATCCTGCGTCCGAAATCAGGAGAATCCTTCACACTGATTCCACGGTTCATAATGAATAGACCAACTGCGCTTACACACATGGTAACAGAAAACAAACTGTTAAAGAAGATACTTTTGTATCCGTTCTGAACCGTAAGATATATTTCACCCAGAAGACTCCCAACGATACCTGTTACAAAAAGAACTCCTCCTCTCCATCTGTTCAGTGACGGCGTAAACTTTCGCGCCACCCCCGTAAGCCAATATCCCATAACAAAATATCCCACATAATGGTTTACCAGCGTAAACGGGATGCGATCCATCAGTGACACCAGCAGATACTTGTACGGAAATTCAAACAGCTTTATGGTAGAAAAGAGCACCTGAACCACAAAAAACAATGCCACAAAATAATTTACGACACTCTTTTCTGCCCTGCATATCGCACGAAGCATCGGCAAAATCAAATAAATACCCAGGAGCATGGGTACATACCAAAAATGATATCCCGCTTCCCCCTTAATGATATTTATGATCATATCCTTTACAAATGGCCACGAATACTGCCCTCTGCCAAGAAAGCCTACCAGATGATAAATCACAACCCATGCACAATATGAAATCAGGAGACGCAAAAAATTGCGCGCATAAAACCTCTTAGGCGTAAACTGATATTCTTCAGAAAGCAATAAAGAACCGCTGATAAACAAAAATAAGACGGTTCCGGTATGACCAACCGTATTAAGTACATGTGAATACTTCCAGCTTAGTGTATCTATGGGAAATGCGTCCAGACCTTCAGCAGAAACATGCGACAGTACTATAAGAAAACATGCCAGAATTCGCAATATATCCAACCTTACATCACGTGATTGTCCTTTTTCTTTCATCCTAACCTCTCCGTAACTTCATTTTTCCATCCATGTCTTTCATTATACTATATTGTTAGTTAACAATCCATCATTTTTAGCCTTATCCCATTCAAAACGCTACAAAACAAGCATTCCTGCAAGCACCACGCTGGCAACAGTTCCCGCAAGTGTGGCCAGCAATGCTCCCTTTAGGGTGTACCTTGTCTTTGTCACCTTTGCTGCCAGGAAATATACGCTCATGGTATAAAATACCGTTTCCGTACAGCTCATAAGGATAGAAGTAATCATACCCACATAGGAATCCGGGCCTTCTGTCTTGAAAATATCCAATACCAGGCCGGTGGCTGCCGAAGAAGAAAACAGCTTAATCACAAGCAGGGGCAAAATCTGAAAGGGCAGACCTATTGTATCCGTAACCGGTCTAAGCCACACCCCTAAAAACTCAAAAAATCCGGAAGCCCGAAGCACTCCTACCGCCACCATCAGGCCAATCAATGTGGGCATAATATCCACCACAATCTTAAGCCCGTCCTTTGATCCCTTCAAAAAGGTTTCATATGTCTTGACTCCGGATACCATTCCATAACCCACCACAAAGAAAATAATAACCGGAATCATAAAATCTGACATTTGTGTCATTATGTTCATGTAAGTTCTCACGCCTTGTACATTCTTACTTATATAGTATGTTTGAATGGCAGGGATAATTCACATCCCCTTTATCATGGTAGGAAGCAGGGGAGGATGGGGGGGATTTTTGTGAATGGTGTAGGACGGCTGCATTTTCTAAGCCTTGAATCAAAAATTCCCCCCAGCCTCCCCCTGCCCTCCACCACAACAAAGGAGCCGTGCACCAATCACTCAGCACGCCAGCTCCTCTTAAGCTTACTTTATAATTAATTTCGTCTGTATCTTGCGATACTCCTCAACCACATCCAAGTCCTCTGTCAAATCCAATACCGGGCAATCATCCACATCAAAGTGCACTCTGCGGACACCGCTGCTTCGCACACCTTCGGTGCCGGGTCTTGCATGATAGGTATTCCAGATTACTCCGTCATCATCAATTACATAAGCATTGTGTCCGGTACCAAACTCTCCCTCAACACTTCTGGAGGTGAGAATGGGGTAATTGTTCTTGCGCCAGTTTGAAGCCTCCAACAAGTCCTTACCTCTTGCAATCTCCAGATAACTTACTACATAAGAGCTGTCAACTGCAGCACTGGAAAAGGTAATAAACAACTTATCGCCACGCATCAGGGCAAAGGGTCCTTCATCCACAAAGGTATGATTATTTGCCCAGCCGTAATCGGGCTTAGAAAGCACCACGGGGTCTGTGAGGAGCTTCCAGGGCTCCTTAGGATTCAGCTTTGCAATATAAAGCCATGCTCCCAAATCCTCGGGCAAAAACTCTCTCTGAGACCAGATTACATAATAGTCTCCCTCCCAGTTAAAGCAGGTCATATCAAGGGAAATCGTCTTTCCCGCCTCACAAAGCTCTGTCCCATCCTTCTTCAAAATCTTTCTGGGCTGTGACCAATCCTCTCTGTTAATAGGGTTACCGCCCTCCTTTAAGGTCATTAAATGGCACTCCTCGTGAAAGAAGGGTCCGGGTGTACATGCATGGAAAATATACAGTCTGCCTTCTACCTCATGAAACTCAGGTGCCCACAAAAGGCCTCCGATTCCCTCATAAGTAGCGGAATCCAAAATCAAATGCTCCTCAGCCGTTACCAGCTCCGGGATGGAATCCGCCTCTCTGATATACAATGTATGGTTATGGTCAGCATCATTGGTCGCAATAAAGTAATACTTTCCGTTCCACTTTGTCATACAAGGGTCTGCACGATTAAATGCTATAGGAAATTCAAAATGCTCCTTGTGCACCAATCCCGCAATGTTATATTCACCCTTCTTATCAAAATCAACGCCGGAAAGGTTCCAATCAACTCTTTTCTTTGCCTGAGTACCATCACTGTACAAAGCAGTAGCAAATATAGTATCCAACTCTTCTTTGCTTGAAGCAGTTACCTGTGCAGGGAATTCCATTCCCACATTTATAGGTGTCAATAGCTTCTTGCAAAGTCTGTCAGCCACTGCATCAGATACCTCAATCGTGCTGTAGGGTACCACACCCTGAATCTTTTCTACCTTAGACGCATCCTGCTCACTAAACAGCCCCGCCTTTGCAAGCATTTCACAGGAAGGCGCATCAATTGCCTTTACCTCACCTGCCTTTAAGGTAAACACATCGTCCATACAAGCAATAAACCACTGCCCTTTTGCATCTCTAAAGGACAACACATAATCATCTTCCACTTCACGATATACACAGAATACTTTATCTATGAATTCCTCGCCAAGAGAAAGCAGACCTATTTCATCGTAACGAACTAAATCCTCGGACTTCCAAAGAAGAACGCCTCCCTTGCTCTCTTCATCCTCTTCTCCCTCTGCTCCGGTCCGCACTGCTACCACGCCGAAGCCGCCCTCCTTCAGTTTAAATATGTAAGGGCTCTTGATACATTTAGGATTCAGGGAACCATTCTCATTCTCCGTCGCCAAGGAAAACAGCACACCGGAATTGTGATTTAATGCCTTAAAGCTCCCGTCCTCTTCACTGATAGCCAAATGCATGCTGTATGCCAGACGAGGATCATACAGTACATTATTAATAGGTTGTCTGGTATAGCTCAAAATTACTTTAGACATTTTTATTGTCTCCTTTCCGTACTTTGCCACAATAAGCATATACCTTTTTTATACCTCTTTTTGCTTCTTTCAACAATGATTAATGCTAACAAAGAATTGATGATTTCTCACATTTACCGTCTATCCTTTATTTTGCAGTAAATAATAGCCACCACAGTACTGATGAGGGTGGCTGCTATGGCAGGCATGATAATACCCGTGGGATTGGAGCTGCCATATTGACTTCTGTAAGCAATCATATTTACCGGAATCAGCTGCAGTGAAGAAATATTCAATATCAGAAATGTACACATTTCTTTACTGGCGCATCTGGCAGACGCATTCTGTTTTGTACTCATAGCGTATTCCGGATTGCCCCGTTCTCTTTCCAAATTAGAAAGCTCCTCCATCGCCTTTAAGCCTGCGGGCGTGCAAGCCCAGCCAAGTCCCAGCACATTGGCAATAATGTTGGTTGCAATATAACCTCTTGCAGGATGCTCCTTGGGAATCCTTGGAAACAAAAAGGTAAGGAACGGACCGATTCCCTTTGTCAATTTCTCTATCAGTCCCGCTTTTCCCGCGATTTCCATAAGTCCCATCCAGAGAGCCATAACCCCCGCCATGGTAATGCAGAGATTGATTGCATCCCCCGCACTGTTTATCGCTGCATTTGTCACCTCACTCATCCGTCCCGTACAGGCCGCAAAGATTACTCCCAGGAGTATCATTACGGCCCAAATCATGTTTAACATTGTTTCGTCCTCTTAATATATATTTACTATAGCTTATGAGGCCTATTACATTCCAATGTATATTATCGAACGAGCTTCCCGCTCTTTTATACGTTTATGTTCATCACTATGTTAGCCACAAAGCAAAAAACATAGAATGGTATCATACATTTAATAATTTTCTTATTTTGCCAAACAGCAAAACTCTTTTGAACACACATAAATACAGCAATCAGAAAGCCAATATATCCCAGCGTGAACGTCCTTGTCCCAGACACATACACAGTAGGCGATAAACCAATTACTACACTGCTACAAATTGACGCTAATATAACAATTACCGAAATTAAAAAATCTATATGTTTCCCAAATACAACATATAAAGAAAATACTACTGTGAACAACACGGAAAGAAACACTACACTCTCAATAATGATATGTGGCAAATGATACACACCTAACTTTGATATTTTATCATTTTGAAGCAATCCTATCCAATATATTCTGGTTGTAAAATTCATCTTAACAATTATTCTTCCTACAAATCCCCATAGAAATGTAATAACAAAGGGATATAGTGCTATACATCGCACAATCTTTCTTTTATCAATACAAAAAGTAACCAACATCAGTACATATGTAAACAGCAGAAATATAATAATGCCTTCTCTGCAGGAAATATAGCAAGAAAATGTAGTTAAAAAACCAGTTGCTAATTTTTCAAACAGAGACATTGTTGCAAACTCAGGGAACCACGTCTGTGTTTCCATAACAACTCTCGATGCATTTCCCGGACAAGTTAGAACAAACGCCAACATCGCTAATGACAATATACTATATATCCATAACAATACCGGTATCTTTTCACCCATATAGACACTATAACAAATTAATAACACATATACTACAAACAGTACTGCCACCATTTGTTCCATACTCCCGCCAAATAAACATGCAATACAGCCAAAGAAATATTCATACAAATGTATTTTTTGCTTTCTAAACCACTTACATATTGGAATCAGAGAATAAAGACCTATTGTAATAGGCCATAAATAGTTGATGGTGGTTGCCATCCATCCGGCTGAACACAGCATATTTATTGGTACAAG
>CALYZQ010000086.1 GCA_945609985.1 uncultured Lachnospiraceae bacterium | reverse complement strand
GGATCTTCCGTATTATCCATAAGATAAAACTCCCCTTGTGAATCCACAAAAATTTTCTGCCATGCGGAATTGGTACCAATTCCGTTTTCTGCCAGACTAAAAACCTTTTCCTTTACGCCGCTTTTTGCATTCCATCGAACGATATCCCTGCCATACAGGTAATAGATTTCACCGTATCGATTCATACAGCGCCCTGTCACGCCCTCATAATTGGTCTCTGTCATAATCTTCATGCTTCCACTGTCATTATCATACCAAAACAGAGTATTCTTCCGATTTTTCATATCTGCAACTTCAAATATTGGAATTTGGTCGTGCGTCATCATGGAAAACATTGCAGGTTCACTGGAAGCATTCAAAACCTCCATATTACAAATGACACTACCTGTATCGTCAACCACATTGACAATGGGAAGCGAATCACTGCACACATAGATATTTCCTGCATTATCTGCTTTTACAGTCCCCTGAAACGCAAAGAATGGATCCGGTACCATATCCATCTGTTCTATTACCGGAAAGATATCTACTGCTTTTGTCATCTTAAAGTCCTGATTCAAATACACGACTTTCACTTCATTCAGTATACCTTCTTCATCTCTAAAATCCACTGTAACCATAAATTCATTTTCTGAAAGCACCTGAAACTTATCGGGATAACAAATTCTTCCATCACCCAGCAGATTAGAAAAATCCAGCTCTTTCGTATGAAGCTCCTTTTGCTTAATATCGAAAGTATCTATAAAGAATTTATAATCTACTTTTCCCTCTCCCACAATGGAATAGGAACGCAGGCTATACAAAACATCATGATAATAATCTGATTCCCTCATTTCAATTTGGTAATCAAAATCCGGTATGCCCAAAATATTCCCCATATAATCATTGATATATATGGGATCTCCGCTCGTCATTTTTTTCGTTTCACCATATTCTCCTGATTGCCAAAAGAACTCTTCCAATGGAAGAGTTCCTTTCGTCTGTTCATTTTCAGTTTCAGAAATTGATGTTTTACCTAAAACATCTTCGGCAGTACCCTTTGCACATCCTGTAAGTAAAGTAAATGCCGTAAGTACCCCACACAAAAATCTTTTACCCTTCATTCGTTAACCTCCCCGGTTATTTATTACATATTATCAAAGGTCTCTCTGATAGCCTTAATAAAATCGAGACTGTTCAGAATCACAGGATTCTCACAGGTTGATATCAGGGAAAGACTCTTGGTCATCTTGCCGTCTTCCACGGTCTTAATACAAGCTTTTTCAAGCTTCTCTGCAAAAGCTACCAGCTCGTCAATTCCGTCAAGCTCACCGCGCTTCTTCAGTGCGCCGGTCCATGCAAAGATGGTTGCGATAGAGTTGGTGGAGGTTTCCTCACCCTTTAAGTGCTTGTAATAGTGACGCTGTACGGTACCGTGTGCTGCCTCATACTCATACACTCCACTGGGGCTTACCAATACGGAGGTCATCATGGATAAATCACCGTAAGCAGTAGCTACCATATCACTCATTACATCACCATCATAATTCTTGCATGCCCAGATAAAGCCGCCCTCGGAACGGATAACTCTGGCAACCGCGTCATCAATCAGGGTGTAGAAATACTCAATACCAAGCTCTTCGAATTTTTCCTTATACTCAGCCTCGTAAATCTCCTGGAAAATATCTTTAAAGGTATGATCGTACTTTTTGGAAATGGTATCCTTTGTTGCAAACCACAAATCCTGCTTTGTATCAATCGCATAGCCAAAGCATGCTCTTGCAAAGCTTTCGATGGATTCCTCGGTATTGTGAATACCCTGCAGGATTCCTGCTCCCTTGAAGGTGTGAATTACCTCACGTACCTCTGTACCGTCCTCTGCGGTGTACACAAGCTCAGCCTTACCTGCTCCGGGAACCTTTATCTCGGTATTCTTATACACGTCACCGTACGCATGACGTGCAATGGTAATGGGCTTAGTCCAGTTACTTACATAAGGTACAATACCCTTTACAAGGATGGGTGCGCGGAATACGGTACCGTCCAAAATGGCACGGATGGTTCCGTTGGGGCTCTTCCACATTTCCTTCAAATCATATTCTGTCATTCTTGCTGCGTTGGGTGTGATGGTTGCACATTTTACCGCAACACCATACTTTAATGTAGCATTGGCAGAATCAACGGTTACCTGGTCGTTTGTCTCATTACGATACTCCAGTCCCAAATCATAGTACTCAGTCTTCAAATCTATGTAAGGAAGTAACAGCTCCTCCTTAATCATCTGCCAGAGAATCCTGGTCATTTCATCTCCGTCCATCTCAACCAAGGGGGTTGTCATTTTAATCTTTTCCATAGTATTTGTTCCTTTCTCTTATAAGTTTAATTTTATTGTTTTTTAAAGTCAATTAAGAAAATCTTACAATTTCTTACAAGTTTCTTACAATTTTTCATAGGCCTCATGGAGACCGTTCTTTACCATATTTTCATAGGCATTTATCATATGTGTATTGGCAAGCTTTTCCGCTAACTCAGCATTACCTGAACGTATTGCTTCTAAGATTCCTGCATGCTCCTCGTTGGATTTGGGGCCTCTGTTGGCGCTTGAAAGGGTCTTTTTACGCACACGCAGCACATACTGGTGAAAATCCTTCAGCTGATGCTCCAAAATCTTGCTGTTACATGCCTCATACAAAATATCATGAAACCGGTTGTCCAGCTCCGCAAGCTGCTCCAAATGTCCTTTCTTTGCATGAAACTCAGCTAAGTATACATTTTCCTCCATCTCTTCAAGCTGTTCCTTTGTGATATGCTCTGTAGCCCATCTGGCACAAAGTCCCTCCAAAAGGGAACGTATCATATAGATATCTTTTACGTCCTTCTCGGTAATACCGGTTACATAGGCGCCCTTGTTGGGAACAATCTGAATCAGTCCCTCCAACTCAAGCTGTCTGAAGGCTTCTCTTACGGGAGTTCTGCTGACTCCCATCTCCTCACCGATTGCTACTTCCTTCAGTTCCTCGTAATCCTCATACTTACCGCTTAAGATATCCTCCCTCAGCTTGTGAAACACACGACCGCGAAGGGAATACTTATCAGTAACCTCCTGTTTTACATCATAACCACTCATTTTTACTCCATTCTATTCGCCGATTTTGATGTTCTTCTCAAGGCAGATACGATTGATACAGGCAATGATTTCATTGTCAGTCATAACGGTCACACGACCGCCTTCGTACTCCTCATCTACCCACTTCTTTATTTCAGCAACAAGCTCACAGTTCTTCTGAATCTGTTTATCATCCTTCAATTTATAATAAGTATTAATCCAATGCGCAATACCTGCAAGTCCTGAGGTATTGGAAATCGCACAGAGTACGGGGCGGTTTAAAAACTTCTCCGTATCAAAAATATTATAAATCTCTTCATTTTTCAGAAGACCGTCCGCATGGATACCTGCTCTTGTCACATTAAAGTTCTTACCAACAAAGGGTGTACGCTCAGGAATGTGATATCCTATTTCCTTCTCATAATACTCTGCAAGCTCAGTGATCACTGTGGTATCCATACCATTCAAATCACCCTTAAGCTGCGCATATTCAAATACCATTGCTTCCAAAGGTGTATTACCGGTTCTTTCACCGATACCAAACAACGAGGTATTGATACCGGAACAGCCGTACAACCATGCTGTGGTAGAGTTTGCAACCGCCTTGTAGAAGTCATTGTGTCCATGCCATTCAATCAGTTCATGAGGCACACCTGCATGAACGTGAAGAGCATAGATAATGCCCTGTACGCTACGTGGAATAACTGCACCGGGGAAATTGACACCGTAACCCATAGTATCGCAGGCACGCACCTTAATGGGAATTTTATACTGTTCCATCAGCTTCATAAGCTCTAAACAGAAGGGAACTACATAACCATAAATATCCGCACGGGTAATATCCTCCAGATGACATCTTACACTGATGCCTTCCTCCAGACAATCCTTAACCACACTTAAGTAGTGCTCCATCGCCTGTTTTCTGGTCATCTTCATCTTAAGGAAAATATGATAATCCGAGCAGCTTACCAATATACCTGTTTCCTTCATACCGATTTCCTTAACAAGCTTGAAATCCTCCTTGCTTGCGCGAATCCAGCTGGTTACTTCCGGGAATTCATAGCCTCTTTCCATACATTTGTAAACAGCATCCCTGTCCTTTTTACTGTACAGGAAGAATTCACTTGCTCGAATCATACCGTTAGGGCCGCCAAGCTTATGTAAGTAATCATAGATTGTCACAATCTGCTCTGTGGTATAAGGCGCTCTTGACTGTTGTCCGTCACGGAAGGTCGTATCCGTAATCCAAATATCCTTAGGCATATTGTGCGGCACAATTCTGTCATTAAAAGGAATCTTGGGAACCTCTGAATAGGGGAACATATTACGGAAGACATTGGGTTTTTCCACATCATCCAATATATACATATGCTCTTCTATCTCTAATAAATTATTTTTGTGATTCATTGTCACGGGACGATTCTGAAACATCTGATTCTCTATCATCATGTATACACCTTTCTATTAGATATAATTTAAAATATAGAGTTTACTCGCGAACTAATGCACGTCTCGTATGATTGTATACAATTATACGAGACGTGTCAATACATTTCAGAAATATTTACCATAACATCTTTCCGGCATCTACCATTCCCCAACCCTGTTTATTCCATGGTTCTCCCAAATCTCTGGCACTAAAGGTAATTCTTTGACGAAGCTCTTTGTTCGTCAAATCCGGCTGTTTCTGTAACGCAAGTGCAAGAACACCTGAAACTATTGGTGTAGCCATGGATGTACCGCTTTTCTTAACATATGCCTTTCTATTAAAAGACACATTACAGGAAACGATATCTGTTCCCGGCGCAACAATATCAGGTTTTCTCGGTATTGTTCCAAATCTCCCCCTGCCCGAATAGGTTTCACAGCGTTTTGGATTATCCTTGTAATACATACCATCATGACAGCCCACCGTTATGATGTCGTCTTTTGAGCAGATAGCCGACAGGGTATTCTCGTCCGGTCCTTTATTTCCTGCCGCACAGACAATTGTTATTCCCTTGTTCCACAATGCTTCTAACTCTTTTTGAAGTTCTTCTTCCTTACTGCTTTCCTTTAGTTCACCAATTCCTACTGAAATATTAAGTATTCTTATATTATAGGTATCACATATATTCGCAATCCATCTGAGTCCCATTATCATGTGATTTGCGCTTCCCTCTCCCTTTTGGTTTAGGACTTTGCCTACAACCAACTTAATCTGAGGTGCAATACCACAATATTTTCCGTCGGACATCCTTCCGCTTCCACATATAATTCCGCAGACATGTGTACCATGACCATTATCATCATATGGCTGTTTTCTGCCGGACACAAAATCAGCAAACGCAATCACCTTGCCTGATAAATCCGGGTGATTGGCAATTCCACTGTCCAAGACAGCAACCGTAACCGTATTTTCCGGCAAACTATCAATAAGTTCTTCTGTAACACCTATCTGTTTTCTTACGCGTAACATAAAAACAGCCCCACCATAAGTTTCATATATCTTATGCCAGGACTGCTCTTTTGTTCTCTTATTTGCTTTTCTTCAATATAAAGCACATGCCCAAAATCAATACCGCAGCAACCAAAATCCATTTAATAATAACAAATGTATTGTTGTTTTGTAATACAGGTCCGCTCATACTGACGATTGATATTTCTTCCGTGATGATGCCTGTGGTACATATTGCAATGTCGGACACATAATCTAATTCAAATTGCACGCAGTCTGTACCATCAACTCTTACTTCTTTGGAATTAAGCAGCTCCAACTGACCGTTTCTGTCAAGAGTATAGACCTTTAACTCCTGTCCTTTAAAGCTATCCTGTATCGGTAATGTCACGGTAAGGCGCTGCTTTCCAAGCTTCGTAATAGGCACGTTGCTTGCATCCGTAAGTTCCATATGATACCTAATCGCATCAGTAGGCATATTCGTATGCATATTTCGTATAAAAGCATTCTCCATGCTGCTGTTATCTGCCATAGCATTTACAGATAAACTGTAGCTTCTTTGGGCACCGGCAAGGGTTGCATAGGCGCGCTTTATTCCTTCAACTGTTACTCCGCTCTCACCTGAAAGCTTGCCGTATACGCGATAGCTTTCGTTTGACAATCGTTGTGCAGATGGCTCATAAGCCCTTTCCGGTACTGTTCCTTCATAACTCACCTTAACGGTATCGTCAAAAGCCCTGATACCTAATTTCACTACACTTTTCGGCAATCTGACTTTTGATAAATTGCAACCCGCAAATGCTCTGTCTTTAATCTCCTCTACAGAACCGTTCAAGCTAAGCTGACCTAAATTTGAGCATCCTTCAAAAACACCTTCTCCAATCACCAAAAGGCTTTGCGGAAGTTCCACTTTATTAAT
Organism: uncultured Lachnospiraceae bacterium; assembly: GCA_945609985.1. Taxonomy (GTDB): domain Bacteria; phylum Bacillota; class Clostridia; order Lachnospirales; family Lachnospiraceae; genus Acetatifactor. The sequence goes on along the minus strand of CALYZQ010000086.1, from coordinate 4,147 downwards.
CTCTTTATGATTCATAAACGCTTCCGCCGCTATAACTGTTACGCCCTCCGGCACAATAACCTTGTCAGCATTTCCTCTGTATGCAACGAGTACGCCACCACTAATCAGGAAATCGGAATTATCGAATATCTCACCTTTCAAAAATGAATTTACCCATGCCGTATGCGAAAAGGCCTTTGGTCCTATGTTTCTGATACCGGCAGGCAATGACACCTGCTTTAAATTATCACAATGATAAAATGCACCGTAGCTGATTTCCTTTAGGGATTCCGGTAATGTAATACTTTCCAATACACTTCGCGCGAAGGAAAACTCACCTATCTCTTCTATACCTTCAGGAATCTTCACATTACTAAGCTTTCGGCTTTGATAATATGCCTGATCCGCAACAATCTTTCCATCAACTACACTGTATTTAACAATAGCATTCGCTTGTTCTGTGGTAACCTCTCCGATATCTTCAGGATTATCAGGATTTTCTGTTGCCCCTTCCGGTGCTATCGTCGCTTCCGTACCATATACAATCGGCTCTCCATTATCAAGGAAAACAACGGCCTGATTTCCTACAATATAGGTACTTCCCAATAAGTCCTTATTGTTTTCCGGCTCCGGAGCCTGTGTTGGTACCGGCATTTGTGTTGGTGTCGGAGTTACCGTATCACCGGTATAACCCGGCACATCCTCATACTCCGGCATTTCCTTCTGTCTCTCATAAAACTCTTTTGCATATTCATCTGCATAGGTTCCGGGTTCACAATCTATCACAAGCTTACTGCATCCGTCAAACGCAGTTTCATGGATATCCGTCACCTGAAACGGAATTGTAATCTCCGTCATATTGACACAATCTGCAAATGCCTGAATGCCGATTCTTCTGATGTTGGTAGGAATAGTCACATCTGTAAGGCCCACACAATTAGCAAAGACATAATCTCCAATTTCCGTTAGTCCACTACCGATAATAATCTTTTCTAAGCTCTCACAACCCCAAAAGGCATAGGAATCTATTCTCTTAACGGAAGATGGTATCACAACCACTTCAACCGTATTTTTCCCTTCAAAGGCTCCCTTTGCAATCACTTCCACCGTATCAGGAATAGACACGTTTTTCTCCGTGCCACGATACTTGACCAGTGTAGCTCCCTCCATTTTAAAAGGAGAAGCAGATGTTGCTGCATCTGCCTCCTTCATGGGAAGTTGCATGATTACGAGTGCGCCTATTATCATAAGAACACCCAAAAGCCTTCTTTTTCCCTTCATATCTTCCGCCTCATTAAGCCATCACTTTTTTCAGTTTCCTTCTATCCTTCTTCATAAAGAGTACAAAGGATACACACGCAAGACCGATTGATAAAAACCACTTGGGATGAATTCCGTCACCTGTCTTGGGCGTCTCATCCTTTACGCCGCTTGCCGTAAGATTGTTCGTGTCCACATAAATTACATACGGTGAAAAATGCTCCGCATTAAAGGTGATACATGCAACGCCGTTAATCGTGGTAAATTTAGCATTCAGCTTTTCCAAACGGCTTTCCACAATACTTGCAACCTTATTATTTCCCGCATACTTAATCATAGAATCCGGCAACGGAATAGTGACCTTAATTTCCAATCCGGTCGTGTCAGTAATCTTATTTTTGCCCTTGGAATCATAGAGACTGATATCCATAGGGAAGTATTTGATACCGTCAAGATTACCAAATTCCGCCTTCAATGCTCTCACAGCAGCTTCTGCCGCTTCCGTACTGTTTGTAATCTTAATCACAAAATTGTCCGATGAACCATTAACCGTTACAGATGCCACACCGGTATTGGACAAACCGTTTTTATCAATGACAAGAGAAGTTCCTCCACTTACGGTTCCTCCATTGTTCGGTCTGTTATTATTTCCGGTATCTGTTGAACCGCCGGAAGTATTTTCTTTCTTCTTATAATTGGCCGTTACGGTTACATCACCTTCCGGCATGGTAATTACAGTAGCCGTCAGTACCAGACTTGCGATCTTGGTATTTTCCGGTGAAATGGTCCAATGGCTGAACTCTTGTGTAGATGTAGGGTCGTTTGCAATAATGATTGGCTGTGCACCGGCTGCATAGCTACCGGAACCGCTACCGTTTCGTACCGTCAGACTGTACAATTTAGTGGTTGTCTGTCCGTTTCCTGTGCCACCACCAGTTCCACCATTTCCGGTACCGTCACCGTTATTTCCGGTACCATCTCCACTACCGCCGCCACCTATCTTCTCATATTGGGCATAGGTATCCATATCCTTGGTCACACCGGTAATAGCAGGCCTCCAACCTGTAAAGGTATAACCTTCTCTGGTAGGATTCTGAGGTGTAATTGCATCTGCACCATAATCAACACGTTGTGTATATAACACTGTGTCGTCAAAATCAATAAATCTTACCGTAAGCTGCTTTTCTGTTGAATCCAGTTTTTCATACTGTGCATATATGGTTGTGTTTTCCTGGATGTTCTTCACGGAAGGTCTCCAACCTATAAAAGTATAACCTTCTCTTACCGGATCAATGGGTGGTTCTGCATCCTGTCCCTTTGCTACCAATACCTTTTTTAATTCCTTATCGTCATGATCAAGGAATATAACAGTCAGCTTATGGGCATCCGGATGCTCTGCCTCGTATTGTGCGGTAATATCCATATCTCTGTTGATACCTGTATACGCAGGAGCCCAGCCTGTATGAATATAGCCCTCTCTTCCCGCAACCTCAGGAGGGACTGCATCCTGTCCCGCAAGAATGGTCTGGGTATCCAACAGAGTATTGTCATAATCCCAGAAACGCACTGTATAATAAATCTCTATCGGTTTGGAAGTTGTCTTAATACCATTCTTATCCGCATAGGTCTTGGCACTGCTACCGTCCTCACAATAGAAGGTAAGCGCCGAATCACGATTGGTAAACGCCTCATTACCGATAAATCCAAGATTACCCGGGATTTCCAGATATTGAAGACTACTGTCTGCGAATGCACCGTCTGTTATAGAACTCCATGTATCAGGAAGATAGACGCCAAACAGCTTCGGTGTCTGCGCAAAGGAATTCGCTGCAATATCTTTTATCTCAGTTTCTCTTAAGTCTACGGAGCTGACCTCGGTTTCCATAAATGCCTCCTCGGCAATTTCTTTCACTCCGGTAAGCTCATCAGCAGTCACAACACCGCTCTCTCTTCCTTCCAGATACTCTACGATGCGATATTTGTTACCCTCTGCATCCATACCGAAGATAATGGAATTATCACAGGTAAAATAATCATCATCCGCAAAGTTTACATGTGAAAGCACGCCACAGTTTGCAAATGGACGAAGTCCCATTGTATTAACAGTAGAAGGTAAATAAACCTCACTCAGCTTCACACAGTTTTCAAATGCATGATCACCAATCAGAGTCGTTTCACCAACCAAATCAATCTTTACAAGATTCTTACAATCCTTAAAGCTTCCAGCTGCAACTTCCTGCAGACTGTATGCAGTGATAGTCTTATCCACATCCGTTTCTGAAAGTTCCAACTCTTTCGTTGTAAACAGCCCTTGCTGTATGGATTCAATTCCTTCCGGCAACACAATATTAGTAGCTGCTTCAATAATTTCTTTCTCATAGTCCGTCATAGTATTTACAAGTGCCGGATTTGCATTTTTTACAAATGCATTTTTTGCAGCAGTCACATAATCTTGCCAATTGCGGCTTGTCATATAAGGATATTTTGCAAGCGCCTGTTCCTGTGAAGTAATTGTTTCAAATTCCTTTAATTCTTTAAAGGTCGGATAATTAATAAGCTCATTTTTGTCAGTATCCGGATTATATTTTACCTGCAAATTCTGAGGCCAGCTGCTGTAATAGGTAATATAGGAACGCATCTGGGAGCCCACATTAATATTACTGCCGGGATCCATTGCGTAGGTAAACGGTACGCACGAATAGGAAATCGGTCCCACAAACTGCAGAGTGGGTGTCATCTCCAATGTAGTATTCGTACAACCGCCCTTATGCTCAAATACATCCTGAGTTTGGAAAGCATTTGTCCCTATAGTAGTCACATTGACCGGCTCACTGAAAATTACAGTACTTAAATTATGACAGCCTCTAAATGCATTCTGCTCAATCGTTCTAATAGAAGAAGGAATCAC